>JALVRF010000127.1 GCA_027025175.1 Candidatus Aminicenantota bacterium | reverse complement strand
TTACGAGGACATAGAAAACGGAGGGGTTAAGAAAGTGGCGGAGCACGACCTTGTTGTCCTATCCGTGGGTCTTCTACCCAATCCTGAGATAGCCAGGATCTTCAAGGAGGAAAAACTTGAACTGGATCAGTTCTTCTACATAAAACAGGTGGAGGAAGACCTCAGTCCCGCAAGAACCAGTATAGAAGGAGTATTTGTGGCTGGAACTGCTGCAGGTCCCAAGGACATCCCGGATTCCATACTTACCGCCGGGGCTGCCTCCGCTGAAGTGGCAGCCTATATTGAATCCAGAAGGAGGGGGAAATGAGTAAGAGAAAAATAGGAGTTTACATATGCCATTGCGGGGGAAACATCTCCGATTATGTGGATGTAGAAAAAGTTAGACTGGCCATAGAAAAGGAAGAGGATGTGGTGGTGGCCAAGACCACCATGTTTGCATGCTCCGATGCGGCTCAGCAGGAGATGATGGATGATATAAAAGAGAAGGGACTTGACGCCATAGTAATAGCCTCATGCTCCCCAAAACTTCACCTCTTTACTTTCCGTTCCATGGCCCAGAGGGCAGGACTTAACCCCTACCAGTATGTCCAGGTAAACATAAGGGAACAGGACTCCTGGGCCCATACGGATAATGTGGGAGGGGCCACGGAAAAAGCCATAAGCCTTGTTAAGGCCGGAGTTGCCAAGGCCAGAGCCACCAAGCCCTTAGAACCCATAAGGGTGGAAACCAAAAAGAAAGCCCTCGTTGTGGGAGGGGGAATTTCCGGCCTGAGGGCTGCCCTTTCCCTGTCTGACATGGGGATATATGTGTTTCTCATAGAGAAGGAAAAGGAATTAGGAGGGTGGGTTAGGAACTTCTCATCCATGTATCCCCACAACAGAAGTGGAAGGGAGATAATAAAAACCCTGGAGGAAGAGGCGAGGAAGAGAGAAAGAATAACCATTTTCACCGAGGCCGAACTTATAGAAAAGAGCGGAGTTCTCGGGGATTTTCGGGTTAAGATAAGGACCAGGGACGAGGTCATAAACCTGGAAGTGGGCTCCATAATAATCACCACAGGTTTTGAGGAATACAGGCCATCCGAGGGAGAATTTGGGTTCGGGCTTCCCGGGGTGATAACCCTCCCTCAGTTTAAGAAAATGGTGGAAGAGTCCCAGGGTGAACTCAGATTCAACGGGAAAAAGGTCAACACCGTGGCTTATATATACTGTGTGGGTTCCCGTCAGAGGGAAGGGAATACCTATTGTTCCCGGTATTGCTGCAATGCCACCCTCCACACCGCTATTCTTGCCTCTAAAGTCTCCCCCTCTATCCGCCAGTTTCACCTTTACAGGGACATTAGGACCTACGGAAAGAATGAACTTCTTTATGAGGATGCATCAAAATTTGGCTCTGTTTTCCTCAAATGGTCCGAGGACCAGCCTCCGGAGGCGAGCCCCAACAATGGACATTTGAGGGTAAAGATGAAGGACCTTCTCACCGAAGGAGAGGAGGTTGAAATTGATGCTGACCTGGTGGTTCTCGTTACCGGGATGGTTCCCAGAAAGAACGAAGCCCTTACAGAGGTCCTCAAACTTCCCACGGGAAGGGACGGTTTTTACAACGAAATCCATCCCAAACTCAGGCCCGTAGAAACCGTAATAGATGGCGTTTACATAGCAGGAGCTGCCCAGGGTCCCAAAAACTCCTACGAGGCGGTGGCTTCCTCCCTGGCCGCAGCCTCCAAGGTGGCAACCCTTGTGCTTAAGGGATTCGCAGAACTGGAGCCCCAGGTGGCAACGGTGGACCCGGAAAAATGCGAATGGTGCGGCCTTTGTCTTGAAGCCTGTCCATACAATGCCTTTGAAAAGGTTGGCCATGGAGGAAAGGAGGTGGCTAAGGTTATAGAAGCCCTGTGTAAAGGATGTGGTGGCTGTGTTCCTGTGTGTCCTGTGGATGCCATAGATGTGAAGGGTTATGAAGACGCCACCATAAAATCCATGATTGAAGAACTTCTTGCCGGGGGTGAAGGATGAGGGATAAAAGGGAAGTTATAAGAGAAGAAATGGTGATGAGGAACAGGATAATGGAGGTTTTGAAGGAAGGGCCAAAAACGGTTCCTGAGGTTGCTGAAGCCCTGGGAAAACCCACAGCAGAAGTCATGTTCTGGATGATGGCCATGAGGAAATACGCCCTCATTGAGGAAACCGAGGAAATGACCGAAGAGGGTTACTACAAATACCGGTTAAAGGAGGGTAGGAAATGAGCCTTGCAGTCAATCCCCAATTTATAGACAAAATAAAAAAATTAGGTGCCTTTGACATAAACGCCTGTTATAGTTGCGGGAATTGCACCGCCATATGTCCCTTATCGGAGGGGGAAAATTCCTTCCCCAGGAAGATGATCCGGTATACCCTTTTGGGTCTGGACCGGAAGATTCTTTCAAGTCCAGAACTCTGGTTATGTTATTACTGCGGGGAATGCAGTGATTCCTGCCCCAGGGAGGCGGACCCCGGCGGTTTGATGATGGCTCTCAGGAGATTTGCCATAAGGAACTATTCCTTAGGGAAGATTGCGGACCTCTTCTACCGGGGGGCAGGATCTGTGTTCCTCTGGATTTTCCTTACCTTGGTTGCAGCCCTCGGTGTCTATTTTTTCCGTGAGCCCCACCCAGTCTTTGATAAAGTAAAACCCCTCTCCTTCATATCCCTGGATTTCCTTCATATAGCAGGCCTTGCCCTGGGCGGGTTTATTTTCTTCTTTGCCCTGGTCAATATCCTTATAATGGCCAGGTCCATAACCAGGGGGAAGAAACCATCGGGACCATGGCTGAAGCCCCTATGGGAGACCCTCTGGAATGAGGTCTTCCTTCAGAAGAGATTCGGGGAATGTGAGGACAAAAGGAGACGCCTTCCCCATCTTGGTCTGTTCTGGGGTTTTTCCCTGCTTTTCATAGCCACCATCCTTGCCTTTGGCCAGGATTTCCATTTCTTTCCCCTCTGGGCTAAAATTCCCGCAAGAATTCTGGGCCTTGCAGGGGGAGTTTTCCTCCTTTACGGTAGCGGTTACTTCCTTCTAAAGAGGTTTTCCCGTCAGGATGCCTACAGTAAATACTCCCACCACAGCGACTGGATTTTTCTCCTACTTCTCCTTCTTATAGGATTTACAGGTCTCCTCATGGACCTCTTCCACCTGCTTTCCATGCCCTGGGCTACTTATATCACCTTCGCCGTTCACTTAATTCTGGTATTTGACCTGCTCATAACCGCACCCTTCAGCAAGTTTGCTCACTCCCTTTACAGGCCCATAGCGCTCTGGCTTTCAGAGGTTTACAAAAAATAGCAAAACAAAATTTTAAAAAAGAGGTAAACATGAAGGAAAAAGTTTCTATAATCGTTTTCAGCGGGGACATGGATAAGGCGATGGCAGCCCTGATTATAGCCACAGGGGCCGTTGCCTACGATATGGAAGTGAGCATGTTCTTTACTTTCTGGGGTCTTCAGGTGCTCAAGAAAAGGAAGAGGACGGGAAAGGGATTTTTCGGGAAAATGCTTGGCCTTTTCCTCAAGGACATTTCCAGAATTGGCCCCAGCAAGATGAATTTCGGTGGATTGGGCCGGTGGATGTTCAAGAAGATGATGAAGAAGCACGGGGTAATGAGCCTGGAAGAACTTCTCAAGACCGCCATGGATTCCGGAGTTAAAATGGTGGCCTGTCAGATGAGCATGGATGTAATGGAAATAAGCCAGGAGGATTTGATAGAAGGGGTGGAATTCGGTGGGGTTGGCTCCTTCCTGGCCGACGCTAAAGAATCCCGATTCGTTCTTTTCATTTAGTTTCCAAACTGTATAATTATAATAAGCCCTTTTAGGAGGAGAAGAATGAAGGGAAAACTTCTAATTTTAATTTTGATTTTTGCAGTGGGACTCTGGGCCAACGGGCTCAATCTCAACAGCCTTGGCTCCAGGGCCCAGGCCATGGGTGGAGCCTATGTTTCCATAGCCGATGACCCCAGCGCCGTTTTCTGGAACCCAGCAGGAGCAGGACTGTTCTCCAGCAGAACCGTGGGAATTTATGTGGCAGGGATTATCCCATCGGGTTCCTACCAGTTCTCCCCCCTTAGAATTGATGCCCAATATTCCAAGACCTATCTTGCGGGACTTTTCGGGATTTACTATCCCCTCAGCGAAAAACTGACCCTGGGCCTAGCTGTCTATACACCGTCGGGCCTCGGAACTGACTGGAACGGTCAGGACTTCGCCATACTTTCCATGGGGCGGAATATTAAATGGGGGAGTAAAGTAGGGATAATGTCTATTTCCCCTGTTCTGGCTTACAGGTTTTCCAAAAAAATCCTTTTCGGTGTATCTCTAAATGCCAATTACGGCATGATGAATCTGGACACATCCGCCGGTACCTATCAGTATTCCGAATCCTCCAAGGGATGGGGTTACGGAGCCACCATTGGACTTCTCGTTAAACCCTCAGATAGGTTTAGCCTGGGGCTTTCCTTAAAGACCGCCTCCAAGGTCTCCCTTTCCGGCGATGTGACCATGGATGTGATGAAGGTTTATTCGGTCCTTTATGGGATGGATATTTCCACCACCTCCGGCTTTACCCGGGACATAACCTGGCCCATGTGGATGGGAGCAGGGGTTTCCTTCAGACCCACAGACAATCTGATATTATCCCTGGATGTTCACTGGACCCAGTGGAGCAGGGAGGATGTTATCGTAACCAATTACGAAAATAGCCTCTGGAAACTTCTTTTCTCCTTTACCCCCCAGAAAGAAGAGGAAATGGTTCTGCACTGGAAGGATACAATCCAGATAAGATTCGGGGCAGAATACCGGGTTAGCGATGCTCTTGCTATCAGAGCGGGTTATTATATGGACCCATCCCCGGCCCCTGACGAAACCATGAATGTACTTCTTCCCAGTTTTGACTTCAATGTGATTACCTTCGGGGCAGGATATAGCGGAAAATCCTATAGTCTGGATATCGGGGTGGAATATCTCATGGGTAAGGAAAGGAATATAGCACCTACCGAACACAACATGCCAGGGGTTTACAGGATGAACATCCTGGCTCCTTCGGTAAGTTTCACCTATAAGTTCTAAGTGAAGGCAAGACTTCTTTTCCTTTTTATAGCGCTTTCTCTTGTTTTTTCCGCTGAAACCGGGAAGATAAGGGGGAAGATTACGGATACAGCCGGTCTTCCCCTTCCCGGGGTGGAAATCGTTCTCAAAGGTAAGAAAATACAGGGCGAAAGGCATACCTTCTCCCTCAGGGACGGAACCTTCATCCTTCCCCTTCTTCCCCCGGGCAAATACGAACTTTATCTGAGCTTAGAGGGATATTCTCCGGTGGTCCTGAAAAATGTGATGGTGTCTCTGGGAAAGGAGACCTTTTTGAGAATAAGGATGGAGGCGGAGGTCCTCAGGGAAGAGGTTACCGTGGAAGCAGAAGCCCCGCCCTCTGAAAGGTTCTCCACCGACACCAGTTATGAAGTGGGAAGGGATGAACTTGAGATTCTTCCCACCAGTGGAAGGGACCCGGTGGACCTTACCAAATTCGTGCCCGGTGTTGTGGGGGTCAGGACAAGCACCAGAAGGGGCAGAGGAAGAGGTCTTCCGGTTTTCAGGGGGGAGGGAGAGGAGGGAAATAACTGGCTTGTGGACGGCCTTTCAGTAAGGGGGGTAAGGCTTGCCAATCAGGGCATAGCCGTAAACTACGATGCCATTGAACAGGTGCAGATAATCTCTGACCCCTTCAGTCCGGACCTTGCCTCTGCCTTCGGCGGGGTAATAAACATAATAACCAGATCCGGTGGAGAGGAGTTTCACGGGGAGGCCGGGTTGCTTTTCGCAGATCAGGCTTTGCAGGCGGCGAAACTCCCCCAACTTTCCATTTCCTTTGAGCCGGAAAGTTTCTCCCATTATACCGGCTACATAAACCTGGGAGGCCCCTTGCTCAGAAAAAAACTCTGGTTCTTCATCTCAGATGATGTTTTCTATAGTAAAGACCTTACCCAGGGACAATACCTGGATTATTTCTATATACCCCCTGGGAAGAGGCTGAGAGCGGTTAATAGTCTCTTTTTAAAACTTTCCTATTCCCCTGTTCAAAACCATAATCTTTATTTAACCTGTATGAACCGCTCACTTTTGAGTCAAAGGGGGGGATTAGGGGTTGAGGAGACCAGAAGGAAGGAGGATTTCGGGGATAGGATTGTTATCCTCAAGTATAATGGTGTTTTCTCTTCTTCCTTTTACCTGGAGGCTTCCCTGGGGGACGCCAGAAGAAGGAGTTTCTTTGAACCCGCCAGCGGAGATCTCGGTCCTGCCCTTTATTTCATTGAGGACATTGCCCAGAACATTCATAATGCCCTGGGAAAGACCACCGATGAGGAGGGAAGGAGAAATTTCATCCTCAGGCTCCATTACCTTTACTCCTCCGCTGCTCTGGGTTCCCACGAGATAAGCGCCGGGCTGGAGTATCAATATCAGTGGTCCCGTTTTAAGGTGGAATTTTCCGGTAAATATGAGGACCCCTTCCCTGGTGATGGATTTGATAACGGCACCAAATATTCATTTCGCTCCTGGAAGGAGGGACAAAGGACCCCGGTCCTTCTCTGGGAATACGGTCCCTTTTCCTTTATTAATTCTGTCTCCTCCGTGGGTCTTTATATTATGGACCGGTTCACCTATGGCCGCTTAACCACCATGGTGGGATTGAGGAGTTTTATTCAGAATAATTACGATAGCCATGGGAAGTTGATGTGGAAATGGGGGATGTCGGATTTCTTATCCCCGAGAGTTTTCCTTAGTCTTGATCTTACCGGGGATGGCAAAAACATTCTTAAGGCCGGATGGGGAATTTTTAAGGACATTACCACCACCCTTCACCTGGGATTTTTCAACCCTCAGGCTCCGGTTCAGTTCAGAAGATACATCTGGAAAGGGCCGGAGAATCCGACCCGGGAGGAATTACATAATCCGGAAAACTGGGGATTCCTAAATGAAGAGAAAAGAGGGCCCTATGAAATAAATCCAGCCCTGAAACCCAATTCCCTTACCCGTCTCCTTCTGGAGTATGATAGGGTTTTTGGGAAAAGCTGGGTATTGAGAGCGAGATTCGTTAAAACCCGGGCCAGGAATCTTCTGGAACTTGTGGGCTATTTTGACACTACCCCTCCCTATTACAAGTTTGTGTTTGAAAACTTCAAATATAAAAGGAGGGACTATAAGGCACTGGAGATGGAATTGAATGGAAGACTGGGAAATTTACTGATATTCACCGCCTCCTATACCCATAGTTCTTCAATGGGGACCAATCCTGGTCAGGTGGAGACAGGTTCCTGGAGCGACGAGGAGGGAGGAACTTATTACATAAGTCTTTTTGGGAAGCACATATTTGTTCCCGACCTTCCCGAACTTCGGCCTTTGAGGGAACTTTTTGACTGGGGTTTTGGGGGGCTCGGAGGTCCCATGTTCGGGGATGAAGGGTGGTACGGGAAACTTCCCTATAGTGTGGACCATGTGGCAAAGATAAATGCCATAATTTTTGGCCCCTGGGGCACAGTTTTCTCCGTGGCAGGTGCTTATCTTTCCGGCTACCACTGGGAGAAGAGAGGACTTGTCCCATTTTTTGGTTACTACGCCTTTCCCGAGGGAAGGGGCTCCAGAACTACTCCTCCGCATTTTTACCTTGACCTCGGAGTTGAAAAGGAGATCCCGATTCTTTCCGGCTATACGGTAGATCTAAGGCTGGATCTGTTTAATGTTTTTAATTCCCAGAAACCCGTATCCTTCGTAAGGGAAGATACCCCTGCCTTCGGAAAGATCTGGGGCAGGCAACAGCCCCGCCAGGCGAGGATTTCCCTGCGTATTAAATGGTAATTCGGGATATACTTATTTCATGAATGTAATCCTTATTGTTCTTGATACCTTTTCAGCCCTCCATCTTCCTGAAATGGGATATTCCAGAGATACCATCCCGGAACTCAGGAGGTTTCTACAGGAGGAAGGTTTTGTCTTTTTCAGAAACGCTTTTTCCACCTCATGCTGGACTTCCCCTGCCCACGCTTCCATTTTTACCGGGCTTTACCCCTCCCAGCACGGGGTCAATGAAGTGGAACTTAAATTGGGGAAGCAATATTATGTGATGGCGGAGGTATTGAAGGAAGCCGGATTTGACACCATAGGAATTTCATCCAACGGTTTGATTATAAAGGAACTGGGTTTTTCCCGGGGTTTTAACCATTTCATTCAACTGGATCGGTGGGAAATTTTTGCGAGACCCGAGAGTTTCCAAAAATTCAAAAGAATAATCCTTCAAAAAGGAAGGTGGAAAATTTTCCCTTACTGGATATGGAAGGAAAAATCTATAAGGGAGCCGTTGCTTTTTTTGATTTCAGCCACCTACCGTTTCATCAAGTACAAAATGGGCATAGGTTCCACGGTAGTTCGTAATTCAAAACCCTTTACCGAAAAGGCTTTTTCCCTGGCCAGGAAAGTTTACCGGGAAAGCGAAAGATTTTTCCTTTTCGTGAACATAATGGAAATCCACCATCGCTATAGACCTCCCAGGCCCTACCGGGGGACCTGGTCAAGGGCAAAAATGGGGAAATGGGAAAAAATTCCCCCACGGAAGCATTACACTAAAGGAAGGTTTCCTCAAAGGGTAATTGAACACCTGAGGGACCTATACGACGAGGAGATACTTTTTACCCAGCATCTCCTTGCGGAGTTTCTCCGGGAGGCTAAAAGGGATGGGAAGAAGTTCTCCCGAACCCTCTGGATAATAACCTCGGACCACGGGGAGGCCTTCGGGGAAGGGGGGCACCTGGAACACATGGTTTCCCTTGAAGATGCCAACCTCAGGGTTCCCCTGTGGATAAAACTTCCGGGAAGGGCCAGGGCTGAGGAAAAAGAGGACCTGGTCCAACTGAATGATCTTTATGCCCTTGTTCTTGAAGCCACCGAAAGCCCCTTTCCTGTTCCCAAAACCTCCGTAAACCCTTTTTCAGGGAAAAGGGACTTTGCCCTTGCTGAGATCCCGAGACTGGACTACATGAGTTCGCTTATAAAGAGACCGGAAGATTTTTCCCTGGCCCCAAAGAGGATTATTCAAAAAGAAGACTTATAATCCTCTGAACCTTTTCCTGAATATTCCCGTTGGAAAAGAAAACTATAACGGTTTTTCCCCCTAAAACCTGGTGGAGCCTGCGGTAAACCTCCTCCCAGGTTTCCGGGGCAAAGGCTTCCTTTCCCATGGCCCCCAATTCCTCCACAACCCTTCTCCTGTCCAACCCCCTTCCCTTTTTGATTTTTGAGGAAGGAGGAGGGGCCAGTATTACGGAATCCGCAGGGGAAAGGGTCCCTGGAAGCCTGCTCTGGAATATCCCTGACCTCATGGTCCAACTGGCAGGCTCCACCAGGGCAACGAGTTTCCACCCCTCAAATCTTTTTCTCAGGTCCCTGAGGTTCAATTCCAGAGAGGAGGGATGATGGGCGAAGTCTGTGAAGAATTTAACCTTCTCGTTTTCTCCAAGAATCTCCATCCTTCTTTTTACCCCCCGGAAATCCTTTAAACCATTTTTTATGGACCCAAGGGACAAGCCAATTTCAAGAAGAAGGGGAAGGGCCAGGGAGAAATTTCTGGCCAAGGGGGTGGAGAAGGCAGGATGGAAGAATTCTTCCCTTCCACCAGGGGTTTTAAAACTTAAAACCATGCCCTCTCCCCTTTTCCGGATTTCTTCAAGTTTCCATTCCCTGGAGGGCACGGCTATAACCCTTGCCCTCGCTCTCTGGAGGATTCTCCTGTTGGTTTCGGTATTTGCTGCCACTATTAAGCCCGAAGATGGTACCATGGAGACTAAAAGGGAAAACACCCTTTCCAGTTCATTCAGGTTTTCGTATATGTCGTAGTGGTCCATTTCCACGGGCCCAAGGAGAAGGTATTTGGGAAACAGGTGAAAAAATTTGGGGCCCTTGTCAAAAAAACTAGTTTCGTACTCATCCCCTTCAGCCACGAACCAATTGTCCCCCAGTCTTCCGCTGGAGGGAAAATCCACAGGGAGTCCCCCTATGAAAAAACCAGGGTTGAGCCCGGCTCTGTCCATGAGGAAGGCCAGAAGGGCGGTGGTGGTGGTTTTTCCATGGGTTCCTGCCACCACTATTCTTTCCTTTCCCCTCATGGCGAAGTGATAAAGGGCTTCCGGGACAGAAAAAAGGTCAAGTCCCAGTTCTATGGCTCTCTCCGCTTCCGGATTGGAGGAGGGGACGAAATTTCCCACGATCACCCCGTCCAAGGGAAGGGAACGGTCTATGTTATTCCGGGAAAAGCCATCATAAAGTTTTATTCCCAGGGCTTTTACAAATTCCCCCATGGGGGGATAAAAGGAAATATCCGAGCCGCTAATATTCGCTCCCTTCTCCTTTAAAAGGCTGGCGAGAGTGGCGGTGGCGGTGCCGGAGACTGCTATGATGTGATATTTCATGATATCATTATAAACATGGAAAGGAAGAAAATAGGAATCCTTTTTTCCGGAGGGCCGGCTCCTGCGGCAAATTCCGTTATATCCTCCCTGACTCTTAGTTTTTTAAATGAGGGTTTTTCAGTTCTGGGGTTTATCCGGGGATTTGAATACCTGGAGAAGTTTAATCCCAGGGACCCCCTATCCCTCCTTAAGGATTATCATTATAAGGAACTTACCGGAGAGGTTACGAAAATCAGGCACAGTAGCGGGGTTTATATAAAAACCTCCAGGGCAAACCCGGGGAGAAACATAAAAAATGCTGAGGACCTGAAGGACAGGAGGAAAGCAAGACCTCTTCTTAACATAATTGAAGCCCTTAAATTTTTGGGGGTGGAGGCCCTTTTCACCATGGGAGGGGATGATACTCTTAAAACTGCCAATTATCTAAGACTCCTTGGTTTCCCGGTCATCCACATCCCCAAAACCATAGACAACGATTATTACGGTATTGCCTGGACCTTCGGATACTGGAGCGCTGTGGACATTTACCGGAGGCTTCTCCTCAACCTGAGGGCAGATGCTGAGGCTACCGATGCCTATTTCATAGTGGAAATAATGGGAAGGAAGAGTGGTTGGCTTACCTATGCTGCGGGAATAGCAGGGGAGGCGGTGATGATGCTTTCCGGGGAGGATTTTGAGGGGGAAGAGTTCAATATTGACGATGTGGCGGAGAGGATAGTGGAAGTTATTCTCCAGAGGGAAAGGGAACACAAACTCTACGGGGTTATCTGCGTGGCCGAGGGCCTGGCGGAGAAACTCCCCAAGGAATTAAGACCAAAGAAAAAGGATAAGCACGGAAACATAATTCACGGTGCTGCTGAGATAGGAAAAATCCTGGCCGAGAGGGTGGTTTTAAAATACCAGGATAAGACCGGGAAAAAGAAGAAGGTGGTGGGAAGACAGATAGGATACGAAACCCGCTCTGCTCCCCCCATTAGTTTTGACATAGTTTTAGGAGCCATGCTGGGTTACGGTGGGTATATCCTTTACAAGAGGGGGCAGTTCGGGCACATGGTTTCTGTCACGGACAATTTCGGCATAAAGGGAATTCCCTTTGAAGAGTTAATAGATCCTGAGACCCTGTTAACCAGGGTGAGATTGGTGGCCAAGGGAAGCGATTTTTACAATTTAAAGGAGGCCCTTTCCTATAAGCCCTTTGAATAAGGAGGCATTATGAAATACGGAAAATTGCTTGACAGGTTTTTGAGGTATGTGAGGGTAGACACCCAGTCGGACCCCAGGTCCGAGACCATCCCCTCCACGGAAAAACAGAAGAACCTCGGGAAGATTTTAGTGGAGGAACTCAAATCCATGGGACTTGAGGCCGAGATGGACCAGTACGGATATGTTTACGCTTCCCTGCCCTCCAATACTGATTCAAAGTATAAAATAGGCCTGATAGCCCACATGGATACCTCTCCGGATGTTTCAGGAGCCAATGTTAATCCCATAGTTCACGAAAATTACGATGGAAAGGACATCGTCCTTAAGGAAGGAGTGGTTATTAGGGTCGAGGAGAATCCGGACCTAAAGGAAAAGGTCGGGGAAACAATAATAACCACCGATGGCACCACCCTCCTCGGGGCAGACGACAAAGCCGGAATTGCTGAGATAATCACCGCCGTTGAATACCTGCTATCCCATCCTGAAATTCCCCGTCCCGAGATAAAGATTGCCTTTACTCCGGACGAGGAGATAGGCAGGGGAACCGTTAAGTTTGACCTGAAAAAATTCGGGGCCGATTTCGCCTATACCGTGGATGGCGGGGCCCTGGGGGAAATTGAGGACGAGACCTTCTCAGCCGACGCAGGCAAGGTAATAATAAAGGGAGTAAATGTTCATCCAGGATACGCCAAGGGAAAACTGGTCAATGCCATAAAGATTGCCTCGGACATCGTCTCCAGGCTGCCCCGTTTTACCCTCTCTCCTGAAACCACCGAGGGCAAGGAGGGTTATCTCCATCCCACGGACATAAGGGGAAATGTTGAAAGGGCAGAGGTAGAATTTATATTCAGGGCCTTTGAGGTGGAAGAACTCAAGGAAATAGAAGAACTCCTGAAGAAGATAATAGAAGTTGTAAGGAAGGATTATCCTAGGGCTGAGATTTCCCTGGAAATCAAAGAACAATACAGGAACATGAAATACAAACTTCAGGAAGAGCCCCGGGTGGTGGACCTTGCCATAAGGGCAGCCAAGGAAGTGGGGATTGAACCCAGGAGAACCAGTATAAGAGGCGGCACCGACGGGGCCATGCTTTCCTATAAGGGGCTCCTGACCCCCAATCTCTTCACCGGTGGGCATAATTTCCATTCCCGCCAGGAATGGATTTCCCTTCAGGACATGGAGAAGGCGGTGGATCTTCTGATAAAATTAATGCAACTGTGGTCTTCGGAAAAATAAAGGCGCCTGTAGCTCAGCTGGACAGAGCGTCGGCCTCCGGAGCCGAAGGCCGGGGGTTCAAATCCCCCCAGGCGCTTTCTTTATTTTCTCCTTGACAATGTTGAGGAAGTCCCTGTCCGCCGGAGGATAGGAACGATAGAAACTTAAAAGTTCTTCAGTTCTTCTTCTGGCCTCCTCAAATTTCCCCTCCTTTTTGAGAAGAAAAATTCTGGCCAGGAGAAGAAGTGGATGATTGGGATTGTAGGAGAAACCATCTCTGAGGCTTATCTCCGCGCCGGACAATTTTCCCATCTTTATCTCCGCCAGGGCCTTTTTTCCTGTAAAGAATCCCCGTTCAAAGGGGGTTGCCCAGTACCCGAGTTTTTCTTTGATTTTCATGAGTTTTTCGTAATAGGTAAGTCCCCTCCTGTCGCCTCTGGCGAGTAAACATTCGGCTTTCCCGTGGAGGTAATATTTGTAAATAGGGAAATAATTTTCCTGGTTTACAGAGTATTCCCTCACCACCTTTTCCATCCACTTGAGGTGCTCGCAGGCTTCCTTTATTTTCCCTTCCCTTATATAAATCTGAAGGGCTATCCAGTGAAGTTCCGGTATTAAAATATGGGGCTCCCTGGGATCAAAAGTGGAGATGGCTTTGCGGATGTCTGCCTCAGCTCCCAGGCGGCCCAGTTCCAATTTGAAATAGGCCCTCTGCATATATCCCCTGGCCATGGATTTTTTGTCCCTTACCCTGGAAAGGTAGAGGGAATTATAATTGAAGGCCCTGGATATATCCCCTTTTATGAAAAGAATATAGGCCAAACTGTGATAAATCCAGGTGAGGGTAGGGTCCTTCTCTAAGGCGGTTTCCTTGCTGGTGATGGCTTCCAGGTAATTCCCTGAATAGAAATATCCATCCCCCAGAGAATCAAAGGCATTGGCCTCTCCGCTAAGCAGTTTGTATTTTTCGAAATACTGGATCCCCTTAAGATGCTCCCCTATGTAAAGATAACAATAACCCAGGTGATTGAGGACTGGAAGATAGTCGGCCTTCAACTGCAAGGCCTTCTCATAATAAGTTATTGCCCTTCTGGGGGAGGCCCGGTGGAAATAGGCCTCTGCCAGGTCATAATAGGAGTGTTTATCGTAGGGAGCCATTTCCCTTACCCTTTCCAGAAACCTTATTTTTTCCTTGAATTTCATGTGGAGCTCTGCTTTTAATGCCTCAGCCCTCCAGAGGTCCAGGTCCAGCATTCTATCTCTGCCGGCCAGGGCAAGTTTCACCTGTTTTTTTGCCTCATCTATCCTGTCCAGAAACACCAGAACCTTGGCATAGAGAAAATGGGCCAGGGGGAATTCATGATCCCGCCTGAGGGCCGTCAGGAGATATTTTCTAGCATTTGAGACCGATAACTTCTCCCATTCTTCCCTGGCTTTTATATAAGAAATAAGTGCTGAATAATCCTCTGTGGTGAGGGCGCTTACCTTTGCTTTTCTTCTAAACTTCAGGGAAAGAAGCAAGGCCAGTTTTTCACCCAGGGAATCCACCTGAAACTGAAGAATTGACCCCTCCCCTTCCCCGGAGATGGTTATGGGAAAATTTTCTCCTCCCTTGGAAAGAGAGGCTTCAAGGCTCACCATTTTCCCGTATTTCTTTATGCTACCGGAGATTATTCCTATAACCCTGAACTTTTTAAATAATTGTTCCAGGCTGTACCTTTTCCGCAGGTCCACGAATGTTCCCTCGTCTATGACCGTAACATCCTGAAGGAGAAGAAGTTTTTTCTTCAGGAGGAAGGAAACTGCCTTTACCGCATCGCTTGAGACTCCTGCTCCCCCGAGAAAATCCCTTATGACCACAGAGCGGGGATGGTGATTGGAATTCAGGAGGGCAAAGACCCCTCCTGCCGCGATGACAATAAGAAGGGCTAATCCAGATAGAAAGAGAAATCTTCTACTCCGTCTTTCCTTCTTTGATGGCGGGGCCGGGGTAACCATGGTGGGCTGGAGTTCCAGGGTCCCATCTCCCCTAATCTCGCTCAGGGCCTTCAGGAGTTCCCCTCCATCCCTGTACCTTTTAGAGGGCTCCTTTTCCAGGGCCTTCATTAACACCCTGTCCAGTTCCGGAGGCAATTGCTTTTTATGGGAAGGAGGGGGAGGGTCCTCGTGAAGTAATTTGTAGAATGTGGAGCCAGTATCTTCTCCCCGGAAGGGATTTTCACCTGTGAGCATCTCGTAGAAGACTATTCCCATGGAAAAAACATCCGAAGCAGGGGTTAATTTTTCCCCCCGGCATTGTTCCGGGGACATGTAAGCCAGGGTTCCCACCACCACATCGGCAGAGGTGAGGGATTCCTCTGCTCCAGTAAATTTCGCCAGTCCAAAATCAAGAATCTTTACCAGGCCTTCCCTGGTGATCATTATGTTAGAGGGTTTTATATCCCGGTGGATAATCCCCTTGTTGTGGGCCGCTGAGAGGGCAGAGGCCATCTGCCTGGCGTAATGGAGAAATTCCTCCAGGGAAAAAGGCCCCTTGTTCCTCAGAACTCTCTGAAGATTTTCCCCCTCTATGTACGGCATAACTATAAAGTCTATGTCGTCGCTTTCGTAAATTTCGTGGATGGTGCATATGTTGGGGTGCTCCAGTCTTGCTGCTGCCTGAGCTTCCCTGAGAAACCTCTTCCTGGCCTTTTCATCTGCCTTAAGTTCCAGGGGGAGGATTTTAACGGCTACAACCCTGTTAAGTTTGAGGTCCATTGCCCTGTATATCACCCCCATTCCACCTTTGCCCAGAAAACTCAGGATTTTAAACCTTCCCTTTAATATTTCCCCCGGAGGAAGATTATCTATGCTCCTCAGGGGAAATCCGCAGAACTTACAGGTAAACCTGCCTTCCGGATTTTCTCGCCCACACAGGGAACACTTCATTTTTCCTTCTTTATCTTTATCTTGGGTTTACCAGAGGAAAGGTCTACCTTCATCTTTAGTTTATTGGTTGTGGCCTTTTCCCTGAGTTGGGGCAGGAGTTTTTTCTTGAAGGCCTCCCTGTCCATGATATTCATTCCCCGTTTTTCGCTTTCTCTTCTTAGCCAGTCGTAAAGGCGGTCAAGACTTTTTTCCAGTTCAGCCGGGGAGGAAACTTCCAGCCAATCCTTTTCCTTTTTCTCCTCCGGTTTCTTTTCCCGGCCCCTTCTCAGACCTGCCCCCATTCTTCTAACCCTTTCCAGAGGCTCTCCCTCTTCCAGCCTGCGGAGCATTCTTTCCCACATGGCGTTATAGGTGTTAAATTTCAGTATCAGTTGTTTTGCCCGATAGATGAAGTTGTACTGGTAACCCTTTATGTCCACCAGTTTCAGGAGTCTTCTGTGGAGATCGTCCCTTTCCCTGAGAGGGGGACGTTTCTCGAGCCCCAGGAAAAAGTTATCAAATTTCCTCTGCAATTCCTCAAATCTGGCTTCCAGAATAGGGAGCAATTCCCGCAGATCCCTCGGGAGTTCCTCATTGCCTTTCTTTTTTTTCATGTCCATGGGTATTCTCCTCAGTGAAGATAAAACCAGAAAAGGGGAAGCCAGAGGTCCCTTCCATAGGGTATTCTTTTCCCCTCTACGAGAACTTCCACCTCCTCCACATTTTGAACTATATCAAAAAATTCCTTCATGGGTTTTGCCTGATTTTTCTCAAACCTGAGATAATGCCACCTCCATTTTTCTTCCCCCTCATACCAGTATTTTTCCCAGTTTTTTGCCCACTCCAGTGCCTTTTTAAAGGAGGGGGAGTCCTCCTGGCGAAAGCGGATGACCACGAAAATTTCCCGTTTTTCCTTGGGAAAGAAGATGTGCCGGAGCCTCTCTTCAAGTTCTTCCCTTTTTATTCTTTTTTCAAGGACCGCGTGGTCGTACTTTTCCCTCTTCTTCATAGTCCTATTTTATCTCAAGAAGCCCTATGTAAGAAAACATGCGAACCTTTCTGTCACCCCTGCGGTATGAATAAAAAAGCCATGGATGGCATCGGGTGCAGAGAGCGAGGGAATGGACCTTTTCTATTCCCGATTCTTTGAGATGAAGTTCTGCTGTGGTGGGAAGGTCAAGTTTCTTTTCCCTGCGAAGAAAAGGGAGATTGTTTTGCCGGAAACATTCAAAAACCTCCTCCCCCACCTCATAGCAGCAAGGGCCAATGGAAGGCCCCAAGGCGGCCTCCATCTCCGAGGGGGAAAAGCCCATTTCCCGGAGCATCTTCACCGCAGCGGGAATTATTCCATTACATAATCCCCTCCAGCCTCCGTGCAGTGCAGCTATTACTTCCCCTTTTCTGTGGGCCAAAAATATAGGCATACAATCGGCGGTTTTTATTACAAGAATCGTGCCTCTTTTCCTTGAAATAAGGCCGTCCCCTTCACCTTCTTCTTCCACTAGAATTTTCGTTGAGTGAACCTGTTTTAGTTGGAGAATGTCATAAGATCTGAATTCTTCATCAAACTCCTTCAAGGTGAAATCCCGGGTACCGAAACCGTGGAATACCCCTGGAGGGGCGAAGGTGGAAACTCTAAGGGTCTTCAACAATTATTACCTCCTCCTGCAGGGTTATGCCGAATTTTTCCCTTACCCTTTCCTTTAAAATTTCAGAAAGGCGAATAACATCCTTGGCCGTGGCTCCTCCCGTGTTTACGATGAAGTTGGCGTGTTTTTCAAATACCCCTGCTCCGCCCACCCTTAATCCCTTGGCCCCCACCTCTTCCAGAAGCCTTCCTGCGGGAATTTTCCTGCCATCGGGCATAAGAATGTTTTTGAAAAAACTTCCTGCACAGGCAACCTGCGAGGATGGATGCTTGCGGGCCCTTATCCTTAGCCTCTCCTCTGCTATTTTCCTTTCCCTTCCCGTTCCCCTTTTTAGTTTCAGCCACGCCCTGAGAATTATTCCTCCCTGCCTCTTGAAAATCGAGTCTCTGTAGCCGAACTGGGGTTTATTAATCCTATGGACCCTCCCTTCCTTCCACACTTCCACCTCCCTCACCAGGGGGCCAATCTCAGAGCCAAAGGCTCCTGCATTCCCGTAAATGGCCCCTCCTAGGGTCCCGGGAATTCCCGCCAGGTTCTCAATCCCGGCGAGTTCTTCCCTCAAGGAAGCCTCGATTATTTTCTCCAGGGCAACCCCTGCGTCTGAGATTATCCATTCCCCGTCTACATGGAATTCGCCCCCCTGAAAGAAGATAACCCTTTTATCCAATCCCTCATCCGGGAAAAGGACATTGGTTCCCCCACCGAAAACGGAAAAATTTCCCTCCATGGCCTCAAGAACCTCATTGCGATTTTCAGCGATTATTATTTCCCTGGCAGGCCCTCCGATCCGGAAACGGGAAAATTTGCTGAGGGGCAGGTTCTCAAATCTCTTCATGTCAGAAAAAGTTTACACTACACCCACTCCCATGTAAACAGGGGTTTACACTCCGAGAAATCTTTCCTCTTTTTTAGCCTCAGAAATTCGGAACCTTTTTCGCATTTTAAAAGGCGAAATAAACAAAAAGGAGGTCGCCATGAGAAAGACTTTAACGGTTATCGCAATGGTTTTCCTGGCACTGGGGGTTCATCCCCTGATGGCTGCCAAGGCCAAGGCAAGTCCTCAGCATCTTGTCATCAACATCAACACTGCTACAGAAGCGCAACTGGTTAAACTTCCAGGCATAGGGTCCAAGAAGGCAAAGAGGATAGTAGAGACCAGAAAGAGACTGGGTGGATTCAAGAGGATTGAAGACATCATGAAGGTGAAGGGCATAGGGGAAAAGACTTTCCAGAGGATAAGGAGACTCATAACCGTCAGGTAAGGCAAGTGCCCCCGGCCCCTGCCGGGGGCCTTATATCAAAAGGAGGTGAAACATGAAAAAGGGTTTTTCCTATCTGGAAGTTTTGGTTTCCATGGTTATCTGGGCCCTGGTATCCCTGCTTTTCCTTCAGGTGGCCCTTTCTTCGGTTTTAAACATGAGGAGGGCAGCGAACAATTTTGCCTTCAGGGAGGCAGCCATAAGATCGCAGATCAGGGAAAGGGGGAAATTTAAGGAGGTTAAATGGGAAAAAAGAGGGAATACCGTGATTCTTAAAAAGGACAGAAGGGAAATAAAACTCAAAAGGGAGGAGGAAGATGAAAGAATCAGGATTTTCCCTCGTTGAGGCCATGGTCTCCCTTCTGCTTACCCTGATAATAGCCATGGGAGTGGGCCATCTCTTTCTCGCAGGGGCCAGAGTTCTCAGGAAAATGGAGGAGTTCCAGGAGCGGTCCGCCCCCTTTCTTCTGGCCTCCCGTATAGGGGACGATGTGAGCAGAGCAGTTTATTTAAAAGATGATTTCTATTACAGGGCGGTGGGAGTGGGATTCAGTCAGGATGGGGTTTGCCGGCTTCTTATGGGAAGAAGAACCAGTCTGGTCTTTTACGAGAATAAGATCTCGGGACAATGTCCTTCCTGGGGAATGGTCCTTTTCCTGAGGAGGAAAAGGGTATTTTTGAGGGGGGATACCCTGTATATGAAGGTGGGAAATAGGTCACAACCCATGGCCTCCGGAATAATTTCCTTTTCACTTGAAAGGCGAGGGGATGAAGTTAAAGTGAGAGTTAATGGGGAAGAGGTTATAAGGAGGCTCAAATGAGGGGCAGTGCCTATCTAATGGTAATCACCCTTATTCTCCTTGCGGCTACGGCTCTTCTAATTGGTATTGTTTCTTTCGGAATGCTTTCATCCAGTCGGGAAGCCTTAAAGCAGGTTATAAGGAAAAATGGGGTGGATAGAATTATTTTTCAGGCACAAAGGGAGGAATGGGGGAATTTTCAGAAGAAAACGGTGATGAAACTGAAGAAAAAGGGGAATTTCGTCATTATGGAAAGGGAAATTTACGCAAAGGGTGAGGTTCCCCTCAGCATGTTTCCTGACCTTCGTCTGAGGGAGTTTCCCACCAGGGAAGAACTCCTGGGATTTCTCGGCAAATTCTTAGTGGAGGATAGGGATGGATATTTCGTTCTAAAGGGAAAGAGGGAAGCCCTTTATTTTCCCTTTTCGGTGAGAATAAAAACCGGAAGGAAACTTATAATTAACGGAATGCCCCATAAGAAACTTCCAGTTATAGCCGACGGGGATTGCCTGGTGGAAGGGAGAGGCAATTTGTATCTTCTCTGCGCAGGAAAGGTCTTAGTTAAAGCCCGGGGAGGTTTTAAGGTGATTGTCTCAGGGGGCGAGGGTTTTTTGAAGGGAGGCGATTACAGTTCAAGAATAATAGTGGAAGGGAATTTTCTCCAAGGGGAACTTCTGGCCAAGAGCATTGTTTTCAGAGGGAAGGGGACCTTCAGGGGATCCATTCAGGCCATGGACGCCAGGGGAAAGTGGCTCCACATAAAAAAGAGCCTGGTCATTGAGGAGCTCCCCAGGATTTTTTACTTCTCCTACCGTTTTTGCCACAGGGAAAGGAAAAAAGTGGAGGTGGAATTATGAGGGGGTACAGCCTCCTGGAGCTTATGGTTGCCCTATTAATTCTTGGCATGGTTATTTATCTGACCATCCCGGCCTCGGGTTTTTCCTGGGAAAAGGATGCCGTATTTCATGCCCTAGTAAGGGCCAGGTGGGCTTCAATATTCAGAGGGGAAAAGATAAGGGTAAGCTGTAGGGAAAATTCGCTTTTTACCGTAGAGGAAGTTCATCTTAGATTATGCAAACTCAGGTGTTCCCGTATAATTTTTCATCCTTCCGGCTTCGTGACCCCAGCGGGTTCGGTTTATTTGACCTGTGGAAGAAGGAAGTGGAGATTCGCAGTTTCAGCCCTGGGAAGAATTCGTATACTTGAGTTCGGAACCCAGAAGGCTATGGGGGATTAGGAAAATAATGAGCATAATTGCCCAGGCAACGAAGACGGATTTTCTCGTTACCTTACCCTTCAGGGCCTTTATGTACGGGTAAAGCCAGGCCAGGAGAGCTATCAGGGATTTGTTGTCCGTCAAGTCAATTCCAAAGGGAAAACCGCTCCAGAAGACACCGAAGGCGAATTTCTGGACTATGGGACCCAGGAGGAAGGCCCCTGCTAAAAAGAAGTAAAAGGTCCATAATACGTAACCCCTGAGGGGCTCACGATAGAGGGCCGCAAGCATGGTTCTTGTGGCAAGGAGCATGGCTGAAAAGATGACGAGAATGTGAAGAATAAGGACCAGGGGTGGCACCCTTCCTTTAAATCTTATGGTAACCATATTCTTCGTAATGGGAACCTGCTTTCCCCCCATGTTGAGAACCACTTCGTAGTCCAGTTTGCCCGCAGGGGGCTCTGTGGGGAGACACCCCTTAGCCCATTTGCCCTCCATTTTAAGGGGAATTTCCTTAAGTTTTTCCCTGGTTCCGTGATGGCGATAAAGAATCTTCCCTGTGTAGGGAAGTTTAATACAGGCGTCCTGGCCCGAGGTTCCGCTTCTGGGCAGCCTGTAAGTTTTCCCGTCAATTTTGACATGTTTAGGATATGTGGGGCCCGTGATTCTCTGATAAGCCGCCAGGGCTATCGTGAATATAAAGGCTATTATCCAGAGCAGGACCTTTCTCATGAGAAAAATATTGACAAAAAACTTTAAAAATGTAAAATATAAGATCTGGAGGTAGTGCAATGCCCAATACTCAGTCCGCTAAAAGACAATTAAGAATTAATCTCAGAAGAAGGGCCAGGAATAAGGCCATAAAGTCCAGGACCAGGACCTTCATAAAGAAACTTCGCAAGGCTATAGAGGCAGGGGATAAGGAAACTGCCCTTAAACTCTATCCTAAGGTTATGAGCGAAATTGACCGGGCTATTAAGAAGGGAGTTTTCCACGACAACAAAGGGAGTCGTTATAAATCCCGCCTCACCAAAAAACTTAATGTCATCCTCAAGGCCCAGGGTTGAAGTTTTCTCCCTGAGGGCCCAAAAATATGACCTCTGGTACGAAAAACACAGATACACTTACCTTTCGGAACTCAAACTTTTTTCTTCCCTCTCCTCCTTTCCATCCCCTTCCGTTGAAATAGGGGTTGGCACCGGAAGGTTTGCTCACCCGTTGAAGATTAACTTCGGTCTGGACCCCTCCCTTCCTATGCTAATCTTAGCCAGGGAAAGGGGGGTCAAAACGGTGGTTGGCATGGGAGAAAGCCTTCCCTTCCTTTCCGCATCCATGGCTTCCGTCCTTCTGGCCATCACCCTTTGCTTCCTGGAAGAGCCCATCCGGGCCCTCAGGGAGATTTCCCGGGTTCTTTATCCCGGGGGAGAGTTAGTCATGGGCTTTGTGGAGAGAGATTCCCCCTGGGGTAAATATTATATGGGCAAGGATTCCCCCTTTTACAAAGTGGCCCGGTTCTTCTCTTACGGGGAGGTGAAGGGAATGCTCGGGGAAATCGGTTTTATAATAGAGAAGACCGCCCAGATCCTTCTCTATCCTCCGGGCCAGGTGGAAAGGCTGGAGGTTCCCCTCCCGGGACATGATAAGGGAGGATTTGTGGGAATTCTGGCCAGAAAACCCTATTGATTTAAAAGCCTTCCTTTTACCACCTGTAGTAAAGGGTTAACCTTCCTATAAGGTCCTTATCAGATCCCTGGTCATAGTTCACCATTTCCAAGTTGGGAATAAGACTTATGTTTCCCGTTATCTTCCAGTCCAAACCCATTAAAAAGAAGGTAAATGGGGTGGTATTATCCAGGGGCAGGTAGGCAATCCTGTAGGCGTCGGGCACAGGGTCCATAACCCTATCGGTTCTTGTTAAGAAAGTGAGTTTTCTGTTGAGGTTAAACCTCACGAACCCGGAGGCCACCCTTATGTAGGTTCCATCCCCGTAGTTCTGCCTGGCGTAGAGGAATCCTAAGGCTCCTCTGGAAAAAGAATAACTGAAAAATCCCTGGAGAGTGGTTATGTCCCCTTCAGGAACAGAACCCTTAGCATAGTCACCGTAAACCTCAATGTAGAGCCCCTTGGCCGGATAAAGGCCCAGGGCTCCGTATATCTTCTTTTGCCTTTTATCCTCAGACTTGTTCCCCTCGCCGTTAGCCAGCATCAGGTGATAATAAAACCTTCCGCGGAGAAATTTTCCCCTAAGGGCTATCCCTGTATCCCTGGAAGGTGCCATTTTGTAGAGGTCCAGGGGAGTTTTTTCCACAGAGCGGTATCCCCATACCTTTTCCACCATGTTGATGGTGGGAGTGGGGGAAATTCCTGCGAAAAGGCTCTGGCCGGAAAAATCCCACCTCAGGTAAAGATCCTTTATGAATGGAGTTATTTTCTCCCTTAGAAAATTCCCGGAACTGGCGGCTTCTGTTCTTATTCTTAACGAGAACCTTTTGTTTAATCTGTAATCGTAAGTGAAGTAAATCCTCCTGAACCAGAACCCGTTCATCCCCTCCAATGCTTTCTGGTGATTCGAGAGAAAATAGTAATAATCCGAGTAAACCAGACCCGATATTTTCCCCCTGCCGGCAAGGGCAGGATAGGAGATTGCCAATATCAGGAACAGGGTTGAGAGGAATTTTACTCTTTTCATACCACCTCCTTTGTCTCTGGAAAATATTATAAACGAGTTGAAACCTCTGATAAAAAACGGTTAAAATGGGTTTGATGTTTGAGGGGAGAAGAATAGCAGTGGTTATCCCCGCCCATAATGAGGAGAAATTTATAGGTGGGGTCATAAAGGATGTGCCGGAATTCGTGGACTTTATTATAGTGGTGGATGATGCCAGCACCGATGGGACATCCCACGAGGCCACTGCTGTGGGAGATCCCAGGGTTATTCTTTTGAGAAACGAGAAAAACCTGGGGGTGGGAGGGGCCACAAAAAGGGGATATAAAAGGGCCATGGAATTGGGGGCCAATATCGTGGTCAAGGTTGATGGAGACGGTCAGATGCCCCTGAATAGGCTGATCAACCTACTTGAGGCCATTGTGAAGGAAGGATATGACTACGCCAAGGGGAATAGATTCCTGGAAGGGGGGAGTCTTAAAAAAATGCCCTTCATAAGGCTTGTGGGCAATATTATCCTTACCTTCCTCACTAAACTCGCCTCAGGCTACTGGCACATATTTGATCCCCAGAACGGTTTTACTGCCATAACCTCCAGGGCCCTGAAAGCCCTTCCCCTGGAAAGAATTCACAATGGTTATTTCTTCGAAAACGACATGCTGGTGAACCTCAACATTTTCCGCTATAGAGTTAAAGATGTTCCCATCCCCACCATTTACGGTGAGGAGGAGTCAGGCATAAAAATTTCGTCCATAATGTTAACCTTCCCCTGGTTGCTCCTGAAGAGATTTCTTTACAGGGTTTACCAGAAATATGTCCTGAGGGATTTTTCCCCCATTGCCCTTTTTCTCTTCCTGGGATTTCTTCTGCTGGCCTGGGGGTTTTTCTTCGGTATATACCACTGGATAAAAAGCGTGAGGACCGGCGTACCTGCCAGCACTGGAACGGTTATGCTTTCTGTCCTTCCCCTTATTCTCGGTTTTCAACTGGTGCTGGAGGCACTGGTTCTTGATATCCAGGAGAGCCCCAGGTAAGGGTATAATTTAAGTATGAGAAAAATTTTGATTATTTCCCTGATTGGGTTATTGGGGATATCCTGCGGAGGGCACAGAAAATCCAATGTAATAATTATAACCATTGACGCCCTCAGGGCAGACCACCTTTCCCTTTACGGATATGGTTATAGAACTTCACCCAATATTGATAAATTCGCTTCCCGGGCCCTGGTATACCAGAATGCCTTCTGCGCCATACCAAAAACTTCGGCTTCCTTAGCCTCTATGTTAACAGGATTACATCCCACTGTTCTTAAAATCAAGCCCAATCTGGGCACATTGAGGGAGGAGTTTTTTACCCTGGCGGAGGCTTTAAAGAAAAAGGGATATATAACAGGGGCCTCGGTTTTTAATGGCAATTTAGATAGGGTTTTCGGTTTTGCCCAGGGATTTGATTTTTACGACGAGGTCTGGAAAAGGAACGGGAATGACAAGGAGGGTTCTGCGGCCCTCATAACAGGGTCTGCCATAGATTTCATAAGGAAAAATAAGAACAGGAAATTTTTCCTGTGGCTCCATTACATAGACCCCCATGCCCCCTACCAGCCCGAGGAGAAATGGATTCCCCGGGAGGATAAGGGTTTTGACATCAGGGAGGTTAAAAATAAAGTGGTGGTGGGGCAAGGTAACTGGGTTCACCTGGACCGCCATCCTTTTTCCGGCTATTACATTTCCCGTTACGATGGGGAAATAAGGAAAGTTGATTTTTATGTGGGAAAGGTTCTTGAAGAACTGGCAAAAACAGGACTCCTTAAAAATACGATGGTTTTTATTTCCGCAGACCACGGGGAGGAACTGGGGGAACACAACCTTTTCTTTGACCATGGTCCTCTTCCCTTCAATTCCTCGGTGAGGATACCCATGGTGGTTTACCTACCCTGGGAAAAACCCCGTAGGGTAAAATCTCCTGTTAGCCTTATGGACATTTCTCCCACCATAGGCGAAATCCTGAGCATAGAATTTCCCTATAAATTGACAGGCAAAAGCATGCTTAGGCCCATAAAGAACAGAAAACTTCTCATACTTGGCCTTCAGGGGAATGCGGTTATTAGTTTTCCTAAAAAACTAATATTTATCTCCCGCAGGGCTCAGAGGAATCTTGGTCTTTCTCCCTTCTATCTCTTTAATATTTCCATAGACCCCCAGGAGGAGAAAACCCTTCCACTGGTGAGCCTGGAAATTTCCAGACTTACAAGGCTCAGAGACAGGCTCCTTCATCATTACATTAAGAGGAGCAAAAAATTCAGGGGAAACCAGGGAAAAAGGAAGATATCCGGAAAAACCCTGGAAAACCTAAAGAGCCTGGGGTATGTAAAATAGGCATTAATTGACAGTTTTTCCCATAGATGGCATACTTTTTAATAGCATAGAAAGGAGGTCTTTTTGCCAGAAAGGGAAGAAAAAACCGGAGATCTTAAGGGGATAGAGAAACTGGTTGGTTTTTTCTTTGGAAAAAAAGAGGCCAAATTAAGGGCAGCTAAAAGGTCAGAAAAAGAGGAAAGATATCAGGACGCCGCCTCCCATTATAGAGAACTTGGAATGCTGGAGAAAGCGGAGGAAATGTACAGAAAAGCAGGATTGCTAAGCGAAGCAGCCTCCATGTACGAAGAAAATGGGATGCTAAAAAAAGCTGCGGCCCTGTACCAGGAGAGCGGCGATTATGAAATGGCGGTCAGAATTTATCTGAACGAACTCAAGGACGTTAAAAAAGCAGCCCAGACCTATGAGGATGTTGGCAGACGACAGGAAGCGGCTCAACTTCTCGAAAAGCACGGTATATGGGAAAGAGCCGCCTCCCTTTACGAATCCATAGGATTGCTGGATCGGGCAGGGGTGTGCTATGAAAAGGCGGGGAAGCCCGATAAGGCCGCATGGTGCTTTGAGAACTGGGTGGATCAGATTTTCCTCGACGCCAGGGAGTTAAAACCATCGGCCCGGATTGCACTTCAGAAGGCCATTGATCTTTATGAACAGGCCGGAAATGTGGAAAAGGCACTTTCCCTGGCCAGGAAGGTTAAATGGCACGATAAGGCAGCGGAAATTCTGAACAGAAAAGGAAATTTTACCGAGGCAGCCCGGGAATATGAGGAAGCAGGCTTATTTGAAAAGGCAGCCGAACTATACAAGAAATCTGGAGAACATGGAAAGGCTAATATGTTGCTGGGTGAATATTATCTCAGTGAGGGCCAGCACCTTAAAGCAGCAGAACACTTTGAACTTGCAGGGGATTACGGCAGGGCTGCAGAACTCTACGAATGGAACGGTGAATTGAAAAAGGCGGCCGAATGCTACTCTAAAGATGGCCTCTGGAACAAGGCAGGGGAACTTTATAGGTTGGCCGGGCAACCTGACAAAGCCCTGTTTGCCTTTGAGAAGGCCGGCGAATTCTCAAAGGCAGGGGAAATTCTCAAAGAAATGGCTGACAAAGAAATTGATAGTGGTAAAAAGGATGAATTATATCGCAGGGCAGAGTCCATGTTCAGGAAGGGGAGAAACTGGTTCCAGGCCGGTTCCATAGCCTATTATTACCTTGGAGATGAGGAATTAGCCATAGAGAATCTCCAGAAGGTGGAGAGGCAGGATCCTGAATTTGAAAGAGCCAGTTTTATGCTGGGAAAACTATTCCTGGACAAAAAGGAATACGAACTTGCAGAAGAGAGGTTTAAAATCGCCCTTAAGGGGGAACCCATATCCAAGTCAAACCTGGACATATATTATTTTCTGGGACTTATAGCGGAAGCACAGGGTAGATATCAGGAAGCCTATAAAATGTTCAAATCAGTAAGCAGCCTTGACATAAACTATCTTGATGCCAAGGAAAGGATGCAAAAGTTAGCCCAGGCAGTTAACAAGTTGAAGGAACTTGAGGAGAAGACTTCCCAGCCTCAGAAGAGATACAGAATCATCGCCCTTATAGGGAAGGGAGGAATGGGCTCTGTTTACAAGGCAGAGGATACTGTTCTCAACAGGACCGTAGCCCTTAAACTTCTTAAAAAGGAACTGGACCTCAACAAGAGGGCCATAGAGAGATTCCTGGCTGAGGCAAAAACCGCTGCCAAACTTTCCCATCCCAACATAGTGATAATATACGATGTGGGAAAATTTAACGACCGCTACTTTATTGCTATGGAATATATTGAAGGTAAAACCCTTCTGGATTACCTTAAGGAAAAGGGAAAATTTACCATAAAACAGGTTCTTTTCGTGGCTTCAAAGCTTTTCTCGGCACTTCAATATGCCCACAGGAACGGTGTAATTCACAGGGACATAAAGCCACAGAACATAATGCTCACCAAGGATAAGAAATTAAAGGTTATGGACTTCGGCCTTGCTGTTCTGGCATCCGAAATAGAAAAGGAGAAGGGCAAGATATCCGGTACTCCCTTTTATATGTCGCCGGAGCAATGCATGGGCTCTACGGTAGACGAAAGGAGCGACATTTATTCCGCAGGGGCAACCCTTTACCACCTTCTGGCCAGCAGGCCTCCATTTCTGGGAAAGGACAGGGTTGAGGTTATGAAAAAACATATAGAAGAGTCCCCTCTCCCCCCTTCAACATATCGCCCGGGCATTCCTGAATCCCTGGATCGTTTTATCATGAAATGCCTGGAGAAGGAAAGGGGCAAGAGATTCCAGAGTGCCGGGGAGGCTCTTGGGGAACTTAAATTAATTACCAAGAAAATCTTAGGAGGGTAAGATGGACCAGGACAGGGAGAAGAAACTCAGGGCGGCTATGGATTACATAGAGAGGACCTTCGGGAAGGGTTCCATTATGAAACTCGGCGAGAAGGGCGCCCATGTCAAGATAGACGTAATACCTTCTGGAAGTATAAGTCTTGACGCCGCCTTAGGGATAGGAGGTTTTCCCAGGGGAAGAATTTCTGAGATATACGGTCAGGAATCCTCGGGAAAGACCACATTGGCTCTGCATGTAATAGCAGAGGCCCAGAAACTCGGAGGAAAGGCAGCCTTTATAGATGCCGAACATGCTCTGGATCCCAATTATGCTCGTTCTCTGGGGGTAAATGTGGAGGACCTCTTGATTTCTCAGCCCGATTATGGGGAACAGGCCCTGGAGATTGCTGAAATTCTCGTAAGGAGCGGGGCTATCGATGTAATCGTGGTGGATTCGGTGGCAGCCCTGGTTCCCAAGTCGGAACTGGAAGGTGAAATGGGAGATGCCCATATGGGGCTTATGGCCAGACTCATGAGCCAGGCCCTGAGGAAACTCGCCGGCATAGTGAACAAGTCCAACACTGCCCTTATCTTTATAAACCAGGTAAGAGAAAAGATAGGGGTAATGTTCGGTAATCCCGAGACAACCCCTGGAGGAAGAGCCCTTAAGTTTTACTCCTCCATCAGGGTGGAGGTCAGAAGGCAGACTTCAATTAAACAGGGAGACAGGACCATAGGAAATCTGGTTAAGATAAAGGTGGTGAAGAACAAATTGGCTCCCCCCTTCAGGGAAGCCATTCTTGAACTCATTTACGGAAAGGGTATTGACAAGATAGGAGATGTCCTTGACGCTGCGGTCTCCGCTGGAATTGTGGAAAAGGCAGGATCCTGGTATTCCTACAACAAAGAGAGGCTGGGGCAGGGCAGAGAGAATGTGAAAAAACTCCTGGCCGAAAAGCCGAAGTTGTTGAAGGAAATAGAGGACAAGGTCAGGGCTAAATTAGGCCTTATTTCAGAGCCTCCTCAGAAGAAAACTCCCTCCTGAGGGAAAACTCCTCCATGGGTAAGGGCCATTCGTCCTGGACGATTTTCCCTGCAAGACTCCATCCTACAGCCGGTCCGAACATGAAACCGTGACCGCTCATGCCCACGGCCACGAAGAAACCCTCAAGTTCCGTCTCGTCAATTATAGGACTGCCGTCCGGGGTCATGGTATAGGCTCCGGCCCACTGCCTTAGAACCAGAGAATTTTTCAGCCAGGGTATTACCCTGACAATCCTGTAACTCATTTCCCCAATGAATTCAAAGGATGAGTCCTCCCTGGGCCCCGGAACCCTGGGCTTTGGGGTATAGCAGCCTATTATCTGACCGTTTATCCTCTGTTGAAAATACCCACCGTCGGGCCTGTAATCTACTATCATGGGTATTTTTCTGTAGGGGAGTCTCGCTGTTATGAAGGCCTCGTGCCTTTCCGGTTCAGTGGGAAGTTCAACGTCTGCCATCTGACCCACCTGCTTCGCCCAGGGACCCGCAGCATTTACAACCACAGGAGCGTAGAACTTTTCTCCCCGGCCCGTAAGAACCCCCTTTACCCTTCCCCCTTCCTGGATTATTCCCACCACTTCTGTTCTTCGTTTTACCTCCCCTCCCTGGCTCATTATCCCTTCTGCCATTCCCTTGAGCACTGCAAAGGGATAAGCCTGACCGTCCTTGGGGGAGTAAACACCGCCCATCAGGTCCCGCGAGTCAATTCCCGGCACCAGTTCTTCCACATCCTTCTTTTCCAGGAAATAAACTTCAAGTCCCAAGGATTTCTGTAATTGCATAACCTCAAGGAAATGCCTTTTTTGCTCCTCGGTAAAAATCAGGAAAAGATAACCGGTCTGAGCAAACTCCACCGAGAAACCGAATTCTTCTTCCATGCGGGAAAAGAGTTCCACGGACTTCATGGCTAAACGGATGGAACCCGGGGTGGAGAACTGTTGTCTTATTCCCCCTATACATCGGCTTGTGGAACCGGCTCCCAGTTCTCTACGCTCCAGGAGTAAAACCTTTTTACCGTTCCTGGCAAGATAATAACCGGTGGAAAGACCTATAATTCCACCGCCAATTATGATTGCGTCCCAGGTATTCATGCTATCATTTTAGCCTTTTTCTTGAAAACAGGGCAATTTTTGTTTATATTAAAGGCTAATGGAAGAAAAAAGAGCCTGGCTTTATGTCCTTTTAGCGTGGTTCGTGCCCGGGGCTGGATTCTACCTCCTGGGCAGGAAAAGGGATGGACTCATAATCTTCTTTTCCATAGTTTATTTTTTCGCCGTGGGTTTAATGCTGGGAGGAAGGTTCGTGGGACCCAATGAGGGTTCTCCCCTTACCGTTTTTCTCACCTTTTCCCAGTTGGGAAACGGCATCCTCTTTTTCCTTGGAAAGATTTTTGGCCTGGGAAGCCAAATAAAGGTTACATGGACCAGCGATTACGGAACCTTCTTCCTCATGGGGGGAGGTTTAATAAACTATCTGGCTACCGCCAGGGTGGGCTCAATTCTGAGTAAAAAATGAAAAGTTATCTTTTAGTTCTTCTTCTTTTCTCAATTCCCGCCTCCCTGGACCTTGCCATTATAAGGAAGGAGACTAAAAAGGAGAGGCTTGTTTACGCCCTCAAATCCTTCCTGTGGATGGTGGTGGGTTCTATCCTTTTCGGTTGGATAATGTACATAATCAGATGAGAACCTGGTGTGGCTCATTAAGATTAAAGGACGAGGGTAAAAGAGTTCTCCTCCGGGGCTGGGTTCAGAGGGTGAGGGACTTAGGGGGGGTGGTCTTCGTTGACCTGAGGGACCGCAGCGGAGTGGTTCAACTTGTGGGGGACCGACTCAGGAATGTGAGGCCAGAGTGGGTCCTGGAGGTAAAGGGAAAGGTCCGGGAAAGGGAAGCCAAAAATTCCGAACTTCCCACAGGGGAAGTGGAGGTTGAGGTGGAGGAATTTCGGGTTCTTAACACCTCCAGAACACCTCCTTTTCCGGTAAACGATGTGATTGAGGCCAGCGAGGAGGTAAGGCTCCGCTACCGCTACATTGATCTTAGAAGGCCCAGGATGCAGAGAAACTTCCTCCTCCGCCACAGGATGGCCCTGGCGGTGAGGAATTATCTGGATTCCCAGGGTTTTTGGGAAATAGAGACTCCAATTTTGACGAAATCCACCCCCGAGGGGGCCAGGGATTTTCTTGTGCCATCCAGGAATTACCCGGGAAGGTTTTACGCCCTTCCCCAATCTCCCCAGCTTTTCAAGCAAATTCTAATGATTTCGGGTTTTGAAAGGTATTTCCAGTTCGCCCGCTGCTTCAGGGACGAGGACCTGAGGGCTGACCGTCAGCCGGAATTTACCCAGATTGACCTGGAAATGAGCTTCGCGCAGGAGAGGGATGTTATGGAAGTGGCAGAGGGAATTTTGCGACAGAGTTTTTCCCGGGCTGGAATAGAGATTCCTTCCACCATTCCTGTCCTATCCTATACCCAGGCCATGGAAAAATACGGCACCGATGCCCCGGACCTCAGGATACCCTACGAGATAAAGAACCTTTCCCGATTTCCGTCAGGGAGCAACAGAATAGTGGCCTCAGCCCTGGAAAAGGGGGGAAAATTTCTAGGGATGAAAATTCCTGGTGGACTTTCCAGGAAACAGATTGAGACCCTGGAGCGGGAAATAAAATCCATGGGAGCGGCGGGAATACTTTTCCTTAAGAGGGGCGATGGAGGATTTTCAGGGAGCCTAAGAGGGGACGAGTCCTGGAGGGGGAAGATAGCAGAGGAACTTGGGCTGGAAATGAGAGATGGGGCCATTTTCATGGCAGGGAAGGGGGTGGAGAAGTTTATGGGATATTTGAGGAAAAGGGTTGCGGAAATAAAGGGAGTGGAGTTGAAGGGTTTTTCCCCGGTATGGGTTGTGGATTTTCCCCTTTTTGAACTGGACGAGGATGGAAAAATAAGTTCCAACCACCATCCCTTCACCTCCCCCAGGGAAGAGGATATAGAAATTCTGGAGGCGGAACCCCTTAAGGTAAGGGCCAGGGCCTATGACTTGGTGGTCAACGGTGTGGAAATAGGAGGGGGAAGCATAAGGATTCACAGGGCCGAACTTCAGAGGAAAATTCTTAAAATCCTGGGAGTTGAGGAGGAGAGGTTTTCCTTCCTTCTCCAGGCCCTGGAACACGGGGCCCCTCCCCATGGGGGTATAGCCTTTGGCTTTGACCGGATGGTAATGATGGCGGCAGGGGAGCAGTCCATAAGGGATGTTATCGCCTTTCCCAAAACCACATCTGCCCTATGTCTTCTCACAGGTGCGCCTTCCAGCGTGGACCCTGCCCAGCTCAGGGAATTAAAGATAAAGATTATTTCCTGAGGAAGTAAAGGGAAACTTCCCAGGCTATGTAACTGAGCAGCAGGGAAAGGAAGGAGGCCACCATTAATGGAGTAAGGTATTTGCGGGAAAAAAGGACCACCACTAAGGCGGCAAAGGAAAGAAGGTAGGCAAAGCGGAGGGTCTTTTTTCTCCTGCGGGTGAAGGGTTTGAGGAAAAGGAGTGAAAACAAAAATAGACCAGCGGCGGCGAAAAACATGAGTAATCCCAATAAAATCAAGTGTTCACCTGCCTTTCTATCTTTATAACCCGGTCTTCTCCCCGGGGAAATATGCGAACCTTAACGGCCGGGCTGGCCCAGGGCTGGCCCTCTGCCTTTTCCCCCCATTCCACTGCTAAAACCCCCATGCCTAAAAAATCCTCAATTCCGAGAAATTCCAGTTCCCTTTCCCGGGTTCTGTAAAGGTCTAAGTGGAAAAGGAGTTTTTCCCCTGAGTAAATGTTCATAACGGTGAAACTGGGGGAGGAGACCAGGGCTTCATCTATACCCAGCCCCCTTGCCATCCCCTTTACAAATACGGTTTTTCCGCTGGCCAGGGGACCGTATATTAGCACCACCTCATCCCCCCTGAGGCTTCTTGCCAGTTCTTCCCCTATTTTTTTCGTTTCCTCCTCTGATCTGGATTGGTATTCAGACATTTTCCTTAAAGGCCTCTGAGAGGTATTCAATTATGTCCCCGGCGGTAAGATAAGGCTGGGTGAGTTCTGAGGCAGCTAAATCTCCGGCCAATCCGTGATAACCCACTGCCTCCACTAAGGCTTCCTCAAATTCCTCTTCGTTGGCCTGGGCGAGAAACCCTGCTATTATCCCTGTAAGGACATCCCCGCTTCCCCCGGTTGCCATTCCAGGATTACCTGTGGAATTTATGTAAGCCGTCCCGTCAGGGGTGGCTATTACGGTTCTGTAACCTTTAAGCACCAGGAAAACCCCGTGCTTTATAGCATATTCCCTGGCTTGCTCAAGTCTTCTTCTTAAATTTTCCTCCTTGGGCTTTCCAGTCAGCCTTGAAAATTCCCCTGGATGAGGAGTAAGAACGGTGAGAGAGTGTCCTGGAATCTCTCCTCCCCTGGCAGCCAGAATGTTCAGAGCATCGGCATCCAGGATTTTGGGAATGCTGGCTTTCCTTAAAAGTTCCACCAGAAAATCCCCAGTTTCTTCCCATGTCCCAAGCCCGGGCCCAGCAGCAAGGACTGTTTTTCCCTGAAGCATATCCTCAATAAGGTCAATGGCCTTCCTGTTTATCCTGCCGCTGGATGAAGGGAGGGGATAGATCATAATTTCAGGGGGAATGGGGATAAGGGAAAGGACATCAGCTGGTGCAGCGAGGGTCACCAGCCCAGCCCCTGCCTTAAGGGCTGCCATTGAGGCCAGGGCCGCAGCCCCTGTTTTTCCAAGACTTCCCGCCACCACAAGAACATGTCCATAATCCCCCTTGTGGGAATCTGGCTCCCTTCTTAATAATTTGGCCGGGAATAGGCCCTCAGGATAGGTAAGGCGATAGGGCAGCTCCTCTCCTTCGTAGGCATCTAAGGGAATCCCTATCTTTACCACCTCTATGTCTCCGCAGAAACCCTCTCCCGGGGGAAATATGTGGCCGAACTTAAGTGCTTCAAAGGTGACCGTAAGATCCGCTTCCACGGCAAGCCCCATTACTGAACCGTCCTCCGAGGAGACCCCTGAGGGAATGTCCACGGACACTATTCTTGGTGCCAGAAGGTTTATATCCTCTATGGCCCGGGCAAATATTCCCTTTACCTCCCTCTTAAGTCCTGTTCCGAAGATGGCATCAACCACCACATCCGCCCTTTCTATAAAGGGAAGAAGTTCGTCCCACTCGCTTTCTGTCCTGGCTACAAAGATGTTGAGGCCGCTCCTCTGGGCTATTTCAAAGTTCTTTTTAGCGTCTCCCTTTAGTTTCTCCGGGGCGGCCAGAAGGATGAGATTAACTGAAAGGCTGTGGTTCTGCAGATGTCTCGCCACAACTATGCCATCTCCCCCGTTGTTTCCCGGTCCGGCCACCACCGTAACCACGAAAACATCCTCCATCTCCAGGATTTTCTTGGCCACCCACCCCCCGGCATTTTCCATCAATATCAGTGAGGAAATGCCGTATTCTTCCTCTGCCCTGCGGTCGTAGTTCCCCATTAGTTCTGCGTCAAAAACAAGTATTTCCTTCATATCATAATGATATCATGAACTCCCAGGGACGCTCAGCGTATAAAAAATATGGAAAGGAGGTGCCGGATGAGAAAACTCGTACTTTTTATGATTTTTGCCATTTTTCTCGCAGGTGGCGAGATTAAACTGGAGAAGGTTTACGATGTTTCCCCTGGGGTTAAATTAAAGGTGGAACTGATATCCTCTGACCTTAAGATAAATTCCTGGGACAAGAACCAGATAAGAATTAGAATTCACCTCAGATATTCAGGAAGCAAACCTGAGGTGATAACCGAGGGCAGCGAAGACGAGGTTTTCCTGAAAATAAAACCGGCGAAGAAATTCTGCTTCTTTTGCCGGAGAGACAATTATAAGGGGAAGGTGGAAATCACCGTGCCCCGGAAAATTTCCGCTGATCTTCACACCGTGAGCGGAGATATAAACGGGGAGATGGGAGAAATTGAGGACGGGGACATACACAGTGTAAGCGGGGAAATAATGCTGAAAATAAACAAAGGAAGTAGCCTTCGCCTTGAAACCGTAAGCGGCGACATCCGGGTAAGCCTTGAGGAGGGAGAGACCGTTGATGTCTCTTCCATAAGCGGAGATGTGAAAATCCAGGGACAATCCCTGCCCAGGGTCAAAATAAGCACCATAAGCGGTGATGTTTTCCTTCAGGGAAGTTCTGGGGACAGATGGTGTCTTCATTCCATAAGCGGGGATCTCCATATAAGGGCTCCGGAAAGGATATGTTTCTTTAACCTCAAGAGCACCGGGGGAGAGATAGAAACCCCGGACCTTAAGGTGGAGGGAAAACTGGAAAGGAAAAGATGCGAGGATGGGCTGTACATAAAGGCTAAAAGCGTTTCCGGGGATATATTTATATCGGGAAAATAAAAACTAAAGGTCAAAGACCAGAGAAGCCCTCCAGCGACCTTTAATCTTCATGAAACTGAGCCGATGCATGGTAACAGCCTTTATGTAAACCTGAGGGGGGGATATAAGTTTTCCTTCCAGGACCCTGGCTTGAAGGTCAGTTGAGGAAAGCCTGACCCTGGCCCTGGAAGGTAGTATTTTTTCCGTATCGTAGAGAAAAAGAAGCTCCGAAGCCCAGAGGAAGAATCCCATTTCAAGGGAGGGGAAATCCAATTTTATCGTCTTTTCCCCGGAGCCCGCTAATTTTTTATTTCCCCCCACGATTTTCCTCAGGGCGTATGCGAGGTTTTCAAAAACTTCCTCGGGACTTTTCCCGTAAACGAATACCCCCAGGTCCGCTGTGGTGGGAAAAGTCCTATATCTTAACACCTCTTTCCGCAGCTATCTCAAGGCTTGCTTTAAGAAAACCCTCTGGATTGCCTATATCCAGCCTTTTTCCCTCAAAAATAAATCCCAGGAGCCTTCCTTCCTTAGCGAGCACCTTTAAAGCGTCGGTAAGCTGAATTTCTCCCCCCCTGCCCGGTGGGGTTTTTTCCAGTATGGAAAAAATCTCAGGCTCCAGTATGTAGCGACCTATTACTGCAAGATCAGAGGGAGCTTCCTGGATAGATGGTTTTTCCACTAAGTCGTGGATTACCACCTGGCCATCTTTTTTTACCTCAGCATCGGCTATTCCAAAGGAGGGAATTTGCTCCTCAGGCACCCTGTAAAGGGCTACCACGGATTTACCCGTCCTCAGGTATAAATCCCTCATTTGACGAAGAAGGGGAGGGTCGCTCAGGACTATATCGTCCGGAAGCACCACTGCGAAGGGCTCGTTATCCACCACTGCTTTAGCCTGCAGGACCGCATGCCCCAGTCCCATGGGAACCCCCTGTCTTATGGCTATGAATTCAGCCATTTCCGAAAGACCCCTCAGGAAATCAGCCATTTCCTTTTTCCCCCTGGCCATAAGAATTTCCTCCAGTTCTACATCCCGGTCGAAATAGTTCAAAATTGCTTCCTTTCCCTTAGAGGTGACGAAAATCATCTTGGAAAATCCTGAACGGGCTGCTTCTTCCACAGTATAATGGATTGCCGGCCTGTCATATAAGGGGAGAATCTCCTTGGGGACTGCTTTTGTGGCAGGGAGCATTCGGGTGCCAAGCCCGGCTACGGGAAAAACTGCTTTTTCCATGGCTAAAGTGGACGGTAGGGGATTCGAACCCCTGACCTCTGGCGTGCGAAACCAGCGCTCTCCCGCCTGAGCTAACCGCCCTTTTATATGAAAATTATATCATTCTTCCTTTTTGTCCAGGGCTTCCTTTAATTTCTCAGCAAAGAACCCCTCCCTGGAGGCCTTCGGTCTGGAGGGTTTCCGGTATTTTTTCTTCCTTTTCGGCTTTCTGAACCCTGCTAACTTTTCCGATGAGGGCTCGTATGAAGGGGATTCTTCAGCCTTTTCCTCTTTCTCCACTGGAATTTCCACAGCCCGGTTCAGGTCGAGTTTGAAGTATCCAAACTCGCCTTCCTCCTGGTAGAACTCAGGATTTCCCAGGAGGGCTTTGAGCAGGTCCTCCTTTGGCGTGCCGTGAATTATGTCCAGCAGATGGAAGAGTTTGAGATAGTGAATTTTGAAATCCTGCTGAGGGTCTCCAAAACTCTTAACCAGTTCTCTCACCAGGGCTGTAAGGTCCCTTATTCGGCGCCACTGGTTAATCTTTCCCAGGAGCAATTGAAGTTCTTCCCTGCTGAGAAAGGCTCTGGTTTCCACATCCATCTCAGTGGAAACTTCGGCATCCCTTAAAGCAAAGGAGTCATCTTCGGGATTATAGGTAAGCATCGGGGCCCTGAAGGGTTTTTTCTCGGTCCTCAGGGAGAGTTCAAACTGGTCTTCCTTCCATTCTAAGAAAAGCTGGGATGCCTGGACCACCAGGTTTTCCCTGTAATATCCTGAAAGTCCGAGAATCATGTTTTTCTCAGGATAGTAATAAACTGTGTATTCTCCAGTTCTGGAAACGGCTTTGAGTTCCATTTCTCCGCCCAGCAAATTCCTGAAACCCTTTCTGACCTTCACTGCTCCCGAGAGGACTTCCCTCCAGGTCAATATATGTTTATTTCTGGCCTCGGCTTTTTTCTCCCCCTTTTCAAACTCCCTGAGATAGGTCTCTATCTCCACCCTGGAGCGAGCGGTAAAAACAGGCAGGGTTCTTTTGACCTTTATGGGCAGGTTTTTCTCCAGGTTTACCAGATTAAGCCAGGTGTTCCACTTCCCAAATCCCTTCTTTGAAACGAGAACGAAGGTTAACTTTTTTGATGACAGGGCTCTGTTAAGGGAAAGGCACCAGATGGGGAAGTCTTCGGAATCTCTGGATTTCCCCAGGACCCTTTCTACCAGTTCTTCGGTGGAGGCCGAGGAACTCTTCCCCTTTATGTATTCTTCCACCTGTTTTATGTGCTCATCGTTAATTTCCTTCAATGAGGATGCCTGAATCAGGAAATCTCCCCACCGGTATATGTTTTTGTCCTTCTCTACTAACTCCAGGATTTCCCTCCTGCACCTTTTGAGAAGTTCCTCCGATGGTTCCCTTTCGGTCTTTCTGGGGTCCTTTTCTGGAGGAAGTTCAGGGCATTCTTTAAGTTCATAACTGGGAAGGTAATAACCTACTTTAGCCCGGGCCAGATATTTGAAATGTTCCTTCAGGGGACCTCCCCCCTCGTATTCAAGTCCGATGAGATAACAGCCTAACTCCTTGGAGTATTTTTTCTCCACTACCTTCAGAACTGCTCCAGCGTGAAATTCTACGAATTTATCCCTTCCTACGCGGAGTTTTTCGTCAAATTCTTTATAAAGCAGGTCCCCTACCTCGTATCTGCAATCCGGATCATAAATCTTGACCGCCTCAAGGGTCTCTTCCTCCAGGATTTTTTTCGCAAACTCTTCAACCACCTTCTGAAGGGAAACAGGTTGCTTTCCCCCGGAAAGGACGTTGTTTAAAAATTTTTCCTTTTCCATTTATCCCATTAACCTCCTCATAATAGCCTTCTGAATGTGGAGGCGGTTTTCAGCCTGATCCAGAACTATGGACCTGGGATGGTCCAGGACCTCATCGGTAACCTCTTCTCCCCTGTGAGCCGGCAGGCAGTGCATGAAATAGGCAGAGGGCTTGGCCTTTGAGAAGAGTTCCATGTTCACCTGGAAGGGCATGAAAATTTTCTTCCTGGTTTCCCTTTCGGCTTCCTGGCCCATGGATGCCCACACATCTGTATAAATGGCATCGGCCCCCTTTACTGCCTCCACAGGGTTGTGGAAAAGTTTTATATCTGCCCCCTGGGAAAGGGCTTCTTCAAGAATTTCCCTTTTGGGCTCAAAACCCTCCGGGGTGGCTATCCTCAGGTGTAGTCCTGTTTTTGCGGCTCCCCAGATGAGGGAGTGGGCGATGTTGTTTCCATCTCCTACATAGGCTAAGGTGAATTCCTCTAACTTGTGTCCCCTTTCCCAGATTGTGAAGAGATCGGCGAGAATCTGGCAGGGATGATAGAGATCGGTAAGGGCGTTTATCACCGGAACTGATGCTTCACTGGCTATTTTTTCCACTATGTCCTGGCCAAAGGTCCTTATCATTATGCCGTCTACCCAGCGGGATAGGTTTCTCGCCACGTCTTCCACGGCTTCCCTTTTCCCCAGTTGAATATCCTGGGGAGCCAGGTAAATTCCTACACCTCCCAGTTGGTAAATTCCAGCCTCAAAGGTGACCCTGGTCCTCAGGGAGGGTTTCTCAAAAATCATGGCCAGAATCTTCCCCTTAAGGTCCTGGCGGTGAGCCCCGGGATTGGTTTTGAGTTCCTTGGCGTCTTCAAACAGGGAAAAAACTTCCTCCTTAGTGAGTTCCTTTATGGTCAAAAGGTCCTTTTTCATAACTTACCTCCTTATTATTCTGGTTCCGGTTCTTCCGTCTAAGGCGGATTTCAATTTCTTCGCTGAGGTTATTAGAACCTCCTTCCCCCCACCCTCCAGAAAATCAATGGCTGCTCTAATTTTCGGCTCCATGGAGCCCGGAGGGAACTGACCCTCCTGAAGGTATTTTTTCACGTCTTCCATGGTGGTCTTCCTTAGCGGTCTCTGGGTGGGCTTTCCGTAGTCAAGGTAAACCTGTTCCACCCCGGTAAGGGTTATCAGCATATCGGCCTTTATTATTTTCCCTATGAGGGCTGCGGTGAAATCCTTGTCTATGACCGCCTCAACCCCTTCCACCAGACCGTCCTGATTTATAATCACAGGAATCCCGCCTCCCCCTCCTGCAATCACCACTACCTCTTCCTTTACCAGAGCCTTTATAACAGTTTTGTTCAGGATATCAATGGGTTTGGGAGAGGGAACCACCCTCCTCCATCCCCTTCCTGCATCCTCCATCACCACCCATCCCTTTTCCTTTGCCAGTCTTTCTGCCTTTTCCTTAGTGTAAAATGGGCCCACTGGCTTGGTGGGGTTTTTGAAGGCCGGATCCAGAGGGTCCACCAGCACCGGTGTTAGAACTGTTTCCACCTCGCGGTCTATGGAGAGTATCCTCATGTAGTTAACCAGCCAGGTCTGGAGCATGTAACCTATGGAACCTTCGGTCATGGCATCTGCCACATCTAAGGTGAAGGGGGGGATGATATCAGCGGCGGTTTCCATCTGCAGGAGGAGGTTACCTACCTGGGGACCGTTTCCGTGAACCACCACCACATCGTAATTTCTGCTGATAAGTTCCGCTATTTTTTCGGAAGCCTCCTTAGCCCTGGCAAACTGCTCTTCCTGGGTTCCCTGGCTGTCCGAAGGAAGAAGAGCGTTTCCTCCAAAGGCTATTACCGCAACCCTCTTCATATAATACCCTTCTGCTTCAGGACATCCTCTAAGGTGGGCTCTCCTATTTCCTGAAGTTCATAGAGAACTCTTACTGCCTTCTTGTCAATCTTAAGTATTCTTCCCAGGTCAATGGGGGTTGCTACCACTACCACTTCCGCATCGGAGTTGTTTATGGTTTCCTCCAATTCCTTTATCTGCTGCGCTCCGTATCCCATGGCAGGCAGCACTTCTTTCAGGTGCGAGTACTTGTTGAAGGTATCCCTGATGGAACCTACAGCAAAGGGCCTGGGGTCAATTATCTCCGCTGCTCCGTATTTCTTGGCAGCCATATATCCTGCTCCGTATCCCATTTCCCCGTGAGTTACCGTGGGACCGTCCTCTATGACCAGAACCTTCTTTCCTCCTATGAGACCACCGTCTTCCACGAAGATGGGGGAAGCTGCGTCTATAAGTATGGCGGAGGGATTGAGTTCCCTGGCGGAGTTCCATATTTCCTCCACACCGGTCCGGTCTGCGGTTTCCTCCTTGTTGATTATTATGACATCCGCCCTGCGGAAATTGGCCTCTCCTGGATGGTATTTTCTCTCGTGACCTGGTCTGTGGGGATCTGCTACTACAATATGGAGGTCAGGCTTGTAAAATGGGAGGTCGTTGTTCCCACCGTCCCAGAGGATTACATCTGCCTCCTTCTCTGCCTCCCTGAGGATTGCTTCGTAATCCACTCCGGCCCAGACCACGGCTCCGATCCTTATGTGAGGTTCGTATTCTTCCCTTTCCTCAATGGTGCAGTTGGCCCTGTCCATGTCCTCAAAGGAGGCGAAGCGCTGGACCCTCTGGGCCACCAGGTCGCCATAGGGCATTGGATGACGGATTACCGCTACTTTTTTACCGTGGTCTGCCAGGATTCTCACCACCTTTCTGGATGTCTGGCTTTTCCCGCATCCTGTCCTTACCGCTGTTACTGCCACCACAGGAAGCCTGGATTCCAGCATGGTCTCATCAGGACCGAGAATGGAGAAGGAGGCTCCTGCAGCCATGGCCTCTGAGGCCTTGTGCATAACATACTCGTGGGAGACATCACTGTAGGCGAAAACCACCTTTTCAATTTTGTATTTTTTGATAAGTTCAGTTAGTTGCGATTCGGGATAGATAGGAATTCCTTCAGGGTAGAGTTTTCCCGCCAGTTCAGGAGGATAAACCCTGCCCTCTATGTTGGGAATCTGGGTGGCGGTAAAACAAACTACCTCAAATTCCTCCCTGTCCCTGAAATAAACATTGAAATTATGAAAATCCCTTCCCGCTGCCCCCATGATAAGAACTCTCCTACGCATGAGTGCACCTCCTTTTTTTAATTAATTTTCAGAAAGAAAGGTTCAGGAAAGAGCCTCTGCCTCTGTTTCCTGAAGGAATTCCAACAGGGCCTGTTTGAATTCCTTTATGCCACTTTCAGGAATAACTATGCTGGATTTACCCCCGCTTTTTTCGGTTATTCTCAGATACTTGCCCCTGTGGTTTTCCATAAGGTCAAAATGAAATTTTTTGTTTTCAATCTTGATAGTTTTGGACGAAAGGTTTCTTCTTTCCATTTCTCCCTCACTGTTTTTATTTCTTATAAACTAAGTAGCCCTTTCTCACCGCAGATATGGGAAGAAGGGTCTGTATCACTGCATAGTCTCCGGCAGTCCTTAGAACTACACCCAGGGAAACTGGCTTTCTCACATCTCCCAGTTTCTGGAAAACCATCACGATGTCGGCCCTTTTAAGGCCGAGTTTTTTGGCCCCATCAATTATGGCCCATCCTTCCCCCAATTGTTTAAGGAAGGATTCTATAAATAATACATGGCCGGCTGGCCCCGGGGGGGCTACGGTGTCTTTCTTTATTGGTTCAAGGTTAAGGGTAAAACCCCTTTCGGAAATTAGCGGATATAAGAGAGAGCCGAGCCTGACCCCTGTGCATGATTTCTCCACCTTAATAAGAAAAACCTTGCCTTCCTTACGGAGCACTTTACCGTATCCCTGAAGACGGTAAACCTTATAACCGTGAGAGAGGGAGGCTTCCTGTCCTATGATCGTGTAACTTTCTCCTATGTTCAGGTTGCCCTTTGCGAATATTATGTCCCCCTCGGCAAAGGTTTGTTTTTTAAAGTCCTCGTCCATGGAGCTGAATATTTTTCCGATGGGTTTATCCTTGGTTATGATGTAGGAACAGTTGAGATCATGATTGTTAATTTTGATCTCCACCGCTCCCAGTAAGCCCAAAAATAAAAAAGTTACCAGCAATTTCCTCATACTAACCTCCCTTGCAGGAATCTATAGTAGTGTAAAAGAAAAAACAGGACAAGTCAAGAAAGGTCCTTGACAGAAAAATCTTGAAATGTCAAAATTTTATAGGAGGTGGAAAATGAAGTCTTCCTTCTTTTTCTTTTTGGCTATCGGGACGGCCTTTACGCTGGGATTTTTATTGGGCCAGAAAATGTTAAAGGATAGATTTCCTGAATTTCAGGAAGATTACGAGTACTGAGAGAGAAGTATATAATCTGATTTTATGAAGGGAGGCCCTATAAACCAGCCGTCCCTTATCTTGCCGCTAACAGAGGAAAGAAGAGTATCTGTATTGATTTCCCTTATTTTGCCGTCCTCTGTTATGAGTTCTGTAATCGTCCCATATACTTTTAGATTTAAAACAAGGATGAAATAATCGCAGGATACAGTGGGCAGTTCCATTATTATGTTTGTCCAGCCCAGGGAAGGTGGGGAGTCCGGGGTTTTTCTCAGAAGATGTATGGGCTTCTGGGCTTTAATTTTGCCCTTCTTAAAGACAAGCCTCCTTTTCATATCCCTTCCTGAGGCGTCAAAGGGGTGACTTCCAGGGGCGTAGTCTATGGCTGGATTTTCTATTATACTCGCCGGGAAGCCCTTGATGTTAATTTCACCGGAGAGCAGGGTCCTTATAAGTTTGAAACTGGCCAGAGGATGAAGCACCAGGTATTTTCCCCCTGGACTCTGGATATTTTTGGGAAAATCCCTCTTCCTGCTCCAGGCGAACAACTCCTCCCCTGCGATTTCCCCTCTGAAGAAAAACAGTGTTTCCGAATAGTTACTTTTGGCTCCACGGGTATTTTGAATGAGAAGACTCCTTTCTATTCCGCCAAATTCAAAAATCCAGTCCGGAAATTCAATTTCCTCTCCTACTGGCAAACCTCTTTCATCCCTGAGTTTAACCGCACTTTTTCTTATTCTTGATGGTAAGGGTAGTTCCACTGCCTCGCTTATAATAAAGGCCCTTTCCGGGTTTATAGCGGGGGAAGTAGAGAAATGAAAGAACACACCTTTTCTGCTTTCCCTCCACCGGGTTGAAAAACCTCCTCTTCTTGAAAACCCCATTTTCAGGCCCAGTTCCCTTTTGACGCTTATCCTTTCTTCCTTAAAGGCAAGAACATCCCCCTCATAGCCCTCAGACTGGAGGTATTCTATTATTTTTTCTGCGGCCTTAATCATTTTTAACATAGCCCTTTATAAGGAAATCAGGGGAAAGAGAAGAAAAAACCACCTTCTGCCCTTCTTTTATACAGAAAAAATGCTCTTCCCGGTTAAGTTCGGTGGAAAGCCAGATTTCCCTGATGGGCAGGTCTACCCATACCCTCGCGTGAGGGATGGGAAAAGTGATTTCGCCCTGTTCTATCCAGTAGCCAAGATTTATTTTGAAAATTGCTCTGCTTCTTGCAAAGTCCACCCAGGCCTTTTCCACTTCCCTTATCAGGATTCCCCGATTTATCTTCCGCAAAAGTTCCAGTTGTGATAATTTTCCCCTGTGAATGAAGGTTTTTTGCGGCCTTACCTCAGGATGATGGAAATACCTTTCTCTTCTTCCATGTGGGACAAGGGGCATTTTTGAGAGGAGGGAATAAAAAACTGAAGAGGCAAAATTGACGAGTCTCCCTTCTTCAATAAGGCTGAAATTTCCCGGAGGATTGCCTTCATCGTCGGGAAACGGCGAGGAAGAGGATAGTGAAATTTCTTCAGGGAAAACCATGTCCCCTAATGATGATAGGTCAAGAAATGATTCTCCCTTGAGGACCAGGTCCAGTTCCAGTGGATGCCAGAGTATTTCGTGGACGAAAAAAGAGGCTGCGGATTCGGTGAAGAGAAGAAAAACTTCCCCCTCCTTGGGAACAGGCCTTGATGCTTTCCTGGCCCTCTGCTTCTCCTGCAATTCGCTGACGAAGCCGTCAAGGAAAACATCCCCGGGTCTTGAAGTGAAAATTGAGGTCTGCATGATTCCCTTTTCTCTGGCTTTCAATATGTAAATTTCCTCCCTCTTTTTGAACAGGTTTTCTCCATTGAAAACCAGGGATTTTTTGACGCTGGCGCTGACAGTTATATCCCCCTCTACTCCCCGATCCCTGAGCCTTCGAACGATTTCTTCCAGGAACAAATCATCCCCGGCTTCCTCCTGAACTGGCAGAGACTGGGCCCTCAGGAATTCCGATTCTCCGCTAATCCACCTCAGGGCTTTTCCTGCTTCCTTATGGTAAAAATGGGATACTTTTCCCTTTATGTCTTTTACAACCCGGTGAATACCTTCCTCCGCATAGATATCCCTGTAGTCTGCACCCTTTAGCGATTGATAATCCTTCTTAATTTCCCCTGTGCTTATCATCATGGCTGAAATAATCTCTTTTGATATAATAACACCCGGAGGTGCTCATGGATAGGGAAAAAATACTGGCCAGGTTGAGGAACGGAGAGATAAAATACGTGGACCTTAAAGCCCTTGACCTGAGGGGTAGACTTCACCATGTAACTTTGCCGGGTTCTTATTTTGAGGACATAATTGAGGAGGGAGTGGGCTTTGATGGCTCCAGTTATGGATATGTGAAGATTGAATCCTCGGACTTAGTGTTGAAGCCCATTCTGGAAACAGGCTTTCTGGACCCCTTCCACGAAGAGCCTACCATGTCCTTCCTCTGTTCAATACACATGGCCGACAAGGACAGGACCCGTTATCCCCTGGACCCGAGATTCATACTGGAGAAAAGTCTGGAGGTCTTGAAGAAAACCCGGATGGGCGATGACCTCTACTGGGGACCGGAGTACGAGTTTTACATTTTTCACAATGCGGAATTTTATCAGGAGCCATTTTCCAGCGGTTTTCATCTGAGTTCAGAGAAAGGAGAGTATTACAACGGATATCACAGGGAATTGCCCGAGGATGAATTCCTGGATTTCAGGGACTCCGCAGTATCTCTCCTTGAAAGGGCAGGGATAAGGGTCAAATACCACCATCATGAAGTTGGCCAGTCAGGTCAGCAGGAGATAGAGACCGTTTTTACTCCCACACTGGAGACGGCGGATAATGCCATCAAAATCAAGTATTTACTCAAAGGTCTGGCATCAAGTAAGGGATTTTTCCTGACCTTTATGCCGAAGCCCATCTATAATCAGGCGGGCACCGGCTGGCACCTCCATCAAATGGTGGTGAAGAACGAAAAAAATGTTTTTTATAGTCATGAGGGATATGCAAATCTCAGCACGAAGGCCCTCCATTACATAGGCGGACTTCTTTACCATGCCAAGTCCCTGGCAGCCTTTACCAATGCGTCCACCAATTCCTATAAAAGGCTCAGGGGCGGTTTTGAGGCCCCTTCCTCCATAAGTTTCGGCAGGGGAAACAGGGGATCGGCCATCAGGATTCCTGGATACATTAAGGACCCAGATAGGACAAGGATAGAATTCAGAACCCCTGATTTTACCGGGAACCCATATTTGATTCTTTCCTCCATAATAATGGCAGGACTGGACGGGGTTATAAAGGAACTTGATCCTGTAGAAATGGGCTATGGACCCGCTGAGGAGGGTAGGGCTATTTTAAAGGAGGAGATGCCAGGTTCCTTGGAACAGGCTCTCAAGGAACTGGAAGATGAAAATGACTATTTACTTCGTGATGATGTTTTCAGCGAGGCGTTGATTTCCAAGTGGATTTCCCTGAAGCGGGAGGAGATAAATTTAGTCTACGGGAGGCCAACTCCTGGGGAATTCACGCTCTACTTTTAAAACCTGTAAAGCATACCACCGCCCACATAGAAACCGTCGAGAATTCCGCCCTCTACGAAGAAGGATAAGCCTCCGCCTACCTTTCCGTCTATTCCGATTCCCAGTTGCAACATGGGAAGGAGATTGGGAATATTTTCCTCCTCCTGCCTGAGCTGGTCTATGGTCTTGGTTTCCTTCTGGCTGAAATCCTCCTGATTTCCCTGATACCACACAGTGCCTTTTCCCTCATAGGAAATTTCCCCCTTAAGGGTTCCGGCTCCTAATCCGAAGGAAAGATAAGGAGTTACCGGAAGTGAGGGGAAAAGGAGCCCTCTCAGTGAAAGCATGGCACCATAGGAATTAATTACCACCTTTCCTCCTCCTGATATTTCGGCCCGATCACTGCTTTTTGTGACAGTTATCTTGCCGTCAACCCTTACATCCATTGAGAGCCTTATAAAACTGACCCCGATGCTGAATCCGGAATTTTTCCCGCCAGGATAAATCCTGAATCCTCCAGAGAAACTCCCGCCACCGGAAGAAAAAGTTTCAGAATGCTGATAGTCCGCTCCCCTCAGTTGGGGGTATTCATCTTCAAGTTTACCCTTCAAAACCTCGTCCACTCTGTCGCGGGCGAAACTTTCAATTTTGCCTTTAAGAAGATTGAGAGACCACACGCCAGCCCCACCGAAAAATTCAAAACCTATGTCTGCCCTTAACGGCAGAACCAAAAACAATGCGATGATAGAAGGTAATAACTTTCTCATGAACAAATTCTACCATCGTGGCCTTGAAAAAAAAATCTCCTCCTGGTAATATGGCTTCTTAAAGCAGGTTAAAGGAGGAAAAAATGACCTTCTACGAATTCGTGGTGGAAGCACCTTTACTTTTAACCAAGGGTTTCGTTTATGGATGGTTGAGGGGAAAGGGCATAGAGGAAGAGGTAGTTTATTTCAGCAAGGTTTTAGGTATTGAAAGGTCCACATTGTCCGATTCTCTTCGGGAGTGGTTTGGCCTGGAAAACCTTACCCACTTTGTGGTAAGGGAGGATGTGGCAGAGGAGTTGAAAAAAAGCATAGAAAGGTGCACGGATAGGCTTGGCCTCAGACTGAGAACAGTAAGACCCATAAAGGGAGCCTCGGTGAAGTTCAGTTTTTCCATTTACAACAGAGAAATAGCGGATAAATTGAAGAAGGCCATTGAAAAAATTTCGGCCGAATATATAAAGAAACACGATGAGAAGGAAACATATATAAAGGACGCGGAACAGACGGAAATGTATACTCCTCTCCATCCTTATGTTTACGAGGGGGAATATCTTGTGGAAGGTCCCTTCCAGGACATAATTGAATTTTACAAAGTCATAAGAGAACTCCCTCAGGTTAAAGAGGAACCCCTTAAACTCATATTTGAGGAATAATTAACCCGGATTTTCCTTACCGCATGAATATTCTTCTTATAAAGCCAGCGGCAAGGAGAAGGAAAAAACTTACGGAAATTATAGTTGCTCCGGATGGAAGGTCTAACCAGTAAGACAGGAATAATCCCCCTGCCGAGGAAAGTATTCCGAAGAATACCGATAAAAACACATAGGATTTCATGTTTCTGGCAAACTGTAGGGCTGAAAGAGGGGGGATAACCAGCAGTCCTGAGAGCAGAATTATTCCCACAACCTTAATACTCACCACTATGGTTATTGAACTTAGAAAAAGGAAAAGATAATAGACCAGCGAAACCTTTATCCCGAGGACCCTTGAGGTTTCCTCGTCAAAGGTGGAATAAACCATTTCCCTGAAGAATATCATGAAAAAGAATGTAACGAGTACCAGGGTAAGGATTGAAAGTAGAATCTCTGTCTTCCCCACCAGGAGCACATCCCCGAAAAGGTAGCCCATTATGTCAGGGGTAAAGCCCTTTATGAAGCCCAGTAGAATTATGCCCAGGGCCATGGAGAAGGGAAAGAAAACCCCTACTGCGCTTTCCTCTTCTATTCTGTAGTTCCTGGAAAGGAAACCTATGGACAGACCTGTCAGGGAGGCAAAAATCCCTGCTGAAATCAGAGGGTCCATTCCAATAAGAAGACCAATCACCACACCGGCAAAGGAGGAGTGGGCTATTCCCGCGCCTATAAAGGCCATTCTCCTGGCCACCACAAAACTTCCTATAAAGGCTGCTGCCACTGAGACTGCAAGCCCTGCTATAAGGGCATTTCTCATAAAGGGGAGACTAAGAATTTCCGCCACTGTGTTCCTCCACCACCAGATGGGGTGCAGGGCCGTGTCCAAAATAGGCCGCTGCTTCCCCGTAAAGACATTTTAAATTCTGGGCTGTAAGGACCTCCTGGGGTCTTCCGTGGGCTATGAGTTCCCTGTTCAGGCATGCTATGGAGGAGACCCGCTGGGATACGGCCATAACATCGTGGGTGACGGTTAATACAGTGGTGCCAAAGGTCTCCTTTATCCTGAGGATAAGACGGTAAAAGCCCTCCTGAAAGGATGGGTCCAGTCCGGTTTCTGGCTCGTCCAGAATTAACAATTTTGGCTTTCTGACCAGGGCCCTCGCAATGAGGATTCTCTGCCTCTGTCCCCCTGAAAGTTCCCCGAACAGTCTATTTTTAAAAGAGAGCATTCCCACCTGTTTGAGCACTTCCTCCACTTCATCCCGGGTTTGCTTTCCCGTGGGTTTTAGAAAACCCCTGTAGGCTCCCATGAGAACCACAGTCTCTGCTGTTATGGGCATCCTCCGGTTTGGGGAAAGGTTCTGCGGAACATAACCCACGATACCCCTGGCTTTCTCAGGGGGGAGACCGAAAATCCTGACTTCTCCCCTGTGGGGTTTAAGCAGGCCCAGTATTATCTTAAGCAGGGTGGTTTTTCCAGCCCCGTTGGGGCCCAGAATGGCCACCAGTTCCCCTTCCTCAACGCTGAAGTTTATATCCTTTAAAACCACATTGGCCTCGTAAGAAAACCAGACTCCCTTTATTTCCAGAGCCTTCATTGAAGGGCTCCTGCTAAATTTCTGACATTTTCTAGGAGAAATTCACTGTAAGATGAGTAATCCCTAAGACTGGCCAGGGGGTCCATATAAACAAAGGGGATGTTCAGCCATCGGGAAAGCATCCTGGCCTTCTCGCGGGGGAGGGAAGGGTCACAAATAAGGAGATCCCCCTTGATTTTTCTTAGTTTTGTGGGGGATGGGGGGCGAGATGGGTCCGAAGTCAGGATTACAGGGTCAGGGAAACCATAGTCTTCCGCTAAATATAACCAAGCAGGTCTGTAAAGAACCAGGAATTTTCCCCTTACCGGGGAAAGTATTGCCTTTATTTTGTTGTCCAGGGCCTGAAGTTCTTTCCTTTCCTTTTTGGTCCTCCTCCTTATTTCTTCCTTCAGTTCAGGAAAGGTCTCCTCCAGGGTTTTTTCCATCAAATCAAGGGCCTGCAGCATCCTTTTTGGGGAAAGCCAGAAATGGGGGTTGGGCTTTCCATTTCTTGAAATCAGGGAGACGACGGTGGAAAGTTCCACTTCCCTTACCGAAGGAATTCTCCAGGGCTCAAGTCCAGCCCCTATTTTGAACAGAACCTTTGCCCTTAATATCTCCTTCACTTTCCCCGGGCTGGGGGAGAAAACATGAGGGGAGCGGTTTGGAGGAACGACAACCATTACCTTTCCTGGATAGAGTTCCTTCATTACCAGGGCCAGGGGCTTTATGGAAACGGCAACCTGAGCGAAGAGAACCAGGGGGAAAAGAAAAAAGACGACCTTTTTCATAGGTTTATTATATAACTCAGAAAAAGTCCCGGCTCAGGTATTTCTCACCGTAGAAAAGGGCAACCCTCGTATAGGCTTTTAAAAGTAGCGGAATCTGAAGGAGGAGGAAAAAGAGAAAGGATGGCAGGGAGGATAGCAGGTCCTTAAACAGGAAAAAGGGAACAGCCCAGAGAACGAAGGCAATGATTCCCATAATTGCAGAGGAAAACCACCGACCGAACCCTACCTTCCAGGCGTGGAATATAGCCTTCAGGCATGAAGAATTATCCCTTATCACGGAAATCTTCGCGTAATCCTTTGTAACAGAAGCCAGGAAAATGAGAAATATCAGGACAAAAATGTAACCCATAACTGCCCAGGAGAAGACCTTTTCATGATAATAGGGGATTGGTTTTAAAAGAAGGGCTAAAATCCCTCCTATGGCCAAAAAGGGCAGATAAACTATTGGGGTAAGAATTTCAAGGAAAAAAAACCTTGAAAAATACCGTCTCCAGTAGGAAAAGGGTTCCCTCCTCAAAATTCCAGCCCAGATTCCCCCCTCCACGATCAAACTGGCTATGTAGAAAATGAGAAACAGCGAGAGCATGAAGGAAAGGAGAAGTCCCGAATTGGAATAGAGCAGGGATATGTAAGCGGGATGTTCTTTAAGATAGGCCCAGTCGGCGAAGTGTCCCAGTCTCCGTGAGAAGAATTTCGTCACGGGAATGTAAAGTGAAAGGGAAAACCCCAGGGATAGAAGCCATATGTAAAAACTATACCTCAATTCCCAGGCCGCTTCCTTTAAACCTTCCAGATAGTTTAATATTCCCTTCATTTTTACTCTCCTAAGGTAATAAATTCAAAAATATGGCCTGAATGTTTACCAGAAAACGCCAGGCGAGGCGCGAGGGGATGGAAGATTTCCTGGACCAGCGATTGTCAAAGGGATTGGCATCAATCATGAGTTTTTCCTTGGGGTCTATGCTCACCTTAACAACCTTTTTCCCGAAGTTTTTTTTCAACCATTTGCCCTCCCACACGAAACTGTGTTTCTTACCATCCTGGGTTTCAACTTCCACTTCCACCGGCACCTCCACATCAAGGCCCTGCCTGAGCAGGATGACCTCCCTGCCCCAGACCCCGTAAACCTTCCAGTTTACCTTTCCAGCCCGGTAGAACATGGGTTTCCAGAGCCCTGACCAATCCCCCAGGTATTGCTGCACGGTGTTGAAGAAGTCCGAGGAGGTGGGATGGGAAAAGGCGTATTTTCTGTAATATTCGCTAAGGGCTGAGAAGAACTTGTCTTCCCCTACAAGCCTTTTCCATGTTTCAAGGGTAAGGGCCGTCTTTGTGTAAACATTGGCGGAATAGGTTCCAGGAAAGAACTTCCATGAGGGGGTAATTATGGGGTCCGCATAGGTGGATTTTATGTATCCGAGTCTCAACCTTTCGCTGTCCCTGGCTCTGTATCCCAGGATGTCAAAAAACCATGGGTAGGTGTCCATGATATTCTCCTCAAAGAAAGTATTAACTCCTTCGTCGAGCCAGGCTTCGTCGGTCTCGTTGTTTGCCACCACCCCGTACCAGTACTGATGGCCGAACTCGTGGATGGTAACATCCTTCGTGAATTTTATCCCCTTAGGAAGAAGATACAGGCTTCCCCCTGTTATAAGGGTGGGGTATTCCATCCCTGAGGTTCTCATGGCCGAGATGTCAGGATCTATGATAGTTATCCTTTTGTAGGGATAGGGGCCTATTTTTTCGGAATAGAACTTCAACGCTCTCTTTATGGCTTCAAGATATCTTCCCTTCTGCCTGAGGTGGTCCGGCTGAATGAAAAGGAGAATTTTTACCTCTGGCTGCTTGGGAGAGGAAAACCTGTCTTCCACCTTTATAAAGTCCTTATCCGCTACCCATACGAAGTCGTGAACCCGTTCCTGGCGGAAGAGAAGGCTCTGATTTTTCCCTGACTTTTCCTGTTTCACCAGTTCCCCATTGGCCGTTACAACAAGGTCGGATGGGGCTTTAATTTTAACTTCATAGGTTGAGAAGTCCGCAAAGAATTCCCCGTTCCTGTGATATTGATGGCATACCCATTTCCCGTCGTCAAGGAGAACTCCGGGTTTGGGAAACCACTGGGACACGAAATAATATCCGACACCTGAGCCGGAACGGGCAAAGACCTTGGGCAGTTTGGTTGTAAACTCCACCTCAATGGTCAATTGATCCCCGGGTTCTGCCGGCTCTGGAAGGGTGATTTCCGCCACAGTTCTATCCTCAGAGTTCCCATCATCAGGTTGTGTAAACTTTAGGGTTCCGGTGAGGTCATTTCCATTTACCGTTATCCTTTTAATTTCTTCCTTTCCCCACCATTCTTTGTGTTTTTTCCATTTTCGGGGAAGTCCTCCAATTTCCTTCATAAAGGAGGAGCCCTTCCTGAAGGCGTTTTGATAAAGATGAAAGGGAATTCTCTCTACCGGGACCTGAGCGTTATTTTCCCATTGAATAATTTCCCTTCCCTTTACAAAGACCTTATACCTTCCCTTTATTTCCAGGGCCACTTCCATTTTATAGGATATGACCCCGGAAAATAGAAGAAGGGGAGCGAGGAAAAAGATTAGTTTTCTCATATTCTAATTATACGGAAATACGTATTTTTTTACGATTTTAAGAACTTAAAGGCCTTGGCCAGGAAATCTGCCCTGGGCTTTTCCATTTCCTTCAACCTCACCCTGGGATGGGTTCTATTGAGGTAAAGAAAGGCTAAGCGATGGTTTTTCGGGGAAAAGGCTAAGGTTCCACCGGTAAAGCCGTGATGGAGAAGGACACTTCCCCTTACCTCCCAGCCGAAACTTCTCCCTTCGGCCAGGGGGGAAAGGGCGTAGCTCCTGGCATCTGCAAGTTCATCAAAGAGTTCTGGATATTTAAGGAGCTCCTTAGCCCTTAAAAAAGCCCCGGCGTTTCCCCCGTCACCACCCCAGTAGAAGGAATTTCCGTCATGGACTTCCCCCTCTATGAGATGCTCCCTGAATTTCACCTCTGCATCAGGAGCCTTTTCCTTTTCGTAGACGTTTCCCAGTTCTGTGGGAACCGCAGGTTCGGCCCTTCCCATCCTCAATTCCATTCCCCGCCTGCGGAAAAACTCCTGGGCCACCTCACCCAGTCTTTTCCCTGTTATTTTCTCTATCACCAGTCCCAGGTAGAAGTATCCCATGCAGCTGTAATTTACTTTCCCCCTTTCCTTGCTCTCAAGGGAAAAAAGAACCCTCTTCATTTTTTCCCTTCCTGGACCCTCTTTATAAAGAGGAACCCACGCGGGAAGTCCTGAGGTGTGGGTGGCCAGTTCAAGGAGGAGAACCTGCCCGATGCGGGTGGGGTTAATGTATTTTCCCAGGGGGTCGTGCAGGGATAATTCCCCTTTTTGGGAAAGCCACAGGATAAGATGAGCGGTTACCAGAGGTTTTGTTATGGAGGCAAGGTCAAGGAAGAGGTCCCTTTCCCACGGTTCGGGCCTGGGGATTATTCTCCTGTGTCCATAACTTTCGTAGTAAACAAGATTTCCCTTTTCGCCCAGGAGAGCCTCACCTCCCAGAATTCCCGAGGTGGAAGCCTGTTTAAAGATTTCCTTCAGCACGGGCAGAGATTTTCTCAGCAAGGCTCAGGGCCTGAACCGCTGTCTCATCCCATGGGGATTCCTTTCCCTTTATTGCTTCCAGGAACCTTTCCATCTGAGCCCTGAGGGGTTCCTTGGAGACAATCCTGGTCCACTCTTCCTCAATTCCATAAATGGTGGGCCTGAAACGGGCAAAGGTGTTCTGGGCAAAGTCAAGTTTCACATACAGCCCAGAGGGGAAAAAGGCGTCCAAGCGGCGGAGTTTCTTGTCGTAAATTCTGCTGGCGGTTACCTCTGCCACACAGGAGGGAAATTTTAAAATTGTGGTGGCAAAATCCAGTTTGTCCGTTACGAAGGTAACGCCGGAGGCGTGGATAATCTCAGGGGTCTCGCCGAGCAGGGAAAGAATTATCTCCAGGTCGTGGATCATCAGGTCCTGAACCACATCAATGTCCAGGGACCTTCCGGTAAAGGGGGAAAGCCTCTGGGCCCTGATAAAATGGGGTTTTTCTTCAATTTCGAATAATTTCCTGGCTGCAGGGTTAAACCTTTCCACATGGCCCACATGAAGAATCACCCCGTTTTCCCTGGCCAAGGAAAGGAGTTTCTCTGCCTGCTCTGCCGAAGAGGCAATGGGCTTTTCCACCAGCAGGTTTACCCCCCTTTGCAAAAAATAACTGGCTATCTCGTAATGGGCATAGGTGGGGGTTGCTATTACCACCCCGTCCACATCCCTTACCTGTCGGTAATCCAGCAGGGGTTCTGCAGAGTATTCTGCCCCCACTTCCTCTGCCCTTTCCTTTATAATGTCCACCACATATACCAGTTCCGCCTCCTGCATTTGCGAAATTACCCTGGAGTGGAGGCTTCCCAGTTTCCCTACCCCGATTACCGCTAATTTGATTCTTTCCACGATATCACCTTTATTCCGTTTTTCTTAGCCGTTTTCAAACTTTCTTCCCTCTGAAGGAAAAGAGTTTTTTCCGCCTCAATAACCAGGCTCCTTGCCCCTGCCTCTTTAAGGGCCCTGAGGGTGGAAAGGCCCACCACGGGAAGGTCGTAGCGAAGGTCCTGGGCTGGTCTGCTTACCTTGACTACCATGAAATCCTTAACCAATTTCCCTGCCCTCCTGATCATTTCGTCGGTTCCTTCCATGGCCTCCACTGCCACCACCGCCCCTTCCTTCCAGGCTATACTCTGTCCTATGTCCATCCCGGCTATTTTTTTTGCTGTGGAAAAGGCCATGCGAACCTGTTCTATCTCATCCTCTGAGAATTTCCCCACCCTTTCTCCTTCCCTGGCAACTAAGTGGGGAACGAACTCAAGGGGGGATACCATTTTCACCCCCCTTTCCTCCAGCATCTCCCCCAGACTCTGGAGTATTTCCAAGGGTCTTTTCCCCTTTAACCTTTTTACAATGGGAATAAGAGAGGGTTTTTTTATGAGGGAGGAAAAGGCCAGTTTGTGCTCAACCTTTCCAGCCATCACGGCCTGGTCAGGGGAAATTTCTTCTAATACTCTCAGAGCCCGGGGCAGTTCTTCCAGTTTAAAATTGTAAACCTGCCCATCTTCAAAGGGAGAGGTGGAAAAATTAAAAACTACAACCTGATGCCCCTGGGAAAGGGCTCCCCTGGCAACTTCCCGGGGGAGGTCTCCTTCCCCTGCTATTACCAGAAGTTTCATCTCCCCCGAACTTTTCTGTGGAAGCCCCTTCTGGGGTCCAGGGTTTTGAGAAAGTCCAGAAGGAGTTTTATCTCCTCCCTATCCCCCAGTTCCTCTTCAATTTTAGCAATGGCCTCCTTGAGGAGCAGACCTGAGCGAAGTAGGATGCGAAAGGCCCGATCAATGGCCCTTATCTGTTCCCGGGAGAATCCCCTCCTTGAGAGGCCCACTGTGTTCACCCCCACCACCTCTAAGGGCCTTATTCCCACCACCTTGGCGTAGGGAAGAACATCCTGGGTTACCGCGCTGTATCCTCCCACGAAGGAATGGGCACCTATTCTCGCAAACTGCTGGACCCCCACAAAGGCACTCAATATGGCGTAGTCGTGGACTTCCACATGGCCTGCTATGGATGCACCGTTTGTGAAAACAACATGGTTACCTATTTTGCAGTCATGGGCTATATGGGAATAGGCCATGAAGTAATTATCATCGCCGATTACGGTTTTCCCCCTGTCCTTGGTAGAGCCCTTGTTAACCGTCACATACTCGCGGATTATGTTTCTGTTGCCTATGAATATCTCCGTGGGTTCCTGCTTGTAGCCTATATCCTGCGGGCCTCCCCCGATGGAGGCGAAAGGGTATATTATGTTTTCTTCCCCGATGAAGGTTGGTCCCTGTATCCACACATGACCGTGAATCACCGTTCCCTTTCCTATACGAACTTCTCCTGCCCTTCCGTCCAGGATGGTAAAGGGGCCTACATCCACCCCCTCTTCTAAGTGAACCTTTCCCAGGAGTTGAGCCGTGGGATGAACCTTCATTCCTGCGGAACCCCTATGGATTGGATAAGGGCCTGGGCTGCTATTTCCCCGTCCACCCTGGCGGTGCCCCTCATGGCCGCATAGTTGCTCCTCAGCCTTTCTACCACTAACTCCATTTCCAGAACATCGCCGGGAACCACGGGTCTTTTGAACTTGGCCTCTTTTATACCAGCCAGGTAGAAAAGTTTTTTCCTGGCTTCCTCAAAGGAGTAGAGAAGGAGCACAGCCCCTGTCTGGGCCATGGCTTCCAGGATTAGCACCCCTGGCATTATGGGACGCCCAGGAAAATGTCCCTGGAAAAAGGCCTCATTGAAGGTGACATTTTTTATGCCCACTATCCTTTTTCCCTCCTCCACTTCCTTTATTCTGTCCACCAGCATGAAGGGATAACGGTGGGGAAGAAGGGCAAGGATTTCTTCTACCTTCATTTTCCTATTCCTATCTTTTTGTCAAACATCCTGTCCAGTTCCCCTATCACCTCGGAGGAAATGTTCACCACGGGGTCGGCATATATAAGTTGACGCTGGTCGAGAACCACCACCAGGCCCTTGGCCTTGGCCACCTTCTTTATGACCTTCAACATCTTCTGCTGGAAGGCCCCCAGTTTCTTCTGGTTGAGCCTCGCCAGTTCGTCCTTGGCATCGTCCACATACCTCTTCAGGGCCTTCTGTTTTTCCACTATTTTATCCTCAAGGTTCTGAAGGGCCTGCTGGCTCATAATGCCCTGCTGGGCCTGGAGTTTTCTCTGAAGATCCTGAATTTCCTTCTGCCTGCGGGCTATCTCTGCCTGTTTCCTTTTCTGGATGGCCTGGAGTTCACTGAGTATTTTCTTCCCTTCCTTGGAATTCGCCAGGATATAATCTGGATTTACCACTCCAATTCTTACCTTTTGAGCCAGGGAGAACCCAGCCAGAATAATTAATGCTGTGATTGCCGTTAATACCTTTTTCATGGATACCTCCTAAATTAGAATGTTCTTCCCATCCCTATCCTGATGGTGAAGTTTCTATCGTACTTGGTGGGAAGTTTCGGGTTATAGGATATTATAAGGCGGAAGGGTATTCTGAGCATTTCCACGAAAACCCTTCCTTCCACCCCCACACAATAATAGAGGTCCGTGATGTCCATTTTCTGGTCCTCTGCGTAAACATTTCCCGCATCCATAAAAAGAACCACGGACATGGGCGAGTTCTTCATGCGTATTTCATATTCAAGATTGAATAAAATGGACTTGGTCCCGCCTATTCTAACCCCGTTTTCCTGTGGACTTACCCTGTAGAAATCAAAGCCCCTCAGAGACTGTTCTCCTCCCATGAAGATTCTCTCGTAAATGGGGATGGTACTGTTTCCCAGAGCCTTCATGTACTGGAGCCTGAAATGGGTCCCCAGAATGTGTCCCCATTTAAACTTGTGGTAATGGGTAAACTCTATCCAGTTGCTTATGAAATCAGTTTCACTTCCCAGGGCTTTATTGGCAATTTTCACCCCGTAAAGATAAAGGGTTCCCTTCTCGGGCCAGATGGGGGAATCCACGCTGGAGCGGTAAATTACCGGGGATATGGCGGCAATCCTCATGTTTGTCAGCCACAGGAGGCGATAGAAGGGGGGCAGGTTTTTCAGGTAATCCTCGTTTACATCCTTAAGGGAGATGAAATCGTTGGTGTAGGAGAGGTCAAGCCTCCAGAAACCCCTCTTGAAGCCGAAGGTTACCCCTCCGCCCTTCATCTGCCTGGTGAACATGAAGGGGAATATGGAGAGGTTGTTGTGAACATTGAAAGTTAAGAATACAGGCCGGTCAAAGAGGTATGGTTCGGTGAAGGAAATGCTATAACTTTTATATCTGGTTCCGTACTGGAGAAACAGAGTTATGTTCTCTCCCTTTCCCATGAAATTGGAGGTAGAAAAGGAGCCACCCACGAAATAACCGAAAAATCCTCCATATCCTGCGTTGAAGAAAATCTGGTTCCTGTGCATCTCCTCCACTTTCACCACCACATCCATCTTGTCGTCGCCCACGGGATGAAAATCGGGATTTTCCTTTATCTCCACGATTCCCAGTTGCCTTATCCTTATAAGGCTGTTTTTGAAGGCGCCCACATTGAAATAATCCCCCTCTGCCAGGAGGAATTCCCTCCTCAGGACTTTATCGTAGGTGTAGGTGTTTCCTTTGAAGTCTAAGCGATGAAGCCTGACCCTCTTGTTTTCAATAATCCTGAAGGTTATGTCCACCCTGTGGCTTTCAGGCTTGGGTTCTTCAATGGGAATTATCTGGGTGTATATATAGCCTATGGAGCCGTAAAGGTCCTGAAGGTTTTTAACCGAGTCTTCCCTTTTAGAAAGGGAATATATTTCGTTGGTCTTAATCAATATTAAATTTTTAATAAGGGCCGTGGGGAAGGCCTTGTTTCCCATGATGTTAATCTTCCCTACCCGGTAGATGTTCCCCTCGTTTACCCTGAAAATCACCTTCACCATCTTCCTCTTCTGCCCCAGGAAGTCCCTTTTTTCTATTATCTTTACTTCTGGTTCCGATACATAAACATCAAGGAAGCCCAGATCAAGGTATTTTTTTCTTAACTCTTCCCTGGCGTCTTTAAGGGCCTTGGAGGAGAAGACAGTCTTCTTCAGGTATATCAGATTCGTGGGAGTAAATTCCCTTACGGATTTTATGGCACCTACGAGAACCTTTGAGGGAACAATCTGGTTTCCCAGGATCTCCACGGCCCCTATCCTCAGTTTCCCTCCGGCTTTCACATTGAAAATCAGGGTTATTTCATCCTTGCCCTTCTTCTCCACGGTGACCTTACCCAGGGCAAATCCCTTTTCCTTCAGAAATTCCTCTATTACCCTTTTGGCCCTGGCTATTCTGGAGGGCTGGTAATAGGAATAGGGCAGTATTTCGGCCCCCTTTTCCTTGAGTTTGTCGGTTATGTCGCTTTTCTTAACATAACGGTCGGTTTTTATTATTACCTTTTTTATTATGGGTCTTTCCTTTACCACGAACCTTATGATCTCACCGTTGTTCTTCACGAATACCTGGATGTCGGAGAAGAAGCCGGTCTTCCATAGATTTTCTATATCCTGCCGTATCCGTGCAGGCGCATAGTCCATTCCCTCTGAGGATACCAGGTAATACTTTACCGTTTCCGGAGATAGTCTTTTCAGTCCCGCGATTTCAATCTTCTTTATCTTTACCGCCCAGAGAAGGGGGGCGAGAAGGAGAAGAACTAACAGAAAACTTACCCTTTTTTTCATTGACCTCAATTATAATCCATTTTCCTCTTTTGTTCAAAAGAAGGCTTGCCGCTTGGTCTATGACCTCCCTTTCTATTATTCTTTTTATGGGCCTGGCCCCGAACTTGCCCTGCTGAAGCGCCTTTTCCACCACCAGGTCGGTGGCCTCGGGGCTCATTTTTATCTTCCAGCCCAGGGCTTCTGCCTCGGAATTTATCTCCTCCACTATAAGGTCCACGATTTTCCTGAGGTCTTCCCTTGTAAGGGGGTGGAAGAATATAACTTCGTCCAGACGATTGAGAAATTCAGGGGAGAAGAAGTTGTTTATCTCCTGGCGGAGGACTCCTTTCCTCTCGGATGGTGCCAGGGAAGCGAATCCCACCTTCTTTTTAGAAAGGGCCTCCCTGGTTCCGATGTTGGAGGTCATTATTATTATGGTATTGGTAAAGTCCGTGGTTCTTCCCATGCCATCCGTGAGTCTCCCCTCGTCAAATACCTGAAGAAGCAGGTTGAAAACCGCAGGATGGGCTTTTTCTATCTCGTCAAGGAGTATGACGGAATAGGGATTGTTACGCACCCTCTCCGTTAAATATCCTCCCCTTCCGTATCCCACATATCCGGGGGGAGCACCGATGAGTTTGGAGACGCTGTGTTCCTCCCTGAACTCGGACATATCTATTCTTATGAGTCTATCCTCATTTCCCATGAGGTGCCTGGCAAGAACCTTGGCGGTGTGGGTTTTTCCAACTCCGGTAGGACCCACGAAGAGGAAAACTCCCCAGGGCCTTTTTCCCCTCCTTACTCCAACACTGGCCCTCTTTATAGCGGAAACCAGGGCATCTATAGCCTCTCTCTGGCCCACAATTTCCCTTTCCATCCTCTCCTTCAGCCTTGATATTCTATCAGCCTCGCTTTCCTTTAATGTGGGAAGGGGAATCCCGGTTTTTCTTGCCACCAATTTTTCCACATCTTCCTTCCTTACCACTTTTCTTCCCTGGAGTCGGACCATGGCCCCTGCCTCATCCATCAGATCCACCGCTTTGTCAGGAAATTCGCGATAGGAAATGTAAAGGGCGGAGAGGTTTACCATGGCCTTCAGGGCCTCTCCGGTGTACTTTACCCCGTGATGGGCCGCATATTTCCATCGGAGCCCCTTCAGTATTTCCAGAACCTCCTTTTTATCTGGAGGGTTTACAAAAATTTTCTGGAACCTCCTCTCCAGGGCCGGGTCCTGCTCTATGGTGGCCCTGTAATCACCCGGGGTGGTGGTGCCTATTATCCTTATTCTTCCGGTGGAAAGAAAGGGTTTGAAGATGGAGGCGGCATCTATGGCACCTTCGGCTGCCCCTGCCCCAACTATGGTGTGGAGTTCGTCTATGAAAAGAATTACATCCTTCCTGTCCTCCACCTCCTCCAGGATGTCCCTCATCCTCTCCTCAAATTCACCTCTGTATCTGGTCCCTGCCACTATGTCGGACAGGGAAAGCATCAGGATGGATTTGTCCCGGAGAAATTCCGGAACCTTTCCCCGGGCTATTCTGTGGGCCAGGCCTTCAACTATGGCGGTTTTGCCCACCCCTGCTTCACCTATTAAAAGGGGATTGTTCTTCTTTCTTCTGGCTAAAACATTTATTATCTGGTTGATTTCCTTCTCCCTGCCTATCAGGGGGTCTATTTTCCCCTTTCTCGCCAGGTCCACCAGGTCCACGGAAAAGTCCTCCAGAACCTCGGGAACTGGAGGAAATTCCTCGTCCTCTGGAAAGCCCCTGAGTATGTAGGAACGCAGCCTTATGGGGCTCATTCCGTAACTCATGAGGAGTTCTGCGGCTATGGAATGTTTCTCCTTGAGGATGCCCAGGAGGAGATGTTCAACCCCCACCACCGGAGAATTCATGGAGCCAGCCTCCTCCTCGGCGTATATCAAAACCTTCTGGCTGGCTTCGCTAAGAGGAAGTTCGTTTGAGTATATTACCTTTATGGCGGAGGCCGAGGGCTTAAGGATGCTCAGGTCTTCCTTCAACTGTTCGGGCTCTATGTGAAAGGCCCTGAGTATGTTGATGATATTCCCTATTTTGACTTTGGTCATTCCCAGAAGGAGGTGTTCCGGTTCCACCTCACTATCCCCGTAATCAAAAAGTGCTATCTGCCTGGCAAAGTTTAAAACCTGCCTGGCTCCTTCGCTTAACTTGTGTAACATCTCAAATTACCCCTTTCCAACAAATATATTTTACCCCATTTTTTTGCAAGTTCCCGGTTGTGGGTTACAAGAATCAGGGTGAAACCCAGACGGGACTGGAGTCGGGAGAGCAGTTCAATAAGTTTATGTGAAGAATCCCAATCAAGATTTCCTGTGGGCTCGTCAGCCAGAAGAAGTTTAGGTTCACCCACCAGGGCCCTGGCCAAAGCCACCCTCTGTTTTTCTCCTCCAGAGAGTTGGGAGGGCTTAAACTCTAATCTGTGACTCATACCCACCATTTCAAGAATTTTTCTGGCCTTAACCTCTTCATCCTTTTCCCCCCGTATTATTAAAGGCATCATCACATTTTCCAGGACGGTAAATTCCGGAAGAAGGTGGTGAAACTGGAAGACGAAGCCGATGTGATGGGCTCTGAAAAGGGCCAGTTCCTGGTCGCTGAGGGCTGAAATTTCCCTTTCCCCTATGAAAACCCTTCCATGGGTGGGCCTCAGAAGGGTCCCGATTATGTGAAGAAGGGTGGTTTTTCCTGAGCCAGAGGGGCCCATTATGGAAACTGTCTCTCCCTCCTTAACCTCCAGGTCTACCCCCTCAAGAACCCTCACCCATCCCCCGGGATATGGGTAATATTTCTTTATCCCTTCCAGCCTTACTTCACTCATACCTTATGGCCTCCGAAGGGTCAATGGATGCTGCCTTCCTTGAGGGATAGAGGGTGGAGAGGAAACTAACTGCCAGGGCGAAAAGCCCAACTCCCAGGGCTTCTAAGGGTTTTACCTGGAAGGGCACATGGTCAAGTTGGTATATGTCCGGGGGAATTCTTATGAGGCGAAAATGATTGGCAAGAAGGGAGACTAAGATTCCCAGTGCCTCCCCTAAAAGGGTTCCTATAAGCCCGATTAGGGTTCCCTGAAGCATGAAAATCATGGATATTTCCCTTTTCTTTGCTCCCATGGACATGAGGATTCCAATGTCCTTTATCTTCTCCATCACCAGAAGCACTAAGGAAGCCACTATGTTGAGGGCAGCCACCACCACTATCAGGGCTATAACTAAGAATATTACCTTTTTTTCAAGTTTCAGGGATTCAAAAAGGGTTCTGTTGATCTCGCTCCATGGGGTAAAGACGAAATCAGGAAAGGCCTTTTCCAGTTTCCGGGAATATTCCTCAGCCCTGTAAATATCGTACACATCTATGTTTATGTAATTTACCGGGAAATCCTCTCCCAATATTTCCTTAGACCGTTCTAAAGGGAAGGCTGCTGAGGTTGAATCCAGGACGAAAAGCCCGCTGGAAAATCCCGCTTCCACCAGAACCCTTCTTGCCTTTGGCATGGCCCCGAAGGGGGTAAGTTCCAGTCTGGGGAGGTAAATTTCCACCTGATCCCCAGGGAAAACTCCCAGTTTTTCCATGAGTTTTTCCCCCATAAGAAGACCCTTTCCCCTGAACCTGTCCCTGGCCCAGGGAGGAGGAGACTGGAGGGAGATTCCCCGCAGCATGACCCCCTGGATGGAAATGGGCCCCTTGGCCAGGGCCTGATATATGGCCTGGGGATAGGCCCTTTTCACGAATGGAAAACTCTCAATCTTCTCGCACACCTGTTTCCATCCCCGTAATCCCCCTTCAGGGGCGGTGGCCATTATGGCGGAGGTGACCTGGAGAATCTTTCCCTGGATTTCCCCGTGGAACCCCGAGATCAGGGCCAGGGCTATGACAAGGGAGGCCACTCCTATGGTTATTCCCAGTATGGAGACCGCTGATATCAGGGAGATAAAGGTCTGTTTTCTTCGGGAAAAAAGGTATCTGAGGGCAACGAAAAGGGGAAACTTCATTTTTTTCTGAGCAGGGGAAACAGTATAACTTCCCTTATGCTCGGCGAGTCGGTGAATATCATCACTGTTCGGTCAATTCCTATGCCCTCGCCCGCTGTGGGAGGAAGACCGTAACTCAGGGCCTCTATGTAATCCATGTCCACCTCTGCCCCTTCTTCCTTCCGGCGAACCTGTTCCTCAAAGCGCAGGAGTTGTTCCGCAGGGTCAGTAAGTTCTGAAAAGGCGTTGGCAATCTCCATTCCGGCTATTATAAGTTCAAACCGCTCGGTAAGCCTTGGGTCATCCCTGTGCTCCTTGGCCAGGGGAGAGATGACTTTGGGGTGGTCCATAACGAAGGTGGGCTCCCATAATTTCTCCTTGATGAAGGTGTCAAAGAGAAAGTCCAGAGCCTTCCCGTAGGTGGAGGGTGGATTTCCCCCGTCTTCCGGAAAGACCTCCTCTGCTTTTTTTAGCACGAATTCCTCGTCCCAGAGGGCTTCCTTCTCAATTCCCATAGCCCCGGCTAAGGAATCCATGAATTCAAGCCTTTTCCAGGGAGAGGAAAAATCCAGCGCCCTTCCCTGGTATTGGCCCCTGGGCCCACCCCAGACCTTTTCTGCTAATTCCTGAAAGAGTTTTTCGGTAAGGTCCATGAGAAAGAGGTAATCCTGGTAGGCCCAGTAAAATTCCAGCATGGTGAACTCGGGATTGTGCTGGGATGATAGGCCCTCGTTTCGGAAGTTCCTGCCTATTTCAAAAACCCTTTCCATTCCTCCCACCACCAGCCTTTTTAAATAGAGTTCCGGAGCTATCCTCAGGTAAAGGTCCATGTCTAAGGCGTTGTGATGGGTGCGGAAAGGCCTGGCAGCGGCCCCTCCCAGAACAGAATGCATCATGGGGGTTTCCACTTCAACGAATTCCCGGACCAGGAAGAAATTCCTTATTATCCCCACGATCTTCGCCCTTTTCTCAAAAATCTCCCTGCTTCTGGGATTCACTATAAGGTCCAGGTATCTTTTTCTGAACCGGACCTCAACATCCTGGAGTCCGTGCCATTTTTCAGGAAGGGGAAGGAGACTCTTGGCAAGAAGGGTGAAATCGCTGGCGAGAATGGTAAGTTCTCCGGTTTTCGTCCTGAATAGTACCCCTTCAACCCCTATCCAATCACCAATGTTGAAATACTTGAAGTGCCTGTATTTTTCCTTTCCTAACTGGTTTTCCCTGAGAAAAACCTGGACCTTGTCCAATCCGTCCGAAATGTGGAAAAAGGTAGCCCTGCCCATCCTCCTTATGGTGAGTATTCTGCCGGCGGTCTTTACCCTGATTTTCTGGAGTTTTTCCTGGTCCTTCTCATCCTTAAACTTCTTTACCAGGCGAAAAATCCTGTCCTCGGCCGGAAACTTATAGGGATGGGCCTTATAGCCCAGTTCCTCCAGTTTTTTCAGATTCTCCTTTCTTGCTTCTTTCTCCTGCAATTTTCCCTCCTTGTAATCTTCTTACCAGGCTGTCCAGGATGGCGTTTATTAGGCGGTAAGAGGAGACTTCCCCGTACTTCTTGGCCAGTTCCACCGCCTCGTTTATGGCGATGGAAGGTTTAAGGCCCGTTAGAATTTCCAGGGCTCCCATCCTCAAAAGCACCTTTTCTATGGGAAGGAGGTTGTGGAAATTCCTCCTGGTGCTTGAGGAAAGGAGTTTGTCAATTTCATCCTTCCTTTCCATGATTCCCTTTACAAGAAATTTGGCATAGGAACACGCTTCGTCCCCGCAATTTTCCATCCTATTTCTCAGGGAAGTCTCCGGCTCTCCTCCCACTTCCAGGGGGAAAAGAAATTTGAGAGCCAGTTCCCGGGCTATCCTCCTTTCCTTCTTCATCCGGTGGAAGACCTCAGGAGAGTAGCTATCTCTACGGCGGAAAGGGCGGCCTCGTATCCCCTATTGCCCATTTTTCCACCGGCCCTTTCCTCGGCCTGTTCCTTGGTGTCTGCGGTTATTATCCCGAAGATAAGGGGAACCCCGGTCTCAAGGCTTACCTGGGCAATACCCTTGGAGACCTCTGCGGCAACGAAGTCAAAATGCGGAGTTTCGCCCCGTATTATGGCTCCCAGACAGATTATGGCGTCGGGCCTGTTTTTCCCCTGGGCAATTTTCTTTGCCACCAGGGGGATTTCAAAGGAACCAGGGGTTTTCCATATTTCTATGTCGCTTTCGTATACTCCTGTCTTTTCCAGGGCTTCCCTGGCCCCTTCCAGGAGCCTCGCGGTTATCCTTCCGTTGAACCTTGAAACCACAATGGCTATTTTAAGCCCCTCTCCCCTGAGATTTCCCTCTCTAATTTTGCTCATCTTTCCTTCCTTTTTTCTTTAAATTATAACCTTTATTTGAAGTTTTGACCTCAGTATTCTAAAATTTCCTTCTGGAAAGGAAAAATTTTGTAAGGAGGATGATATGGTTATAGGGAAAAAGGAAATGGAGGGAGGAGAAAAGTACACCCCCAGTTATACCCCGGGGGCTGTTTCCACAGGAAAAACCTTTATAGGCAAAACGGTGGAAATTAAAGGGAACGTAACCTCCAGGGAGGAGATGGAGATCCAGGGAAAGATTCAGGGGAACATTGAGGCGGAAAGAGCCGTTCACATAAGGCAGGAAGGCCAGGTCAAGGGAAACATCAAGGCCGCTGAGGTAAAGGTGGAAGGGAAGGTGGAAGGGGACATTACCACCAAGGTGAAAACCATTATAACCCCCACAGGAAAAGTTCAGGGGAAGATTATCACCGACAAACTGGTTATTGAGGAGGGGGCTGTCTTCCGGGGAACCGTGGAAATGGGACCCGCTCCCTCTCATGCAACTTCCTCAAAACCGGAGGCGAAGAATGGCTGAGGTTTACAAGAACCTCATTGATGGACAGTGGGTGGAATCATCATCGGGGGAGGTCTACGAAAATCGTAATCCTGCCAACTGGGACGAGGTCATAGGGATATTCCAGAAATCTACCAGGGAGGATGTGGAGGCAGCGGTGGAGGCTGCCCAGAGGGCATACAGGAAATGGAGACTTCTCCCTGCTCCAAAGAGGGCGGAAATCATATTTAAGGCCGCCCAGATGCTGGTGGAGAGGAAGGAGGACTTTGCCAGGGACGAGACCAGGGAGATGGGGAAAATACTTCCAGAGACCAGGGGAGATGTCCAGGAAGCCATTGACATGAGTTTCTTTATAGCCGGTGAGGGCCGCCGTCTTTACGGTTTCACCACCCCTTCGGAACTTCCCCTTAAATTTCAGATGTCCATAAGAATACCCATGGGGGTGGCTGCCATAATAACTCCATGGAATTTTCCCATGGCCATTCCTTCCTGGAAGATAATCCCTGCCTTGGTGGCAGGAAACACCGTGGTATTCAAACCTGCCACCGACACCCCGCTTTCCGCCTACAACTTCGTGAAGGTTCTGGTGGAAGCAGGGGTCCCTGCAGGGGTGGTCAATCTGGTCACCGGTTCAGGGGCTGTGGTGGGGGAATCCCTGATAACCCACCCCTATGTGAAGGTGATTTCCTTCACCGGTTCCTCTGAAGTGGGAAAGCACATAGGCTCTAAGGGCGCCAGCCTCTTCAAGAAAGTTTCCCTGGAAATGGGAGGTAAAAACGCCCAGATCGTTATGGACGATGCCAACCTGGAACTTGCCGTGGATGGCGCCACCTGGGGAGGATTCGGAACCACTGGTCAGCGCTGCACCGCCACATCCAGGGTAATTGTCCACAAAAAGGTTTACAAGAAATTCCTTGACATGTATGTGGAGAGAGTTAAGAAACTCAGGGTTGGAAACGGCCTTGATCCCAATACCGATGTGGGACCGCTTATCAACGAGTCCCAATTGAACAAGGTTCTTTCCTACATTGAGATAGGAAAGAGCGAGGGGGCAAAACTCCTCATAGGAGGCCATCGCCTGACCGGAGGCGAGTACGACAGGGGATGGTTCGTGGCCCCCACCATCTTTGCCGATGTGGACCCCAATATGAGAATAGCCCAGGAGGAAATCTTCGGTCCGGTGGTTTCGGTAATCCCCGCAGACTCTCTGGAACATGCCATTGAAATAGCCAATAACTCCAAATACGGACTGAGTTCTTCCATTTACACCAACGACATAAAGAAGGCCTTCATTGCCATAAGGGATATTTACACAGGAATTACCTATGTGAATGCTCCCACCATCGGGGCGGAGGTCCATCTTCCCTTCGGCGGCGTAAACCAGACAGGAAACGGACACAGGGAAGGAGGCCATACGGTTATAGACATATTCACCGAGTGGAAGTCCGTTTACATTGACTTCAGCGGGAGGCTTCAGAGGGCACAGATAGACACCGACGAGATAGTGAAGGTGGAATAGGAGTTGGAAATTTATTTTTACAGGGGGGGCCAGGCTCCTGGCCCCCTCAACATGGCCAAGGACGAATACTTAATGGAGGAAAGCCGAAAGGGAGGGGTTCACCTTAGGCTTTACGACTGGTGCTGTCCCACGGTGACCATAGGTTTTTCCCAGCCTGTAAGCAAGGCCTTAGACCTGGAACACCTTGAAAGGGAGGGCATTCCCTTTGTAAGGAGGCTCACCGGAGGAAAGGCGGTTCTTCACCATAACGAGATAACCTATGCGGTCTCCAGCAGGGAACCCCTTTTCTTCTCCAATCCTTCTCCATATTACCCATATCTCCTTGTCTCCGAAGCCCTTTCCCTTTTTCTTGAGTCCTTAGGCTTAGAGGTAAAACTTTCCAATCAGCAATATGGGGAATTTTCCCGCCAGGAAATTGCCTGTTTTTCCTTTCCAGGAAGATGGGAGATAAAGGTGAAGGGGAGGAAACTGGTCTCCGGAGCCATGAAAAAGAAGAGGGACGTTTTTATGATTCACGGCACCATCCCCATAAATTACATAAGGGAAAAAATTGCCATGGCTACCAGGACTCCCCTTTCCCTCCTTGAGAAAAGTTTTTACTCCCTTTCGGAAGTTCTTGATGAACTTCCCACTAAGGAGGAGATGATTGAGGGAATACTGAAGGCTTTTTCCCACAAGTTCAGGGCCCGGGTGGTGGAAGCAGAACTTCCTGAAGAACCGGTCAGGGCCTTAGAGAGAAAGTATTCCTCCAGGGAGTGGAATTACAGAAGGGTTTAACCGATGGTATAATATGAAATTGGGTGCGCCCGTAGCTCAATTGGATAGAGCGGCTGACTACGAATCAGTTGGTTGGGGGTTCGAGTCCCTCCGGGCGTGCTCTTTAATTTTTATATGAAGGATGTCCAGGCAGAAAGGGATACCAGGGAAATACCCTTAAACAAGGTAGGGATAAAGGACCTTCTTTATCCCATCAGGGTTCTTGACAGAAAGAACAAGTATCAGTCCACAGTGGCTACCGTTAACATGTATGTGGACCTCCCCAAGGAATTCCGGGGGACCCACATGTCCCGTTTTATAGAGGTCCTGGAAAAGCACAAGAACACCATGGCTATTCACAACATAGAGAAAATCCTGGAGGACATGAGGGATGCCTTTTCCGCCTCCACTTCCCACATTGAACTCAAGTTTCCTTATTTTATAAGGAAAAAGGCCCCAGTGAGCGGAATTGAAAGTTTCATGAACTATACCTGCGGGCTCATGGGAACCAAAACCGAGAAAAAATTTGACCTGGTGGTTCTGGTGGAGGTTCCCATCCATAACCTGTGTCCGTGCTCTAAGGAAATCTCCTCCCGGGGAGCCCACAACCAGAGGGGGGTAGCGAGGATACAGGTGAGGATGAAAAAATTAGTATGGTTTGAAGAACTGGTGGAGATGGCGGAGAGCGCTGCCAGCGCCCCTGTTTTTTCCCTCCTTAAAAGGGAGGACGAAAAATACATAACCGAAAGGGCCTACGACAATCCAAGGTTTGTGGAGGACGCATCCAGGGAAATAGCCTTGGCCCTTAAAAAGGACGAAAGGATAACCTGGTTTAAGGTAGAAGTGGAAAACTACGAATCCATCCACAATCACAATGCTTATGCCTGCGTGGAATTTACCAATGGTTTATAGAATTCCCCTCTCTTCCCTGGTTGAGGAGATTCTCAAACTTGGGGCAGACCCTGCCTCGGTTCCCATATTCAGGGCCAAGTCCAATTTTCTTATTTTCAAAATCACGGATGTGAAGGCACCAGCAGCCAACATAATAAAACAGGAAATGCTTTCCGCAGGCGGGGACGCTGCAGTCCACCGCCATGTTATAAACTGCAGGGTTGAAATCTCTGACCTCATCCTTATGGGAACCGAGGCTCAGATAAAAAAGGCATCAAAGAAACTCCTCCAGATGAACTACTGGGGCCTGAAGGGTGTGGGCCAGAGCCTTCTGGAACAAATCCGCCCAAGGGAGATGGTCTGGGAGATCCGGGGCAGAGAATACGATTTTCGTAAAAACACATATGTAATGGGCATAATAAACGTTACGCCGGATTCCTTCTTCCGTGGCTCCAGGGTGAGCCCGGAGACGTCCGGTGAAATAGCAGAGCAGATGCAGGAAGAGGGTGCTGATTTTATAGATGTGGGCGGTGAGTCCTCCCGACCCGGTGCAGAACCCGTTCCCCTGGATGAGGAGATAGAAAGGGTTATTCCTGCCATAAGGGAAATAAGGAAAAGAGTTTCCATACCCATTTCCGTGGATACCTACAAGGCGGAGGTGGCTAAGGCAGCCTTAGAGGAGGGGGCCGACTTAATAAACGACATCTCTGCCCTGAGATTTGACCCGGAAATGGTGAAGGTGGCCGCAAAATACAAAGTGCCGGTTATCCTGATGCACATGAAGGGGACCCCAAGGGACATGCAGAAGAACCCGCATTATGAAGACGCCGTAAAGGAGATTTTGGGCTTTCTCGGGGAGAGGGCCGATTTCGCCCGCAGGGAAGGGGTTGAGAAGATTGCCGTGGACCCTGGAATAGGATTCGGAAAAAGGCTTGAGGACAACCTGGAAATCCTCAAGAACATAGAAGCCTTTTTCTCCTTAGGTTATCCCGTCCTTGTGGGCCATTCAAGGAAGAGTTTTATTGGCCATCTTACAGGGGCAGAGGTGGATGAAAGGCTGGTCCCCACCGCCTCCCTTTCCCTTTACCTTGCTCTTAAAGGAGTTAGTATAATAAGGGTTCACGATGTGAGGGAGAACAAAATGAGCGTAAAATTAGCAAAGGGGATAAAATGATGGAGTACCTGATAGCCATTGGAACCAACATTAGAAAAGAAGAAAATCTTAAACTGGCCCTGAGGAGGCTTTCCCAGGAGTTCAGAATAGTTTCCCTCTCCTCGGTCTACGAATCCGAGCCCTACGGTTATCCACACCAGCCCAATTTTTACAACATGATGGTGAAGATCACCACCGATCTTCTTCCGGAAAAGGTGCTTGACATTCTTCAGGGAATAGAGATGGAAGCCGGTAGAGCGAGAAACGAACTTCGCTGGGGTCCCAGAACCCTTGACCTTGACATAGTTCTCTGGTCAGAGGGGGAGGTGGAAACTCCCAGGGTTAAGATCCCCCACTATGACCTGAAAAATCGCCTATTTTTCATCCTTCCCCTCATAGAACTGGAGGGAGATGTGGAGATAGGAGGCGAGAGCCTTTTTCACCTCGCCCGCAGACTCCTCCCCTATCAGGGTATAAAAAAGGTTGAAATTGAACTTCCCTGACCTATCATATTAGGAGAAGGAGGAAGAGATGGAAATAGAAGTGGTGGTTTACGGTGTGGTTCTTGACCCTACTTCCAATACCCCGGTTATAATCCTGAAGGATGAACTTTCCAGCCGGGTTCTTCCTATATGGGTGGGCATATTTGAGGCCAATGCCATTGCCATGAAACTGGAGAATGTCCATTCGCCCAGGCCCATGACCCACGACCTGCTTGCTGGGGTTATAAAATCCATGGGAGGCGTGGTGGAAAAAGTGGTGGTAGACGACCTGAGGGAAGGAACCTTCTACGGGAAAATATACATAAAAAGAGGTGATGAGATTTTAAAGATAGATTCAAGACCCTCCGATGCCATAGCCCTGGCAGTAAGGGTTGGGGCTCCTGTGTTCGTTGAGGAAAAGGTCTTTGAGGAGGCCTCCATACTTCCTGCACCGGAAGGGGAGGGCGAGCAGGACCTGAGGGAATGGCTGGAAGGGCTTTCTCCGGAGGATTTCGGAAAATACAAAATGTAAGTCCTGGTAGTTAAAACAGGTAATTTTGTTTTGATTGCCGCAAATAATTGACAGATAAAAAGTCAGATTTTATTATGAATGCTTAAAGTTTCTCATGATGGAAGAAGTCTCAGAAAAAATAACCCGGCTTGATTTTAAGGTGGGGATCATAGGACTTGGCTATGTAGGTCTTCCTCTTGCCAGGGAATTCCTGAAGGCTGGTTTTGATGTTCTTGGCTTTGATATTGATCCGGAGAAAGTTAAGAAGATAAACAGGGGAGTAAATTATCTTTATCACATGGATGGGAATTTTATTAAGAAATTCGTTGACCGGGGAAAACTCGAGGCTACTTATAACTTTTCCAGATTGAAAGAGGTGGATGGAATAGTTATCTGCGTCCCCACTCCTCTGGGTAAACATTATGAGCCTGATCTTACCTATGTGCTTAATACCTCAGAAACCATTGCCTCAAATCTAAGGGAAGGCCATGTTGTAATTCTTGAAAGCACTACCTATCCGGGAACCACAGAGGAAGAAGTCCTCCCTATTTTGGAAAGTTCTGGTCTTAAAGTTGGGAAAGACTTTTGTCTGGGATATTCTCCTGAGAGGGAGGACCCGGGAAATCCCAGATTCACCACCAGTAAAATCCCCAAAGTAGTTAGTGGGGTGACCAAAACATGTCTTGAGGTTATAGATCGACTTTATTCTAAAGTGGTAATCAAAACAGTGCCAGTTTCTACTCCCAGAGTGGCAGAGGCGACAAAACTCCTGGAAAATATCTATAGGGCCGTTAATATCGCTCTTGTTAATGAACTAAAAGTGGTTTTTGAAAAAATGGGAATAGATATATGGGAAGTTATTGAAGCGGCAAAAACCAAACCCTTTGGGTATCACCCTTTTTATCCTGGGCCCGGGCTCGGGGGGCATTGCATACCCATAGACCCCTTTTATCTGACCTGGAAGGCGAAAGAATATTCTGTTCACACGAAATTTATAGAATTAAGCGGGGAAACAAACGAGAAAATGCCGGATTATGTGGTTGAAAGAATTTCCATTGCTCTCAATTCCAGAAAAAAGGCCATAAGAGGCTCCAGAATATTGATTATTGGGATGGCTTACAAACCTGATGTGGGAGACCTCAGGGAAAGTCCTTCGTTGAGGATTTTCCAGCGTCTTACAGACCTGGGTGCTGAGGTTGAATATTATGATCCTTACATTCCTGAGGTTACTGAAGGCAGAAAATACAGCCTGTGGAAAAAGTCTGTAGAACTAACTCCAGAAGTAGTTTCACAATTTGACCTCGTGGCTATTATTACAAATCATTCGTCCATAGATTATTCCATGATTTATCGCCATTCCAGGCTAATTGTGGATACGAGAAATGTATACAGAATTAAACAATTACAAAAGGGTAAAATATGGAAGGCCTGAGAGGTGAAAATGTCTGAAAAAATTCTCCTTACCGGGGCAGCGGGCTTCATAGGGTGGAAGACCGTGGAGAAACTGCTGGAGCACGGATACCAGGTGGTGGGGGTGGACAACCTAAACGATTACTACGATGTAAGGCTCAAGGAGTGGAGACTTTCCCGCCTCCGGGAAAGGGAAGGTTTTTCCTTTTTCAGGCAGGACATAGAAAACCTGGATGCCTTAGAAGCCCTTTTCAAAGAGAATAGTTTCTCCGCCATAATTAACCTGGCTGCCAGGGCAGGGGTAAGGTATTCGGTGGAAAACCCCTTCGTTTACCTTTCCACCAATGTGAGGGGTACCCTTAATCTCTTAGAGCTTGCCAGAAAATACGGGGTGGGAAAATTCGTCCTGGCCTCCACCTCTTCCCTCTACGCTGGCCAGCCCCTTCCCTTTAAGGAGGAACTTCCTGTAAATACCCCCATCTCCCCTTATGCGGCCACCAAAAAAGCAGCAGAAGTTCTCTGTTACACATACCACTACCTTTACGGAGTAGATGTGAGCGTGGTGAGGTATTTCACCGTTTACGGGCCTGCAGGAAGGCCTGACATGAGCATTTTCCGGTTCATAAAATGGATGATGGAGGGGGAGGAGATAGAAATATACGGCGACGGGACCCAGAGCAGGGATTTTACCTATGTGGACGACATAGCCGAGGGAACAGTAAAGGCCCTAAGGCCCCTGGGTTACGAAATAATAAACCTCGGGGGAGGAAAAAACCCCATATCCCTTAACAGGATAATAGAAACTCTTGAGGAACTCCTGGGGGTAAAGGCTAAGGTTAAATACGGGGAGTTTAAGAAGGTGGACATGAAAACCACCTGGGCTGACATAGGAAAGGCAAAAAGGCTTCTTCAATGGGAGCCGGAGGTTAGCATCGAGGAGGGCTTAAGGAGGACTGTTTCCTGGTTTAAGGAAAATAGCGAGTTGGTAAGGAAAATAAAAATATAAATGGGGAGAAATAGAATAACGATTATCCGGCCTTCAGGAAAATGGTCGTTAATAAATTTAAAGGAACTCCGGGAATATAAGGACCTTTTTTATTTTCTTGTTCTCAGGGATATAAAAATACTCTACAAACAAACAATTCTGGGATTTACCTGGGCCATAATCAGGCCGGTTTTCAGCATGATAGTTTTTTCCGTAGTATTTGGGAAATTAGCCAGGGTTTCCAGCGATGGTGTTCCCTACCCAATTTTCAACTATACGGCTCTGGTCCCCTGGACATATTTTTCCGCCTCCCTTACTGGTTCTATTCAGAGCCTCATAAGCAATGTCAATATTTTAACGAAAGTTTATTTTCCAAGGGTCTTTGTCCCGCTGACCCCTATAACAGCCAAACTTCTTGACTTCGCAATATCCTTTTCAGTTCTGCTAATCATGATGGCCTGGTACAATATCTGGCCAAACGCCAATATAATTTTCCTTCCCGCACTCATTTTTTTGATGTTTATTACAGCCTCAGGAATATCCCTGTGGCTTTCTGCCCTTGCCGTTCAATACAGGGATGTCAGACATGCTACCCAATTTATCGTTCAATTATTGCTCTACGCTGCCCCAGTGGTCTGGCCCGCCTCTCTTATTCCTGCTAAGTATCGTTTACTCTATGGATTGTACCCTATGGCAGGGGTGATAGAAGGATTTCGTTCATCTCTTCTGGGGACAAGACCCATGCCCTGGGACCTTCTCCTTTCTGGAACCCTAAGCGCTTTTCTTATTTTCTTTACGGGGCTTTCGTATTTTAGAAAAAAAGAGAGGATTTTTGCTGATGTTGCCTGAAGGTCTTTCTATAAGGGTGGAAAACCTAAGCAAAAAATACAGGATTGGAATTAAGGACGAGATTCCGGATAACTTTCTGGCCTCTGTGGGTAAGTTATTAAAGGAACCGATAAAAAACCTAAAAAGGCTTAAGGGCCTTACCCGATTTAGCGACAGGGAGGAAAAAGACGTAATCTGGGCATTGAAAGACATATCCTTTGAGGTGAAGCAGGGTGAAGTTCTGGGAATTATAGGTCCCAATGGAGCAGGAAAGTCCACCCTTTTAAAGATTCTTTCGAGGATTACTGAGCCTACCTCTGGTAGCGCAATTGTCAGGGGAAGAGTGGGAAGCCTGCTCGAAGTGGGGACAGGAATGCATCCAGAACTCACAGGAAGAGAAAATATTTACCTCAGCGGGACGATCTTGGGTATGAAGAAAGCGGAAATAGACAGGAAGTTTGAAGAAATAGTTGAATTCGCAGAGTTGAGTAAATTCATAGATACCCCTATTAAAAGATATTCCTCAGGAATGAGAGTCAGGCTTGGCTTCGCTATAGCCGCTCATCTGGAACCTGAGGTCCTTCTGGTAGATGAAGTATTAGCCGTGGGAGATGTAGCCTTTCAGAGGAAGAGCATAGGAAGGATGGGAAAAATAGCCCGTGAGGGAAGGACAGTTTTGTTTGTTTCCCATAACATGGCAGCGATAGAGTCCCTGTGCAACAGGGTTATTTACCTGAGGGAAGGGAAAATTGTAAAGGAAGGCAAGCCTGACGAAGTAATAACCGCATACCTGAAAGAATACGCAGATGGTCTTCCTTATTCATCTCTTGAAAGGCACCCTGGAAGAAGGAGGGGAATGGAGCCGGTTCTTAAAGGTATAAGGCTTCTTAACAAAGAAGGAAAGCCTCAGTCCGTGTTCAGGGTCGGGGAATCTATATTGTTCGAGATAGACTTGGACCCCCGTGGGGAAAGATATGGAAAACCAAGGGTGTCTTTGTCAATAAGAAATTCCCTGGGAATCCAGGTTAGCAAACTCGCTACATGGATAGAGGGGATAAAATGGGAGAAGATTGATTCCAGAGCAAGGGCTAAATGCTTATGGAAGGATTGCCGTCTGGTCCCCGGTCTTTATTATGTTAATGTAAGTTTTAGCAGCGACATTCCCATAGTAGATTATGTGGAGAACGCCATAAGTTTTTACATAGAGGAAGCTGACATTTACGGTAGCGGAAAACTTGGGACCGGAATATTTCTGCCGGATTTTCACTGGGAAATTAAACCCTATGAGGAAAATTAGCGTTGCCCTCTTCTTTACCAGAGGTGTTTCTTTAAAATCTTGGGATAAATTGGGGATTCTGGAAAGAGAAATTTCTCTGTATCGTTTATTAAGCAAAGAAGGGCTAAATATTGCATTCCTCACCTATGGAGGTAAAGAGGAAAGAAAATACGAAAGTCGGCTGAAAGATATAAAATTACTTTTTAACAGGTATAACTTGCCTCTAAAATATTACACCAAAGTCATTCCTTTCCTGTTCGCCCCTCATTTTTTAAAGGCTCAGATTATAAAAACCAATCAGATTTTGGGAGGCGATGTGGCATTGAAGGTTTCCAGGCTTTACGGCAAAAAACTAATCGCTCGTTGTGGATATCTTCTTTCCGAATTTAAGAGGAAAGCCCATGGTGAAAATTCACCGGAGTTTAGGGAAAGTGTTGAACTTGAGAGAAGGCTATTTGAAAAAGCCAAGGCGATAATCGTAACCACCGAAGTTTCGAAAAAAATAGTAATGAACAGATATGGCGTAGATAACGGCAAAGTTTTCGTTGTACCCAATTATGTGGAGATTGAAATTTTTAAGCCAGGGGAGTGGGATAGAAGAGAACCCAATAGAATAATATTTATAGGAAGGCTGGAGAAACAGAAAAATCTCGTGGCCCTTTTTGAAGCGGTGCGGGGCCTCGATGTTGAAATTTATGTGGTAGGCGGTGGTTCTTTGAGAAAAAAACTGGAAACCATGGCCAGAGATTATAGGTTAAAGGCCAGGTTTTTCGGGTTTGTCCCTCATAGAAAATTGCCGGAATTACTTAATTCTTCGTCCATATACATATTGCCTTCCCTTTACGAAGGCCATCCTAAAACTCTGCTTGAAGCCATGGCCAGCGGTATTGCAGTAATTGGGACGGATGTGGCTGGCATAAGGGAATTAATAAAACACGGAGAAAATGGGATTCTCTCCGGTACATCCCCTTCGCAAATAAGGAAATCCATAAAGACTTTGCTTTACGACGAAGATTTAAGACGAAGCATAGGAGAAAAAGCCCGGGAATTTGTGAGCAGAAATTTCTCCTTGAGGAAAATTTACGAAAAAGAACTGGATGTTTATCGCTATGTGCTTAAAGGATAAACCCAAAGTTAGTGTTCTTATGAGCGTTTATAACGGGGAAAAATACCTTCGCCAATCGGTGGAAAGTATTCTCGGCCAGAGTTTCGGCGATTTTGAATTTTTAATAGTAAACGACGCCTCAAAGGACGGCTCAAGGGATATTCTGGAGGAATACAGGAAGAGGGACAAAAGGATAAGAATAATAGATAATCTGAAAAATATGGGGCTTACCCGTTCGTTAAACATTGGCCTAAGAGAGGTCAAGGGGGATTTTATTGCCCGGCAGGATGCTGATGATGTCTCTTTGCCCTGGAGGCTGGAAAAACAATTAAGAGTTATTGAAGCCAATAGGGAAACGGTGCTCGTCTCAGGGGGAATAGAGTTCATTGACGAAAATGGTAGGGTGTGGCACAGACCCGGGCTCAGAGCCACACATCCTCTGGTGATAAGGTGGTTTTTGATGTTTTTTAATTACATTGGGGGACACTCTCAGGTTATGTTCAGAAAAAACGCGATTGTAAGACTGGGTGGATATCCGGAAAACTTTAAATATTCCCAGGATTACTACCTCTGGGTTAAACTCGCCCGGATGGGAAACATACATATTATTCCTGAAGTTATATTGCAATATAGAACCCACACGGGAAACCTCTCCCAACATCATAAAGAAGAACAGGAAAGATTAAGCCTGGAGGTTTCCCGGGAGGCTCTTAAAGATATAGGATTGGAAGTTGATATTTCCAGGGTTAAAAGATTAAGGACATTCTGGCTGGGACCCTCCTATGGTTTCCTGGAAAACCCCGGAATAGAAGTGAGATTTTTGTTCAGAATTCTTGATATTTTTAGAAACAAAGTTCTGGAGAATGGGCAGGGGACCGTAGACAGGGAAATCAAAAAGAGAATATACGATAGGGCATGTTCTTGGAGTAAGTTTTTAGCCAGAAAAGGCAAAATATTGGCCTTCTTTAAAAATATAAACCTGCTTTTCTACTGTTTTTAAAATGGTGAAAATATCGGTTATCATGGCAGTTCATAATGAGGAGGAATTCCTGGCGGATTCCATAAATAGCATTTTAGAACAGAGTTTCTGGGACTTTGAATTTGTGATAATTGACGACGGCTCTGACGACAGGACTCCTGAATTGCTGAAGGAATACGCAAAAAAAGACGAAAGAATCAGAGTGTTGAGGAACCGGGAAAAAATGGGTCTTGTATTTTCCCTGAACAGGGGGATGGAAGTTTCCAGGGGGGAATACATAGCTCGAATGGACGGTGACGATGTTAGCCTGAGAGATAGGCTTAAACTTCAGTTTGAATTTATGGAAACGCACCAGGATGCAGGAGTTCTGGGAACTAATGTGGCTTACATAGACGAGAAGGGAAACATTTTAAAAAGTAAAAAGGACCCATTTCCCTTAACACCTCAATTAATTAAATGGCATCTTTTTTGGAGATGTCCTATTTATCACCCCACTGTTATGATAAGGAAAAAGGTTCTAATAGAGACTGGGCTCTACTACAGGGAAGAATATCCCCATGCTGAGGATTATGATTTATGGACGAGGCTATCTAAACATACGAAAATAGTTAGTCTACCGGATGTGCTTCTCCTTTACAGGATCAGGCCCTCCTCGGTTTCGAGAAAGAAGAGAAAAGTTCAATTGAATTCCACCTTGCAAATAGCCAGGAGGGAAATTTCATCGTTTCTGGGCAGGCCTGTGGACGAAAGAGTCCTTTATCCCCTCGTAATAAAGGAAAGGAACAAAGACGCTGATCCCATTCAATCCGAAATCCTTCTGGAGGAAGTTCTTACAAAATTCTTGAATTATTCTCTTACTCCGTATGAAAAGGAAAAAATAAAACAGGATGTTTTCCTTAAGATTCTTCTTTTGGCCAGAATAGCGAAATTTCAGGAGGAAATTTTCCTTCTAAAGAAAGCCCTTAAGACTTATCCTCGGGGTTTTTTGACCTGGAAAGGTATTAAGTCCTTAGTTTCCCTGGTTTTCAGGAGGTGAAATGACTGCTCCTATGGTTTCCGTGATTTTACCTACCTATAACAGGGCTCATCTTCTGCCTGAGGTTCTGGATTCTATTCTCGGGCAGAACTTTTTAAACTTTGAGTTGATCGTGGTGGATGACGGCTCCCGGGATAGTACTGAAAGCCTCATAAAGGAATTCCAGGCGAGAGATTCCAGAATTTACTATAAGAAACTTCCCAGGAACATGGGACTTCCCAATGCCAGAAACGAAGGTTTGAGAAATATTAGAGGAAAGTATGTCGCCCTTGCTGATTCCGATGATCTCTGGGAAAAGAGGAAGTTGTCAAGGCAGATACAGGTTCTGGAGGCTCATCCCCTTGTGGGGGTCTTATTTTCAGACTTCTGGGATGTAGACGAAGTTAAAGATGAAAGAATTAAGGGCTTTGAGAAGTTCACAACAATACGAAAATTAAAGACAAACCGCCTGGCCGACCGCGTATTTATAATAGAGGATGGATTAATTGAAACTCTTCTTGCCGGAAATTTTATTGCAAATCCCACAGTAATTATTAACAGAGACGTCTTTGATAGATGCGGTTTTTTTGACACAAGTTTAACCATGAGCGAGGACCTTGAACTCTGGGTGAGGTTTTCTCTCTGCGGGGTGAAATTCGCATTTATAGATGAACCTCTTATAGAAAGAAGGATTCATCCTGAAAGCATAACCGGACAGAAGGAGAAGGCCTGGAATAACAGGATATTTACCCTCTTGAAAATAAGGGATGAAATGGAGGCTGCCGGAAGGTTGGACCTTATACCTTATTTTAAGTCTTCCCTGAAGAGAACCTATCATAACCTTCTTAGAATATATGGGCAGAAATGGAGGGTGGACAAAAGCCTATGCACCTTTATCAGAGCCCTGAAATACGGCTTTGACCTGAAGTCCCTGGGGTGGTTTTTGCTTTCGTTAACGGGTCCTCTAGGAATAGCTCTTTTTACGAAGTTGAGGAACAGGTTATGAGAATCTGTTTTATACACCGAAAATATCTCCCTGTTTTTTCTGGGGCTGCCATAAGGTCCCATGAACAGGCCAGGCTACTTAAGAAGTGGGGTAACGAAGTGCTTGTTATTACCCCAAGATATGATGATCTGAGGCGAGAAGAGGAAATTGATGGGGTGAAGGTGGTAAGAACATGGGTCTGGGGAAAACATCCCCTTATTCAAAACCTGAGTTTCTCCCTTTCTTCCGCCAGGGAAATATTGAGACGAAAAAAGGAATGCGAAATAATACAGGTTTTTTCCATGGAAGTCTTTACCTTCATACCTCTATTGGTAGCCAAACTTTTCGGGAAAAAAACTATATATCAAATAACCCTTATGAAACCTGACCCTGGGAGTCTTACGTGGGGAAAACTGGCTTTTATGATGAAATGGGGACTCAAACTGGTGGATGGATTTTTGCTTTTGAGTACACCGATGGTAAGGGCCTTGAAAGGGGAAGGTCTTATGGGAAAACCTCATAAAGTTATACCCAACGGGACGGACCTTGAAAAATATTCTCCACCCACCGAAGATGAAAGGGAGAAAATAAGGAAGGAACTGGGAATTCTCCCGGATGTATTTTGTATTTGCTTTGTGGGAGATTTGATAAGAAGAAAAGGGGCGGATATGATTGTAGAGATTTTCAGAAAATTTGCCGAGACTGAACCCCGGGCTTTTCTTCTTCTAATGGGAAGAAATAATATTGAGGCAGAACACATGGAGGCTCTGGGAATTCTCAGGGAAAGGGTTATTTTCACGGGGTTTACCTCTAAGGTTGATGAGTATCTGAAGGCATGCGATGTGTTATTGTTTCCATCAAGGAGGGAAGGTTTCCCCTCGTCAGTTATTCAGGCTATGGCCACCGGGGTTATTCCCGTAGTTTCTGAAATGATGGGGGTTGCTTATGACATAGTTACTGATGGGCACGATGGGTACATAATAAAAGGAGAGAATCCTGAGGATTTCTTGAAGGCGCTCCGGGAAATACTTTACAACGATAAAAAGAGAAAGGAAATGAGAATAATGGCCAGGAAGAAAGTGGAGGAGAGGTTTTCTATAACAGAAATTACGAAGGAAATCATGAATTTTTACAAGGAGCTACTCAGTGAAAAGGGGAAAGATTAGTTTTTTCCTGCCGTCCCTCCGCGGGGGTGGAGCTGAAAGAGCAACGGCAGTTCTAAGTAGCGGGCTTGCTGAATATTATCCCGTAGACCTTGTGCTTTCCCGGGCGGAAGGTCCTTTTTTGAAATGGCTTTCCCCCGGAGTTCGGGTAATAGATTTTAAAAAAAGCAGAGTCCTCACTTCAACCCTTCCTCTGGCCCGGTACCTCAGGGAAGAAAAACCCAGGGTACTGATTTCCGGGATGACCCATGCTAATATAATAGCTCTCTGGGCTAAAGCCCTTGCTAAAGTAAAGACCAGAGTATTTGTAGTGGAGCACACCAATATTACTCAGGTAAAGATTCCTTTCTGGGAGAAGAAGTTTTTTAAAGCATTGATGAAAAGTTTCTATCCTTCGGCGGATGTTGTGATAGCCCTTACCGAAGACATGAAGTTGGAGTTAAGGAAAATATTACCCTCAGTGAAAATAAACGTGATTCCCAATCCCGTGGTAAACGAAAATATTTACAGCCTTTCAAGGGAACCCTTGACTCATCCCTGGTTTTCCCCTAAGAAATATCCAGTGGTTTTAGCGGTTGGGAGGCTAACCAGTGCCAAGGGCTTTGATGTCTTACTAAAGGCTTTTTCAATTGTGCTTAAAGGATTAAAAGCAAGGCTCTTTATACTCGGCGAGGGCCCGTTAAGAGGGGAATTGGAAACTCTCGCCCGACAATTGGAAATTGAGGATTGGGTAGAAATGCCGGGTTTTGTTCATAATCCATATAAGTTTATGGCCAGGTCAGACCTTTTCGTGCTTTCTTCTCGTTGGGAGGGGTTACCCACGGTTCTAATTGAAGCCCTTTCCCTGAATTTACCGGTGGTTTCCACAGATTGCGTGAGCGGTCCCAGGGAGATACTCAAAAATGGTATGTTCGGTAAATTGGTTCCGGTGGAGGATTATATTGCCCTGGCAAAGGCCATAGAAGAAACTCTGAAAGAACGACCGATAAAAGATTACCAGGAAGCAATTGAACCCTTTATTCTGGAAAATGTCATGAATAAATATATCTCCCTCATAGAAGGTGTGGAGTGAGAAAAATTGCTTTTGTTTTTGCCTGGTTTTTCGTGTTTGCTATCCCCTGGGAAAATGTGGTTTTAATACCTGGCATTGGTACCTCAGCCAAGTTTGCCGGGGCCGCAGCCATAGCCATAAGTTTGTTTATAATCCTGGTTAAGGGAAATTTGAAATGGCACCAGTTCCATCTGGCAGGTTTGCTGTTTGTTTTATGGTTCTGGTTCACTTATTTCTGGAGTATAAACCCTTCTCTGACCCGAACAAGATGCATAACTTATACAGGATTATGGCTTGCCTCCGTGGTTCTATATCAATTCGCCATGAACAGGGAAAATTTACTCTCCTTCTTAAATGCTTACTTGCTCGGTGCCTGGGTGACTGTTCTTAACCTCATTTATCAGTATTTGAGGGGAGTTCAGGTGGGAAGGTTTCGGTATGCCGCTATGGGGTTTGACCCCAATGATGTGGCTTTTTACATAAATCTTGCTATCCCCATAGCCTGGTACCTTAGCAGTTTTAGCAAGAGAAAAATTTTGAAGGTAATAACGCTTGGATTCATACTTCCAGCATCTTATGCGGTTTTTCTAACTGGTTCAAGAAGCGGAGCGGTGGGGTTAATCTTATCCCTATCATTCATAATCCTTTCCCTACCCAGGGTTCGCTCAATCTTTAAAATAGCAGGATTGGCCCTCGCTGTTTCCGGGGGGATTTTTCTATATTTCATCCCTCGGGGAACATATTCAAGAATACTTACCCTGCCAAGGGAACTCTCTGTTGGGACATTAAACGAAAGAACGGTTATATGGAAAGCAGGCCTCAAGGCTTTTGCAAAATCTCCTTTTCTGGGAACCGGTGCTGGAACTTTCCCAGACGCGATAAGGCCTTTCATAAATGCCAAGGCGTCCCCTCATAATGCTTTTATTGGTTTGGCCGTTGAAGGTGGAATTATAGGGGTAAGTTTATGGATTTACCTTCTCTTCACTGTGCTTCTCCCGGTTTTCGGAAGGGCAGGGGGGATTCTCTTGAAATTTCTCTGGACTATTCTCTTTCTTCCCCTGTTTCTCCTCAATTTTGAATGGAGGAAGGCTACCTGGTTTATCATGACCATTTCTTCTGTTAACTATTCCGGGAGGGAATAATGAAAGTCCTATTCGTAATAACCGAACTTGAAATAGGAGGGGCTGAAAAACAGATAACTGAGCTTTCTCTCCGGCTTAAAAAGAGGGGGTGGGATGTTTCGGTAATTTCTTTAAAGGAAGAGGGATATTTCGCACCCCGACTACGGCAAGGAAGGGTCCCTGTTGTTGCTCTTAAAATGAGAAAACTTTCCTTTTTAAAAGGATTTGCCGAACTTAAGAGATATGTAAAAAACTGGAAACCGGCTCTGATTCATACTCACTTATTCCATCCTAATGTTATGCTTAGATTAGTTAAGCTCTTAATTAAGTTTCCCTCTCTTGTTTGCTCTGTCCACTCCATCAGAGAAGGCGGGAATTTAAGAGGTTTAATGTACCGCTTAACTGATGGATGGTGTAACCTTGTGAGCTTTGTTTCCAGAAAAGGAATGGAAAGATACATAAGGAAGCACTGGGTTAGGAGGGAAAAAGCCGTCTGGATTCCCAACGGAGTGGATGTGGATGTTTTTAGACCCGAATATAATGGGAAAAAGGAAAAAAGAAAAAAGATGGGTTTTGGAGATGAATTTCTATGGTTAGCCGTGGGAAATTTGAGGAGGCCCAAGGATTATCCTACTCTATTAAATGCCTTTAGGATTGTCCTGGAAACCAGGCCTGACTCTTTTCTTCTGATAGCAGGAGAAGGCCCTCTCAGAAAAGAACTCGTTGAGTTAACCAGGAAACTGGGTCTTGAACAAAAAGTGTTCTGGCTCGGGAAAAGAGAGGATGTCCCGGACCTTATAAGAATTGCAGACGGCTTCGTTATGTCTTCCCTGTGGGAAGGCATGCCCAATGTTTTATTAGAGGCTCAGGCCAGCGGGCTTCCAGCAGTTGCCACTTCTGTGGGAGATGTGGAGTGGATGATTCTGGAGGGTCAGACGGGTTTTGTGGTCCCTCCCTCTAATCCTGAGGCTCTGGCCGATAGGATGGTATTCTTCATGAACCTTCCTCCTGACCTCAGGGAGGAGATGGGCAAAAAGGCAAGGAGTTTTGTTCTTAAGAACTTCTCTATGGAGAAAATAGTGGACAGATGGGAGCAAACCTATCAAAACCTTTTGAGAGGCAATGAAATTGAAACCTAAAAGAGCAGTTTTCCTGTCCAATCAGGACTTGAATCTGCTTAATTTTAGGCTTCCAGTAATGAAAGAAATGCTAAAGAGGGGCTGGGATGTATATGCCATGACCCCACCCGGTGAGCATTCCCGGGAGTTTTCAAGGCACCGCATCATCCCGATTTTTTATAACCTAAGCAGGAGTTCTTTAAACCCGTTTAAGGAATTGAAAGCCATGTTGGAGATTGGAAGAAAGCTAAAAGAGCTTTCTCCTGTGTTACTCCATACTTTCACGGTCAAGCCCAATATCTACGGAACCCTTGCTGGTAGATGGGCCAGGGTACCTGTAATAGTGAACTCCATCACAGGATTGGGCTCCTTTTTCATTGAAGATTCTCCAAAAGCTGTTATGGTGAGGTCTATTATAAAGATGTTCTACAGAATAGTTTTCAGAATGTCCGATGGGGTTATATTCCAGAATCAGGATGACCTGGACTTTTTTTTGAAAAGGAGAATTATCCCTTCTGAAAAGGCTTTCTTGATCAGAGGTTCCGGAGTTAATACAGCTTTCTGGAATTCTGATTTCAGAAAGGATAATTCGCCTTTAAGGATTCTTACTGTTTCTCGTCTGTTACGGCATAAGGGGATTTACGAGTTTTTTAAGGTGGCAGAAATTGTAAAAAATAAGATAGGTAATCATGTGGAATTCCTATTGGCTGGGGATTTTTACGACGGCAACCCTTATTCAATAAAAAGGGAGGATCTGGAAGGGTATGTAAAAAGAGGGATAATAAATTATCTGGGCTGGCTTCCCCCTGAGGATTTAAAACGGGTAATGGCCTCTTCCCATATTTTTATTCTACTCTCTTACAGGGAGGGAATTCCCAAAACCGGCATAGAGGCTTTGTCCATGGGATTGCCCATAATAACCACCGAAACCCCTGGTTGTAAAGAACTGGTGGAGGACGGTGTGAATGGTTTTTTAGTTCCTCCCCGGGATGTTAAGGAACCTGTCCGTAAACTTGAGATACTCATTGGTAATCCGGAACTTAGAAAATATATGAGCTATAAGTCCCGGGAAAAGGCAATCAAAGAGTTTGACGAGAACATTGTGGTAGAGAAACATATGAGGGTATATGAAAGACTTTTACGAGAGAAGGGTCTACTTTAATTTGACCTCCACCATGAAATTGTCCCCCCCTGATGTGAGGGGAAGAATTATCTCCGTTTCCTTATCTTTCCAGTAGACTTCCTTGGCTATTTCGCCGTCCATGAAAACCTGAAGGAGTGTTCCCTTACCGGGGGGTTCTATTTTGAGGTGCAGTGTTTTTTCCCCCACCGGAGGGGAGAAAAGGAATTTTGTCCCCCTGGCCCCTACGGTAACAGGGTTTGAGTAATAAAATCCAGGAAGGGATGCGGAGAAGTTCTCCCCGGTAAGCTCCGTTATTCTTTTAAGTCTCAGAAGTATTTCCGGGGTGGTTTCCAATTTCATCATTTCCTGGAGTATGGAGGAGGCCTTCAGCAAAAGGTTTTCCTGATAGTAAACATCCACCAGGAGGAGGTTTATGGCTATGTAGTCAGGCACTTCCTCCCGCTTTACCCACTTTACGCTCTCCCTGAAGGCCTCTATTTCGTCCTTGAGGGTTTCGTATTCCCGGAGTTTGTATCGGAAAAGTTCCTTCAGGTAGAAATGCTTGAAGTCCCTTCTGGATAGAAATCCATCCTGCTGTAGTTCTTTCCTCAGTTCCTTTATTTCGTCTCTGCGGGATGAAAACTTCAGATATTTTTCCACGAAGTAAGGCTCTCTGGTGATTCTGGCCAGTTGAAAAAGAACCCTTTCCCTGTAGTGGTGAAAAACCTTTTCCTCAAATTTTGTCCCAGCCAGCCTGTGATAGAACTTTATGCTGTCCAGGGTTCTCAGGTTTTTTTTGAGCATGGGAACGGACATTTCCTCAGGTCTGTTTCTTGAGATAGTGTTAAAGATCCATTTTTCGTATCGTGCCAGGGCTTTCCACCTCCATTTTAAGGGAAGACCGCTTCTGTAAATTTCCCGGGCCAGCATGTTCATGTATCCGGGTTTTTCGTTTAAAACTCTATATATGAAGTCGAAATCCCTGCAAAACCTCTTCCAGAGGGAAAGCATTTCCTGGATTCTCTGACGGGAGGCGGTCCTTATGGCGAATTTCCCTGCTCTCAGGGCCGCCTTTTTTTCCTGACTGGAAAGGAAGGGCCACAGGCTGAGGTATGTTTTGAAGGCGTTCCAGGAAATTCCACGCCTGTAAGGCCCTAAGGCAACGGCTATGTCAATTTCTCTCATGGCCCCTTTAAATTCCTCGGGACGGGCCAGATAGACGGAGGCAAGGAGCAGATGTCCGTGAGGGAAAAGGGGATTTAGTTTAACCACTCTCTTTGCGTAAATTTCCCTTTCTTTGCCCTTGGCCTTTATTCCTTCAAGGTACTGGGCCTTGTAGTTTAAAAGATTCCTTGCGGGGAAAAAGCACAGTATTCCCAGGGCTGCTGAAAGAAAGAGCAGGACCATGACCATTACCGCCTTTTTTTTCATTATCTTCTTCTCCTGAGGTGAATTATGGTGGATGCTGCGGAAAAGGATAAAACGAAGAGCAGTGATATGGCCGGGATCCTCAGGGGAAAATCAAAAAAGGAATGGAATACGGCGGCTATAACCGAAGATATAAGACCTGCTCCCACATATTTAACCAGGGGATATCTCCTTGTCTC
>JALVRF010000126.1 GCA_027025175.1 Candidatus Aminicenantota bacterium | reverse complement strand
GATTCCTGTTGAAATAGAACACTAAAGGAAAGGCGAGAGCCTCCCCTATGAGCACCCCTATAACGGATATGAAAAGGGCTTCCCCCATCATTATTCGCAAAATCCTTCCCTTTCCGATCCCTATGGCCCTCATTACCGCCACTTCCTTCCTTCTTTCAAAGGCCGCCATGTAAAGGGTATTGAGAAGGCCGAATATGACCACTATGAGGAGAATAAAATACATTATGTATGCCCCTGCCCGGTCAAATTCAATCATTTCCAGGAGTTCTGGCATTATCCTCTGCCAGGGAATAAGTTCAAGGTTTTCTGGAAGAGAATTTTTTATGGGGGAAAGGTCCTTTTTACCCCTGTAATGAATTGCCACTGTGGTTACTTCCCCTCCCATGGAAAACAACCTGTCTGCATCCTGGAGGGGAATCAATGTCTTACCCCTGTCCAGGTCCACAACTCCGGTGTTAAAAATTCCCACTACTTTGTAAAGTTCAGCCCCTAAACTTCCATCCCTTCCCTGGACAAGAAGGGCAATCTTTTCCCCCAAGGGAATTCTCAGGTTCTTAGCCAGCCTCCATCCCAGGACCGCCTCCCCTGGCCCCTGCAGGAATCTCCCTTGGACCATCCTTTTCCTTATGCCGCTGAATTCCCTGCTTGTTTCCACCCCACTGATGGAGGCTCCGTAGGTCTTATCCTTGAAACTTACAAGACCGTATCCCTCTATTCTCCGGCACCAGTGAACCCTGCTATGGTTCAGGGCCTTTTCCACCCCGGGAGGTAATTTGAAGGATTTGGTTATGGTTTCCCTCTGGAAATATCCCTTTCTGAAAATCCTTGCCTTTCCGTTCCAGATTTCCGTGGAGTAGTCCTTGGTGTATTGGTAGGTTCCGTGCTCAATGCTCAACATGAAAACCAAGAAAAAAACCGCAAATCCCACGGCAAAGGAGGTTATCAGGGTTCTTCTGGGGTTTCTCCAGAGATTTTTCCAGGAGAGTTTAAACATATCTCAGGCCCTCCACAGGGGTTATCTTCCTGGCCTTTCTTAAGGGGAAAACCACTGAAAGGAGAACTATAAGGAAGACCATGAGAATTAACTCGCCCACCTCGGCGGGGTCAATGAGGGGAAAGATTACGCTCCCGGCTCCCCAGACCTCAAGGCTTCGGCTGAAGATGGAAAGATTTATCCCTTTCTTGGCAAAGTAAAAATAAAAGGCCGCACTTATAATGTTTCCTGCGATTACGGAAACGACTCCCAGGAGAAGGGCTTCGGTAAGGAGTATTTCCGTTATCTTTCCCGGGCTTACTCCCATGGCCCTTAGCACCCCTATTTCCCTCATTCTTTCGTATATGCTCATGAAGAAGACTTCATCTATTCCAAAGGCAGCTCCGAGCAGGATGATGAACCCGAAAATTAGCATGAGTTGAGAAAAACTCTTCATTTCATATTTCAGAATGGGAAAAACCTCATACCAGGCCAGAACCTCGTATTTTTCCCCTAAGAGTTTCTTTATTCTGTTCTTTACCCTTTCCAGATGCTCTGGATTTCGCAATTTTATGTATATACCGTTGGCCTCATCCTTATAACCGGCGATTTCCTTAGCCGCTTCCATGGAGATAAGAACAATATATTTATTGGCTTCTAAGGAAGGGGTATGGAAAATTCCGCTTACCCTGAAGCCATAGGAGGAAAGCTCACCGGCCGTTGAGCTGGAGGTTATAACCACCCGGTCCCCTATGGAAACCCTCAGGAGTTCCGCAAGTTCCCTGCCTATTAGTATCTGGTCAGGTTTTTTCGGGAATTTCCCCTTTTCCAGATAAAGGGAAAACATGGTATTTTTCCTCATCTCCCCCAGTTTTCCCCCCATGGCCCTCACAGGCCTTGTTTCTTCAGGTGAGGCTATTATCCCGTTTAAGTCCACCCTTGGGAAGGCGGAGAGAATCTCCGAGGAGGATATTTTCTCTATTATCCCCTCTGGATTCTCAATTTTCTTTTTTATGTCCGGGTCGTCCAGGTAGCCCTTTATGTGAATCTGAATATGACCTGTTCCTGAGTTTATCACATTTTCTATGGCCTGCTGGATGGCCCCCTTATCTATGCTGTAGAAGAAAAAAAGGGAAAAATATCCAATGACTACGGAGGTTATGAGAATAATGCTCCTTGTCCTGTTTCTCCAGATGTTCCTCCAGGCGAATTTTAAAATCATCTCATTTCCTTGAGATATCTAAGCGAAAAGAGGCGTTGGGGTATGTTCACATCAAATTGGATTTTTTTCATTATTAATTCCGTTTTTTCTCTAGGCTTCTTCAGGGGTAAGAGAACCCAATGGAAGGGAAACCACCTCCTTCCCACCCTTTTTATTTCCCTGAATTCAAGTTGTCTTATCTTTTCCCCTTTCTCGCTGAAGTATACTTCTTTGAGGGGAACCAGTTTCGTTTTGCTGACCACTATCTCTATCCTTCCCCATACCACGGCTGCCTCTGGTTTAGGCCTGAGGGCCAGGTAAAAATTGGAGGCATCTTCCCCCAGCAGTTCCGCATAGTAGTCCCTGCTCAGGGAATATTCCCTTACCAGATCATCATTGGTAAAATGCGAACCCATCCAGCTTGCTCCCATCATGGAGGAGGGAATTTTTATTACCCTTTCTATGGAGGGGATGTAATTCCAGACATTCTTTCCCCTTTTCAGAGTGGCGATTCCCCTTTCCTTTGGAGGATAGGTTATTAGAATAAGGGTAAGGTCCTTGCTCTTTTCCCAGAACTTCATGTGAAGTTCCCTGGACCAGTCCTTTTTCACCACCTTCATAATCATCTCCCCTTTGCTGGACTTTCCCCTTAAATTGTCTTCCACCCTTTTGATTATCTGCTCAGGGGTCAGGGAAAAGACAGGGAGGATGAGGAGGAGAGTAACAAAAAATTTCCCGCTCATATTCGAATTATAATCCTTGATAAGGATGGACATAAAGTTATATCTGCTCAAAAATACCTTGCTATAATCAAAGTCATGGGAAAAAAACTATGCTTAGTCAGTTCTGCAGGAGGACACCTTTTCCAGCTCTACCTTCTAAAGCCATGGTGGGAAAAATATTCCAGGGTATGGGTAACCTTTAAAAAGGCCGACGCCCTGTCCATGCTTGAAGGGGAGAAGATATACTGGGCCTATTATCCCACCACCAGGAACCTGTGGAACCTTCTGAGGAATACCATCCTGGCAATAAAGGTCCTATTTAAGGAAAAGCCTGAGGTTATAGTTTCCACAGGAGCAGGGGTTGCGGTTCCCTTTTTCTGGCTGGGAAAACTCTTTGGGGCTAAAACCGTCTATCTGGAGGTTTACGACAGGATTTTTTCCCCCTCCCTCACCGGTAAATTGGTTTACCCGGTAACTGACCTTTTCGTTCTCCAGTGGGAGGAGCAGAAAAGATTTTATCCTAAGGGGATTTACATAGGAGGACTGCTTTGATCTTCGTTACTTTAGGGACGGACGAGCATCCCTTTGCGCGATTGGTTCAGGAGCTGGACCGCTTAGTGGGAGAGGGAAAAATAAAGGAAAAGGTGGTGGTGCAGAGGGGGTTTACCCCTTATTCAGGAAAAAACCTGGAGACCTACGAGATATTGCCCTTTGGGAAATTGGTTGAATTTATAAATAAGGCCAGAGTGGTCGTAACCCACGGGGGGACGGGGAGCATTGCCCTGTGCCTTGCCAGTGGAAAAATTCCCATAGTGGTTCCCAGGGACCCGAAATTGGGGGAAATAGTGGACGACCACCAATTGAAATTCGTGCGTTTCCTTGAAAAGAGGGGGAACATACTGGCTGTTTATCAGGTGGAGGACCTGGAAATGGCCATCAGGGGATACAGGGCCTCTGGAGATGAATACGATTTTCAGAAGAGAACCAAGGAATTTTTAGAGAAATTCGAAAAACTCCTTGCAGAAAGGGGGCTTCTTTAGTCAAGAAATCCCTTTTTCCTCATCCAATCGTCGTTGTAAATTTTAGATAGGTACTTGAAACCAGTGTCAGGAATTATGGTAACCACCACATCCTCTTCCCTGAGGCTCCTGGCCACCTGGAAGGCAGCGTACACATTAGCCCCAGCAGAACCTCCTGCGAAAATTCCTTCCTCCTTGGCCAGCCTTCTCGTAAGGAGAAAGGCATCCCTGTCATTTACCCTTATCATCCTGTCAATTATGGAAAAATCAATTATAGGGAGGATTCTCTCGTCTCCCAGGCCCTCTATTTCGTAATCCTTGGCCTCCACTATTTTTCCGCTCTGGTAATAATCGTAAAAAACAGAACCCTCAGGGTCCACGCAGATGCATTCTATTTTAGGGTTCATCTCCTTCAGGTACTTGCAAACCCCCATGAGGGTTCCACCGGTTCCCATTCCGGCCACAAAATGGGTTATTTTTCCCTGGGTCTGATTCCAGATTTCCGGTCCGGTAATGTAATAATGGGCTTCCACATTCCCGTAATTTTCGTGCTGGTCCACATAAAAGGCTCCATCTATGCTTTCGGCAATTTCCCTTGCCTTCCTGTCCCGGTCCGCAAGGCTTCCTTTGACGAGAACCACCTCGGCGCCGAAGGCCTTTAAATGGTCCAGTTTCTCCTGGGATATTTTGTCTATTACCGTAATTATTACCCGATAGCCCATTACCGCCCCGTACATGGCTATGGCGACCCCGGTGTTTCCAGAGGTGGCCTCCACGATGGTGCCCCCGGGTTTCAGTTTACCTTCCCGCCTTGCTTTTTCCAGAATGTAAAGGGCCATCCTGTCCTTTATGCTTCCACCGGGATTCAGGCTTTCCATCTTGGCCAGAACCAGGGGTTTTAACCCCTGGGTAAGCTTATTTAGTTTCACCAGCGGGGTTTGCCCTATGGTAAACAGGATATTTTCATAGTAAAGCATGGAGGAAATTATATTAAAATTCCTCTATGGAGGAAAGGATATTTTTAACTCACCGGCGGGTCCTGATTATAGGTCCGGTGGATAGCGGGAAATCCTATCTTTTCAAAAGAATTATGGATACATGGAGGAGGAGGGGATACAGGTTTTCTGCCCTTGACCTGGATGTGGGCCAATCCACCTTGGGCCTCCCCACCACCATGAACTGCCTTTGCGGGAAGGTTCACCATTTTTTCTTTTACGGGTTTACATCCCCCAGGGCGTATCCCTTGAGGTTTTTAGCCGGGGTTAGCAGGTTGACGCGGGGAGGAAGGCTGGTGGTTGACACCACCGGTTATGTGGAGGTCCCCCACGGCCTTGAACTGAAGGCTAACATAATGGAAATTATAAGGCCGGATTTAGTGATAACCTTTCCCCTGAATGACCCGGTCTGGGATTCCTATCTTCGCTACCTCCCATGTAAGGTCCTCTTTGTGGAAAGAGCCCCTGGGGTTAAAAAAAGAGGTCCCCTTCAGAGGGAGCGATACAGGGAGGGAAAATTTCAGGAGTATTTCAGAGAAACAGAGCAGGTAAGCATTCCCTTAGAACGGCTCCTGCCAATAAGACCCGGATATTCCCCTTCGCCTGGAAATTTAGTTAGTTTCAGGAGGGCAGGGGAGGACCAATTTCTCGGATGGATAGAAGAGGTGAAAGAGAACGGAGTCGTCGTAAAATATCCGGCCGGGAAGACCCCCACTGAGGAAGTCGTATTTTCATATTACAATATAAAAAGGCAAAGACAGCCCAGCCTGTTTGAAGGAGGTAAGAATGAAGGAATGGATTAAACTGGCCAGACTCCCGTTTCTTTCAGTAACCGTAGGGGCCATCCTCAGCGGTTCCCTTTATGCCCTCTGGCACCATGGGATTTTTAGCCTCTGGAAGTTTCTGGCAGTGCTTCTGGCAGGCTCCTTTTTGCACATAGCAGAGAATATAGCCAATGATTATTTTGATTGGAGGGCGGGCACTGACCAGGCAAACACCAAAGCCATACCTCCCTTTTCCGGGGGAAGCAGGGTTCTCCTGGAGGGGAAAATAAGCCCATCCTCTGCCCTGACGGCCTCCGTTCTTTTAGTGATAATTGGAACGGCCATAGGACTTTATCTCAATTACATTCTTCCTGGAAACACCCTGCTTTACATGGGCATTATAGGGGTGGGGCTAATTTTTTCATATAATGCAGGTATAAAGTTGGTGAATTTTTATTTGGGGGAACTGGCGGTAATCTTAGCCTGGGGCCTTATGACCGCTGGGGCCTATTTCGTCCAGACCGGGAGTCTGTCCCTGGATATACTTCCCCTGGCCCTTTTCGTGGGAATTCTTACTACCCTCATCCTCTTCATAAACGAATTTGCCGACGAGGAGGCAGACAGGAAGGCCGGTCGCAGGATGTGGATTCACCTCTTCGGAAGAGGCTCTTCTCCCTTTGTTTACCTTTCCCTGGTTATCCTTGCCTACGGGATTTTAATCTACGGGGTGGTTTCCGGAAAACTACCCTGGCACAGTCTTTTCACCTTAGTGGGGGCAGTTCCCCTTATCTCTGCCTCCTTCCACGCCAAGGCCCATTTGAACGAGTCCCAGGAGAAATTCCTCCCTGCAGTGCTAAAGACAATAAACGGATACAACCTTAATCTTGTAATTTTGAGTCTTGCCCTTATAGCCGGGAAATTTCTATGAGAAATTTCAGGGAGAAGGTGGAAGGGGCGCCACTTTCCCCCGGGGTTTACATTTTCAAAGACCGAAATTCCAGGCCCATATACATAGGGAAGGCCGCAAGACTCAGGGAACGCCTCAGGAATTACCTAACAACCAAGGACCCCAGAATCCTCAGGATGCTCTCGGAAGCAGAAGAACTGGAATGGAAAACCACAGCCACGGAAAAGGACGCCTTTTTCCTTGAAAACGAACTTATAAGGAGATACCAGCCAAGGTATAACATAAGGCTGAAGGACGATAAGTCCTATCCTTACCTGGAAATAACTTACGGGGAGGATTTTCCCGGCATTTACATAGCCCGCAGGGCCAGGAGGAAGGGAAGCCTTTATTTTGGGCCCTTTGTCCCTGCCTCGTGGGCAAGGAGAGTTAAGGGGCTGGTTTCCATTCTTTTCGGCATAAGGCAGTGCAGGGAGAAAATAGAAAAGGGCAGGGAAAGACCCTGTCTTGATTACTACTTAGGAAGGTGCGCTGCCCCCTGCGTGGGGCAAATAAGCCGGGAGGGATACAGAAAAAAGGTGGAGGAAGCGGTTAAATTCCTGAGGGGAGAAGTGGATGAGGTAAGGGAAAAACTCAAGGAGGAAATGTGGAAGGCATCTCAGGAGATGAATTTTGAAAGGGCCGCCTATTTCAGGGATCTTATGCTCACAGTGGAGGAATTTTCCCAGGCCCCTAAGTATTCCCTGAGCGGGTCCGTGGACATTTTCGGTTTTGCTTACCAGGGAGGGAAATGGGCTTTGAGGGTTGAGAGGATTAGGGGAAAAAGGAGGGAGTCCTTTTCCTATCAGGGAGAGGGCATAGGGCCAGAGCCGGCCACCGCCATGGCCCAGTTTTACCAGCAGCATCCTGAGATTCCCGAAAGGATAATCACGGGATTTACCTTCGTGGGCTGGGAAAGGCTAAGGGATTTTCTAATGGAAAAATACTCTTCCATCCCTGCTATAGAAACCCCTAAAGGGGAAGAGGAAAATTTTCTGGCCATCTCAGTTCAGAGGGAGGCCGAGGCCATGGTGGAGAGGGAGAGGGGGGAGGAGGTCCTGCAGAAGGTCCTGGGGCTCTCCTCGGTTCCCTACAGGATTGAAGCCATAGACATTTCCCATTTTTCAGGAAAGGAGGTGGTGGGTTCCGTGGTGGTATTTGAGGGGGGAAAGCCAGCAAAGAGCCTTTACAGGCATTACAAACTGGATGAGAGAAACGACGATTTTTCCAACATAAAACAGGTGGTGAAGAGAAGATACGAAAAACACCCCCTCCCTGACCTTCTCCTTATAGACGGGGGAAGGGGACAACTTTCTGCGGCCCTGGAGGCCCTGAGGGAACTGGGTCTTAGATGCCAGGTAATATCCTTAGCCAAGGGGGAGGAGAGGATATTCATCCCGGAAAGGGACTTAGTTCTTCCCGAAGGGGACCCTGCCAGAGCCCTTCTTCAGAGAATAAGGGACGAAGCCCACCGCTTTGTCATAACCTATCACCGCAGGCTCAGGAAGAAGTCGGAATTTAGTACGGTTTTGGAGGAGGTTCCGGGCATAGGTAAAAAAAGGCTGCTTTCCCTTTTGAGAAATTACAAAACCCTGGAGGAAATAAGAAAGGCCCCCCTTCAGGAATTATCCTCCCTTGTAGGGAAAAAGGCGGCGGTAGCCCTTAAGGAGAGATTGAATGAAAATAGGGATTGACATAGTGGAGATAGAAAGATTCAGGGAGAAACTGGAAGCAAACCCTAAACTCAGGGATAGGCTGTTCACCAGGGGCGAGGTGGAATACTGCGGTAAGTTTTCCGATCCTGTGCCCCACCTTGCAGGGACATTTGCCGCCAAGGAGGCGGTGATTAAAACCCTGGGGAGAAATCCCGGTTGGCGAAAAATAGAGGTGAGGCGAAGGGAAAACGGAGCCCCTGAGGTTTACCTGGAAGAAACCCACCTTAAAGGTAGCCTCTCCATTTCCCACACCCACCATACTGCAGTGGCGGTTTTTCTCCTCCTGGAAGTGTTATAATTCCCTTCGTGAGGAAAACAAAAAGGAGGAATGCCTTGAGGAAGAAATTCCTGATAATTCTTTTGAGTTTCCTTTACCTGGCAGGTTTCCTTTATCCCAAGGGACTTAAGGATCTGCCCAAGAAGTACAGAATGTGGCTGGAAAGGGACGTCCGATACATAATCACCGACAGGGAAAGAAAGGCCTTTCTGAAACTTAAAACCGACAAGCAGAGGGAACTTTTTATAAAGATGTTCTGGAAAATGAGGGACCCTACCCCGGGAACGCCGAGGAACGAATACAAGGAGGAACATTATCGCAGATTGGCCATGGCGGAGAAGCTCTTCCGGGACGAGGGAAAGCCTGGATGGATGACGGAGAGGGGTAAATACTACATTCTTTTAGGCAAGCCCCAGGACATAGAAAGGTACGACGGCATGGGAAGGTTTTATCCCGTGGAGGTTTGGTATTATCAGGGCGACCCTGCCAGGGGCCTGCCCTCACAGTTCAGGCTGGTTTTCTATCAGGACCCCGGGACCTTTGAGTATAAACTCTATTACCCGGGCATAGACGCTCCCCAGAAACTTATCCCCACATGGGGAGGGGACCCCTTTGACAAGATGCAGGGCTACAGGATGATAAGACAGTATGCCCCTTCCTTAGCCGATGCTCTCATGAGCATGATTCCCGGGGAGGCACCAACCAATTATTCCTCCGCCCGTTCTTCCCTGATACTGTCTGAAATAGACAGGTCCCCCTATGAAGGAGTGAACACCGAGTACGCTGACCGGATAGCCAACATGAAGGGCATGGTTGAGGTTGAAGAATCCGTGGTCTATGTTCCCAACCAGAATGATATTCAGGTTTTCCGCCATCCCATGGGCTTTTACGCCATTCACTTTGCCATTTCCCCCAAAAAATTTTCCATAACTTCTTACGAAAACAAATACTATGCTCCCCTGGAAATATATGCCAAACTGGTAAATCCTAAGGGAGAGGGTGTATGGGAAAACACCCAGAAAATGGACCTCTACTTTACCCGGGGACAGATAAGCCTGCTTAAAAAATCTTCCGTGGAGATAGAGGGCTTGATCCCCGTGGTGGAAGGGGATTATTCCCTGATAATAATTCTGAAGAACAAGGCCTCCAAGGAATTTTCCATGATAGAGAAGAAAATTAAAATCCCGCCCATGGACAGGCTCTCAATACTGGCCTTTGACACCAGCAATTCCGTAAAGACGGTTTCCCCGGGAGTTTTTCTGAAACCCTTTTTAATAGGAGGAAGGCAATTTTATCCCTATGCCGATGGTATTTATAAAACCAGGGAAAAGGTGGTGGTTTACGGTCAGATAAACATACCTGAGAACGAGGACCCCTCCAGGATTTCCCTTCGCCTGACTCTATCCGATGAGGATGGAAATGTCCACAGGGAAATTAAGATTCCATTCCTGGACAACAGGCTGGGAACCTTTTACTACGATCTGGGAAATCTAAAACCCGCCTCATACACGGCAAAACTTTCCCTTTATTACGGCAAGATAAAACTCACTGAAACGAGCAGGGACTTCATGGTTACCCCCCTGGTATACAAACCCACTCCCTTTTTAATTTCAAAGGTTGTGGATGCGAAGGAATTTCCGGAGTTTTACCATTCCCTGGCAACTCAGTGGTTTGCCCAGGGTAAATTTGATAGGGCCCTGGTTTTCTTTAAGAAGGAAGCAAAGCAATCTCCCCGGAGGGCTGAGGCGTTTGAGGGTATGATGAACTGCTACATAAACCTGGGAAAGAGGCAGGAGGCATTGAAACTGTTTTATTCTTCTCCCCGCAGGACGGTTAACATGTATTTCTTAGCGGGGAAACTCCTCTACGAAGAGGGGAAAATCGATGAGGCAATTTCTGTGCTCAACCAGGGCTACCGGAGAAACTCCGTGGACCTTAGAATAATAAACCTTCTCGCCGATGCTTACCTGAGCAAGGGGAATAAGGAGAATGCCAGGTTATTGCTGAAGAGGTCTTTGGAAATTGACCCCAATCAGGATATAATCAAAAAGAAACTGGAGAGCCTCAGGTGAGATGTTTAAGGATTTTTCTGGTTGGTCTGGTGTTGTTTTCCCTGGGATGCTCTTTGAAAACCGGTCCATCCCTTGATCCTGAAAGCCGTTTGTTTCTGTCGCAGGTCCAGTACATAATCACCCCCAAGGAAGAAAAGGAATTTCTTTCCCTTAAAACTCCCCAGGAGAGGAAAAGATTTATAGAGGAATTCTGGCGTTCCAGGGACCCTGACCCCTCCACCCCGATAAACGAATTCAAAGAGGCTTATATGCAAAGGCTCCGCATGGCTGATAGACTTTTCAGGGAAGGAGGAAGAAGGGGATGGGAAACGGATCGGGGTATGGTCTATATACTTTTAGGTCCGCCCTCGGAAAGATACACTCAACCCGTGGCCAACGATCCGAGATATAAAGGTTACGAAATATGGGTTTACGAAAATAAAGGATTCCGTGTGGTATTTGTGGACAGGTCCGGCACAGGCCATTATGAGATTCTGTGGGAACAATCCTCTGCAGCCTTCATCGATGCCCTGAACTCGGCTTCAGAGGCTCTGAAGAAGTTTGGCAGGGTGGGGGTTTTTGATTTTACCCTGAAACCGATAATAGAGGATGGAAAACTTTATCTTCAGATAAAAATTCCTCCCAGGAAACTTTCCTATACCAAGGAAAACGGAAAATTCCAGGCCCGGGTGGAAATTAAGGTTTCAGGTCAGGCTGGTGAAAAAAAACTGAACATAAAAAGGGAATTTAAGATTGAATTGAAAAATAGAACTCTACCACCCATAAAACTTCAGATTCCCCTTGCCTCCGGAAGGTATGATTTGAGGGTTTCCCTCAAGGATATGGTGGGGGGAGCCGTTTCTATAAAGAAAATAAAATTTAACCTGAAAAAGGAGGAGTAAATGGTAAAAAGACTAACAGGAATGCTTATATTTCTTTCGCTTCTGGGATTTTTAATGGCAAAGGGGCAAAAATTTCCCAAGGGCGTATCCTCAGCCCTGGACAAAGCGGTGAAGGGGGAGTTAATGAGAGACGACCTTCACCTTGCCTTTGTGAAGGACCTTTATTATCCTG
>JALVRF010000125.1 GCA_027025175.1 Candidatus Aminicenantota bacterium | reverse complement strand
GTTATCTCAATCTCGCCGTTCCCCCTGAGTTCGGCTTCAAGGAGCCTGGCTATTTCTTTAAGTCTCATTTCTCTCGTTAAGTAAAGCGGAAATTTCCGCCCCAAGCAGGAGAATAAGGGAGGAAATTTCCACCCAGAAAATGAATATTATAACCGTGGAAAGGGTCCCGAAAACCTTACTGGCCAGTGATATGTTCTCAATATACCACATAAAAACATGGGTTCCTGCAATCCATAGAACCGAAGCCAGGATGGCGCTTCTAAAGGCAGCAAAGGTTTTCACCTTCCTTTCAGGAATCCATTTGTAAAGGGCGAAAAAATAGAAGGTGGCAAGCAAAAAGGGAATTAAAATTCTTACAAGAAAATTATTGATGATGGCCATTATATAGGGATTTAGATACTGGGACAGGGTCTGGTTTTCTCCAACAAATCGGTTAAAGGCGCTAATGACCCCCATCAAACCGAAGGCCCCAAAAAGGAAAAAACCCGAGAAAACAAGGATAATTATTTCCTTCAGTCTCTTCCAGAAAAAGGATTTCTGGCACTGAACTTCGTATATTTCCTGAATGGCCGATATAATCTTGGAGATAAACATTATTCCGAGAACCACCGCCAGGTAAATTCCCAGTATTCCCACCTCCTTTATCCTGGAGGCGTAAATCTTCATGTTGGTGAAGAAGCGAGGATTTATGGATGAGAAAAACTCCTGGGAAAAAAGATTAAGGTCATTAATAACCCTTTCCGAAGAGCCAATTATATAAGTTGAAAGGTAGAGGAGAAATCCTGCCAGGGGGACTGAAGCCCACAGGGCGTAATAGGAAATTATAGCTGCCTTATCATCGATCCTGTGCTTTGCAATGCGCCTGTAAAACGCCTTAAGCCAGGCCCACAAGGATTCAGTCCCCCTGGCCTTTTTTAAAGTTTGATTTTTCCTACGAGAAGAATCTCAATGAGAAGGGTATAAATTACCAGGGACTCAATGAGAACCAATCCCAGAATAAGCCCGAACCTTATCTGGGGTGCTGTGCCAGGATTACGGGCTATGGCTTCCGAAGCCCTATGCACCACCTTGGACTGGGCTATGGCTCCAACCGCAGAAGCTATGGCAATGCCAAAACCTGCAGCCACGGCAATCCATCCGTAAACAGAAGTGGATACTGCACCGGCAGCAGGACCCTCTGCAGCAAAGAGTGAGGAGCCCAGCAGGAACAGAGCGAAACCTAAAAGATACCTCATGCTTAAACCTCCTTTAGTGTTCTTCCGAGACCGCCCCGTAAAGGTAAACGGCGGTCAACATGGCAAAAATATAAGCCTGCAGGCCACCTGTTATTATGGCCAGTGCCATTAAAGGGACTGGCAACAGGGGAGCAAAAAGGCCTGCAAGCACTACAATTAAAGTTTCCTCAGCACTTATGTTTCCAAAAAGACGAATAGACAGGGAAAGAGGCCTTGAAAGATGGCTTATAAATTCTATGGGAGCCATAATAGGAGCGATGAAAATGTATTCTCCGGTAAACTGTTTTATGTAAGCCAGTTTGTGCTTTTTTATGCCCTGAAGGTTATAGTAAAGGAAGACGAAAATGGCCATTCCCGCTGGAACATTAATGTTCATGGTGGGGGCGGAAAGTCCTGGAAGAAGACCCAAATAATTCATAGTGATTATAAAAAGAAAAAGGCTTCCCACTATGGGGATGAATTTTCTGCCCTCCTCCCCTATTATGTCTCTGTTCAGAGAATCAAAGAAAAGGAAAACCTGCTCAAAAAAGGCCTGTTTCCTGTCAGGGTAAAATTCGGGTTTCCCGGAAAGAATACCGAAAACCACGATGACTGTTATTGACGCTAAAATCGCCAGAACCACATGTTGGGGTATGGGCTCATGGTGATTAAGATGGATTCCGAAGTAGGAAAATATTTTTACAACCGCAGGACCAAGTAGGCGGTTTATTTCCCTAACTATCCAGAGTGTCTTCTCGTGCATCTTTTTTACCCTTTAAAAGCACCAAAATCATAACTAAATTAGCCGATAAAGCCAGGGTAAGAGTCCCTGAGAGGAAGTATATTACCATAATTTTTCCTCTTTTCAAAAGATAAAAGGTGAGGAAAATTACCAGGCCAATGGTGAGCATAAAGAAGGCTACATACAGGGCAGCCCCTTTGACTTTCTTCCCTGTTATTTTCCCGGAAAGCCCCTTAATTCCGAGAAAATGCAGGGACATTATGCTCCCTCCCGTGAGAAAAAGTAGAGAATTGATGGGAGAAGAAAGGAGAAAAACCAGAAGAGCACCTGTCAGGGTGAATATTACCGTAAACTTTAATATCAGGTTAATTTCCCTTTCCATCCAGCTCCCTGTTGTATTCAACGATTTCCCTTATGAGCTCGTAAAACCCGGCAATTATTCCCAGGATTAAGCCGGCCGTTTTCCCCCAGGTTGTAGAAAAAAACCTGTCCACCAGGTATCCAAGACCATAGCCTATTAACATGGAAGAGGGAATTATAAAGGCAAGGCTGGTAAGTCGGAGAATTTTCCTGTTAAAAAGGGGTATCATTCAAAGAAGTCCTCAAAATCTGAGCCTTCCCTTCGGTCCAGGATTCCGAATTCGTCCCTCCTTCTATCAATGGCCCTGAAGAAAAACTTCTCGTCAGGGTAATGTCTTATGTAATTTCCCTCTGTGTCACTGTAAACAAGTTCAAAATAATCCTCCCCTATCCTGCAAAAAACCGACATGGAGGGAAACTGGTCCAGATCCCCTATTTCCTCAATAATCTCAGCCCTATCCTTCAGGGCGTCCAGGGATTCCCAATCGTAAACTTCTATTTCCTGTATTCTCATTCCCAAAAGAAGTTAGAGCAAAATTTTACCCATGTCAATACTATCAAAGTAATTTTTTCAGACGAAAAAGTATCTCAAGAGCCTCCAGGGGAGTAATCCTTTCTGGCTCTATACCGGAGAGAAATTCCCTTAATTGGTCCTGCTCCTCAAAGAGAGAGGGCTGATAGGAGATCTTACCCTTTCTCCTGCTCCCCTTTCCCTTTTCAAGATTCTCCAGAACTTCCCAGGCTCTCTTTATTACCGCATCAGGAACCCTGGCCAGTTTGGCCACATGAATTCCGTAGGACTTCTCAGACCTTCCCCTTTCAAGTTCATAAAGGAAAACCACATTCCCCTGCCATTCTGATACCTTTATGTGGTAATTAACCACCCCGGGAAGTTCCTCCTCAAGGTCAGTTAGTTCGTAGTAATGGGTGGCAAAAAGGGTCTTTGCCCCTATTTTATCGTGTATGTATTCCACCACGGCCCATGCAATGGAAATCCCGTCATAGGTGGAAGTTCCCCTTCCAATTTCGTCCAGGATAACAAGGCTCCTTTCTGTAGCCCTGGAAAGTATCTCAGCAGTTTCCTTCATTTCCACCATAAAGGTGGACTCTCCTCCAGCAAGGTAATCCGAAGCACCTATCCTGGTGAATATCCTGTCTATAAGTGGAATTTCCGCTTCCTTTGCCGGAACAAAACTCCCGCAATGGGCAAGGAGGGAAATCAGGGCCACCTGCCTGAGGTAAGTGGACTTGCCCCCCATATTTGGTCCGGTTATTATCATAATCCTTTCCTTCTCGTCCATATATGTGTCGTTGGGAACAAATATTTCTGCTCTCTTGAGAACCTCCACCACCGGATGCCTTCCTTCCTTTATCACCAGTTTTTTTCCCCGGGTTACGGTGGGTCTGGTATAACCCCTTTTTCTTGCCACCTCAGCAAAGGAAAGGAGAAGGTCCAGTTCCCCTATGGCCCTGGCATTTTCCCTGACCTCATCTATATATTCTCCTGCTTTTTCCCGGACCCCTCTGAAAATGGCTTCCTCAAGTTCTTTTATCCTCTCTTCGGCATGAAGAATCTTCTCCTCCATCTCCTTTATTTTAGGTGTAATGAACCTCTCGCTGTTTACCAGGGTTTGCTTCCTTATATAATCTTCGGGAACCAGTGAAGATTGGGATTTGGGAACTTCTATGAA
>JALVRF010000124.1 GCA_027025175.1 Candidatus Aminicenantota bacterium | reverse complement strand
GGATCTTGACGAAGAAGGTAAGGGAGAGTTTCTGAAGGAGCGAGAGGAGTTTTTCCTTTTCTGCTGGGGTGAGCATGGGGAGTTCGTCCTGGAGGTGGGAGATGAGGTGGTAGTAGGAGAGGGAGGAAGTTTTGATGTATGCTCTGGCGATGCGGCTCATGGGGGAATTATATCAAATCGGACCTGTCAAATCGGACCTGTCCCTAAAATAAAAAATAAAATCAGGGAATGAAGAATGAAGGGAATGAATTCTTTGTGTAGACAGAACCCAAAAATGATCTATAATATAAATCTGGCGAGAAAGCAGAAAGCTGTTCACTTTAGGATACTGTAAAATAACGGGGTAGGAGATAGAAATTAGACAAATTCAATTCAAAAGAGGAGCACAACATTGTCGTCAATGTTACAAGGCAATACATTCAATAGAAAATAAAAGGGGGTGAATTATGAGAAGGTTTTATGTTTTGGTCATTATTCCTGTATTGCTTTTTTCTTTTATTGGATGTTCTAAGAAAAATCCATTAGAAAGTCGCGTTCAAGAACTGCAGAAAAAAATAAGGAATCTCCAAATCGAAAACAAAAAATTAAAAGCAGAGTTAGAGCAGTTAAAACAGACGGATTCATATTATTATCAGAAAGCCATTTCTGAAAGGACTAAAGGAAATTACAATGCGTCAAACAAACTACTGAAACAATTGATAGAAAGGTTTCCTAATAGCAAATATGTTGCCAAAGCGAAATCCTTAATAAAACAAAACCTCTATGATTGGCAGAAAACATTATATGAGAGTGCATTATCAGATTACAAAGCAAAAAAGTACAGACAATCAAATGAAACCTTAGCAGTATTATTAGAGAAATTCCCTAAAGGGCCATTCTCAGCTAAAGCTAAGAGATTGCAACGCTTAAATAAGGCAGGTATTGAGAGATTGCAACAGGAATTAGCAAGGAAATCTTCTCTTTTAGAAGTACGTGCTTGGAAGTTTTATATAGAATATAAATATGCTAAAGTGACTGGTTTAGTTAAAAATATTTCCAATAAACCACTAAGTAATGTAGTAGCTGTGGTTAATTTCTATGATCAAAGAGGAAACTTCATTAAGTCAGATTCAGCTTTAATTGAATATAATCCAATTTTGCCGGGGCAAACATCTCCCTTTAAAGTGTTAACGACTGCTAATCCAGCAATGGTAAAATCTTCTTTAAGTTTTAAGTTCCTAATGGGAGGAAAAATACCTACTTATTATAAAAAGTAGCAAGAAAGGCTCCTTAGGAGAAGCCTCCCTAAAGTTAGTCCTCTCTTTCCTCTTTTCGTAATCCCGCACAGAGTAATTTGGCATTCTGTAGAGCATCAACTTGTAATCCATTTTTCATCCTCAAACCTTCCTCAGTGGCTCAACCCATCTCAAACCCCAATTCCGTAAAATCATTTTACGAAATGCATATCATTCTGGAAAATCATTTGACAAAATGGCTTGCTCATTCCTATCTCCCCTGGGAAAACCGCTTTTTCTGGTGAGGATGCTGGAGGGGATTCCCCTTTGAGTTCGGAGAGGGAAAGGTTCAAAACTCCAGTTTTTAAAATTGAGTTGATTTTTGAATTCTGTGGTAAACTTAATCCTCCAGGGGTATTTTAACAGGAAGAGTTCCTGAAGGAAAAACAAGACCCCGCAGGACCTCAAAAAGGGCTCTGAGGGAGCATTCCCTGAAACTGAAGGTGAGAAGATATGTGGAGGCCCGGGGAAACCAGCGGAGGTCATAGGGGTTGGCCAAGGGAACCACAACGGCATCTTCCCTTATTTTTAAAATTTCAGAGATAACCTGGCCCTGGAGTCTTTCAGCCTCAGGAGTTCTGGAATAGGGTGCAAGTAGGAGGTTCCTGTGGGAAAGGGCGAATTTCCTTATGGTCTCAAAATCCGGATTTTCCAGGGGAAGAAGGAGGGTTTCTGCCTTTGGGAAGTATTCCTTAGCCACAGGTTCAAGATAGGCTTCCCTCCTGGCATCCTCTATGGCAAAGGTTGAAGGGAGTTTTTCCCACTCCACTATCCCCAGTTCATCTCCCTGAAGGGGAAGGAGGCCCAGCCTGTCCCTTACAAGCACTATGGACCTTCGGCATATTTCAAGTTCCCTCTCCCTTTGGGCTCTCAATTGGCTGAGGGGAGGCCTTTTCTTTTTTGAGAATTTTGCCTTCGCTTTTAAAATCCTGGAAAGGGAAAGGTCAATCCTTGCTTCAGGAACCCTCCCGTTTTTTACCGCATTTAGAAGTTCCTCATAAAGGCTCATCTGATAATCAGGGCTGTGGCTTGAAAGGAAAACATCCACCCCGGCAGAAAGCCCCAGTTCTATTATCTCCTCAGGCGAGAAGTTTTCCCTTATGGCCTTCATCTCCAGGCAATCGGTAATTACAACGCCAGAATAGGAAACTTCCCGCCTGAGAATTTTCCCGATGATTTTCGCGGAGAGGGTGGCTGGATATTCCGGCTCAAGGGATGGGTAAAGGACATGGGCAGTCATCAAGAACGGGGAAACGGGGGCAAGGGAGAAAAAGGGCCGCAGGTCCACCTTCCTGAGGAATCCTTCTTCCTTTTCCACCACAGGAAGGGAAAGGTGGGAGTCGCTGGTGGTTCCCCCGTGTCCCGGAAAATGCTTGGCTACCGGGACAATTCCCTTTTCAAGGACCCCTTTTAAAAGTTCACCGGCGAATTTCTCCACGGTCTCTGCCCTGTCCGAAAAGGACCTGGCTCCTATTACAGGATTGCGCGCCTCCCAGTTAACATCAAGCACCGGTGCCAAAACACCGTCAAATCCCAGGATTAAAAGGTCCTCAGCGATTCCCTGACCTGCCTCCTTAGAAAGGGCCTCCTCTCCTGTGGCCGAAAGTCCCATGGGGGAGGTATATGTGGAGGCCATTTCCCCCAACTGGCAAACGAGTCCTCCCTCCTGGTCAGTAAAAATTATGGGTGAAAGGGGGCCAAGGGAATGGAGCCATTCCGTAAGGGCCAAAATTTGCTCTGGAGAGGAGAAATTCCTGCGGAAGAGGACAATAAAACCCGGCTTTATCCTCTCAAGAAATTCCTCAAGTTCAGGGGTGGGTTCCTTTCCGGAAAAACCCACCATGAACATCTGGCCTATCTTTTCCTCTAAGGAGAGTTTCATTTTTTAGTGAAAAGATAAAGGGAAAAGATTCCCAGAAACTTCTTTTTAATTTCAAGAAGGGAAAATCCCCTCCTTTCCACAAAGGATGGGAAATCCATTTCAGCAAATTCCCTGGCTAAGGGACATTCCAGTTTCTTCATGATAATTCTGGGAAGGAACCAGGTCTTCTCCATCTCCATCTGGGAATAATCGAAAACTGCGAAAATTCCCCCTTCCTTAAGATTTGCCCTTACATTTTCCAGAACCTTTTCTTTATCCTCGTCCTCAAGGCCGTGTATAACGAAGGAGACGAAAAAGAGGTCCGCCTTAAAGGGAAGAGTGAAGGGCTCTTCTATGCGCTGAAAAAGGAAGTCCACATTTTCCCTGCCCCGGCATTTTTTCCTTGCCTTTTCCATCATCTCCTTTCCTATGTCTAAGCCTATGTATTTCCATGAAGGCCCTATGAGCTTTGAAAATTCGCAGGCTGCAATTCCTGTGCCTGAGCCCAGTTCCGCCACCTTCCAGCCCGGTTTTACCCCTGTCTCCCTGGCTGACTTTCTTATCCATCGGGAATACTGTCCAAAGGTAAGAACTCCCATCAAAAGGTCGTAATACTTCGCTTCAAAACCCTTTACTTCAACTTTGCTTCTCTCAGAACCCATGCTCCCTCCTTTATTTTCGTGAAAATTTCCCTTGCCTTTTCCCTGACTCTATCAATGGGGGCTGAAGTGTCTATTATTATGTGAGCCTTAGAGGCGCAGAACTCCGGAGGGGCCTGAGCCCTCATCCTAGCCTCAGCCTCCTCTGGGTTGTATCCCCTGGCCACCAATCTTTGCCTCTGGAGTTCCTTCGGGCAATAGGTGGAGACTATGATGTGGCAGAATTCGTCCAGACCTATTTCAAAAAGGAGCGCCGCCT
>JALVRF010000123.1 GCA_027025175.1 Candidatus Aminicenantota bacterium | reverse complement strand
GCGTTTTCCGTGAGAAATTTCTGGGGATGATAAAGGTAGGGCAATATCTGTTTGGGGATTTTAAGAAATTTTGACACCAATGGAAGTGAGAAACCAGCCTTTACTGTCCAGAGGGGAAGGGTAAATCCCGGTTCTTTTCCCTTTATAAGACGGTGAAAGAGGCGATAAAGTTCCCTGCTCCCCTCAGGGGATGGGTCGGTAAGGTGAAAGGTTTTCCCTGTAGCCTCCTCCCTTTGCCAGAGATCTGCCGTGGCATCCACCACAAAATCCCATGGAACAAGGTTAACCGGAGCATTTTTCCTTCCTAAATAGGGCAGGGGGAGTTTGCCGGTTATGGTAAAAAGCTTCATCATGTAATAGGGGCCATCAAATTTGGGAATTTCACCGGTCCTGCTGTTTCCCACCACTATGCCTGGACGGATAATGATTGTGGGTATTTCCTCCATTCTTTCCCTTACCAGAACCTCCGCGTGAAATTTTGACCACTCGTACCAGTTCTTGAATCCCTGGTCCTCAAGCTCCTCCTCCCCAATTTCCCCCTTTCTCCATCCAGAGACATAGGCCGTGGAAAAATAAACCAAGCTCCTGAGGGAGCTCGCCCCCTCAAGAAAATCCAGAACATTTCTGGTTCCAAGGACATTCACCCGGTAAGCTAAGTCCCTCTTAACCGCCAGGTTGTAAACTGCAGCGAGGTGAAAGGCATGGGTTATCTCCTTTGCTATCCCCGCTTTTACACCAAGCCCTTCCTTAGTAATATCCCCTGGCATAAGGGAAACATCCCAGCCCCTTTTCTTAACTTCCCTTTCCGCCCTTTCAAGGAACCTCTCCTCCACTAAAAGGTAGGCACCCTCAAAGGAGGGAAGAATTCTTTCAAGAAGCCTCGTGGCAAGGAAACCGGGAAAGCCCGTCATGAAAAGAACTTTCATCTTTCCTCCAGTAAAATGTTCTCCCTGCCGTCAAAAATCAGCAGATTTGCCTTCCAGCCCTTTATTTGCTCGGCCTCCACCAGGCCGTAAACCGCCACTATTATCCTGTCCCCCACACTCCCTTTCCTGGCCGCAGCCCCGTTAAGGCTAACCCTGCGGGAGCCCTTCGCCTCGGGTATTATGTAGGTTTCAAACCTCTCCCCATTGGTTATGTTGTAGACCTGAACCTTTTCATAGGGGAAAATACCGGCCTTCTCAAGCCAAGAGGAGTCAAGCCCTATGCTGCCCTGATATTCAAGATTGGCTTCTGTTATTACCAGGTTGTGAAGTTTGGCCACGAGAACTTCCCTTAACATTTAGTCCCCCAGAATTATGTTATCTATAAGCCTTGCCTTTCCCACAAAGGCTGCTATGGCCACTAAGGTCTTTCCCTTTATTTCCTGGACAGGCTGGAGGGTTTCCCCATCCACCACCTCTATGTACTGGGGCTTAACTAAGGGATATTTCCCCAGTTCCTCTTCCACCACCTTTCTTATTTTCTCAGCGGACCTTTCCCCCTTCTCGTAAACCTCCTTTGCCCTCAGGAGCGAGCGGTAAAGGGCAACCGCCTGGGCCCTTTCCTCCTGATTCAGGTATGTATTTCTGGAACTCATGGCAAGGCCATCCTTTTCCCTTACTATGGGAAGGGCTTTTATTTCCACCGGCATATTTAAATCAAGGACCATCCTTTTTATTATCAGGTATTGCTGATAATCCTTTTTTCCAAAATAGGCCACATGGGGTATTACCGCATTAAATAACTTGGTAACCACCGTGGCCACTCCCCGGAAGTGACCCTTGCGGAATCTTCCGCAAAGGGGCCTGCTGAGTTCCGTCACCTCCACATAGGTCTGGTAGCCCTCAGGATACATCTCCTCCACCGTAGGCATAAATACAAGGTCCACTCCTTCCCTTTCCAGAAGGGAAAGGTCCCTTTCTTCGTCCCTGGGATAATCCCTGTAGTCCTCCCCTGGTCCAAACTGGGTGGGATTCACAAAAATGCTTACCACGCAGAAGTCGGTCTCCTCCCTGCACTTTCTTACCAAGGAAAGATGCCCTTCATGGAGTAACCCCATGGTGGGAACAAAGCCCACCCTTTTCCCCTTTATCCTTTCATTCCATACCCTCTCCCTGGCCTGAGAAATTTTCCTTATAACTTCCATTTATCTCCTCCATAAATTTTCTGTATTCCTCCTCGTCCATGGAATAGGCCTCATGGTGGGAGGGATATTCTCCTCCCTTAACATCCCGCGAATAAAGCCTGAGGGCTTCTACAATCTCTTCTCCTAATCTGGCATACTCCCTTACGAAACTTGGTTTTTTCCCTGGATAAAGCCCAAGAAGGTCGTGGAAAACCAGAATCTGGCCATCGCAATAGGGACCTGCCCCTATTCCAATGGTGGGAATGGAAAGCTCCGAGGTGATTTTATGGGCCAGCTGAAAGGGGACGCTTTCCAGAACGATGGAAAAGGCCCCTGCCCTTTCTATTTCCTTGGCCTGCCGGTAAAGTTCCAGGGCTGAGGCGGCTTTCTTCCCCTGGGTGCGAAATCCTATTCTGAGAAAATGCTGGGGGGTAAGACCAACATGACCCATTACCGGGATACCCTCCCTGACTAAGGCCCTTATAACCTCAATCCTGGGTCCTTCAATTTTAACCGCCTCTGCCCCTGCCCTTATCAGGAGCCCGGCGTTTTTAATGGCCTCTTCCGGGGAAATGAAACTGAGGAATGGCATATCCCCCACTATAAGTGCCCTCTTTGTACCCTTAGCAACAGCCCCTATGTGATAGGCCATCTCCTCAATTCTTACTCCCAGGGTGTTCTCCTCCCCCTTTATCACCATCCCCAAGGAATCCCCCACCAATATAAAATCCATCCCTGCCTGGTCTGCAAAATAGGCGGAGGGATAATCGTAGGCGGTTACGGAAACTATTTTCCTTTTCCCCTTGAGGGAAACTATTTTAGAGGGTGTAATTTTTTCCAATTCAACCTCCTCCCCTCCCTTTCGGGTTAGGGGGCAGAGAAAATTATATACCAAAACCCCTTTTGATAAAATATCCCCATGGAAATTAAGGTTATGAAAAAGCTCCTGGAGGCTTCGGAAAAAAAAGCAGAGGAAATAAGGAAAGAGCTCAAGGAAAGGGGAATCCTTTATCTGAACCTCATGAGCTCCCCGGGCTCTGGAAAAACCACCATAATTGAAAGGACGGTAAGGGAAATGAAGGGCCTGGGTTTTGCGGTTATAGAGGGCGATATTCAGACCACCTTAGACGCCCAGAAGATGGCTGCCTTGGGGGTAAAGACCTATCAGATCAACACAGGCCCCTTCGGGGGGGAATGTCATTTGGAGGCCCCCTGGATTGCCACAGCCCTTTCGGAAATGGACCTAAGCGGCGTGGATGTTCTTTTCGTTGAGAACATAGGGAACCTGGTCTGCCCTGCGGAATTTGACATAGGCGCCCATTTCAATGTGGTGGTTCTCAGCGTAGCGGAAGGCGAGGACAAGCCCCTGAAATATCCCCTGGCCTTCAGGGTCTCCCAGCTTGCCCTTATTTCCAAGATTGACCTCCTCCCCTATCTTGATGTTTCCTTGGAGAAAATTAAGGAAAACATAAGGGGGATAAATCCCCAAATGAAGGTAATTCCCCTCTCGGCAAAGACCGGGGAGAACTTCGCTGAATGGCTGGAGTTTATCCGCAAAAATAGAAATTCCCTCCTCTCTTCCCTATAATTTTAATTAGTGAAGATTAAAGTAAAACCCGAGGATTTCATCGTAAGGGAAAAACTCAAGTTTCAACCCGCAAAAAAAGGTAAGTATGTTCTTTACAGGATTGAAAAAAGGGGTTGGGGAACCTTAGAACTCCTTTCCTATGTGAAACTAAAATACAGGGTGGACATAAAACACGCCGGCCTGAAGGACAAAAATGCCCTTACTGTTCAGTATGGGACCTCACTCCAGGATTATCCGGTGATAAAGGGGGACGGTTTTCTAATTCAAAAGGTGGGTTACTGGTGGGTGGAAATCGGACCCTCCGACATAGAGGAGAACCTTTTTACCATTAAAATCCGGGATGTGGATTCCACTTCCCTGGAAGAGGCCCTGCAGCAGGCGGCTAAGGGTTTTCCCAATTATTACGACGAACAGAGGTTCGGCTCAAGAACCCCTGAAGGCCTTATAGGGGAAATGCTCCTGAGAGGAGAGGCTGAAAGGGCGCTTTTTCTCTATATGACAGGAATAAGGGCCAGCGATTCGCCGCAGATAAGGGAACTCAAGAAACTGGTAAAAACCCGCTGGAGGGAATGGGAAGTTCTGGAGAAGGTCTCTCCTCACATGTACAAACCGGTTTTCAGGGAACTGAAAGAAGGGGGGGATTTTCTCCGGGCCTGGGGGAAAATGCCGAGAGGACTACTTTCCCTAATCCTTTCAGCGGTTCAGTCCTATTACTGGAACATACTCCTGGGGAAGAAAATCCAGGAGCAGGGAAGTGAATTCTTCGTGAAAATCGCCGGGGAAAGACTTCCGTGCAAAATATCCAGCGATAGGTGCACGCTCCCCACCATGGGCAATGATGAAGTTTCCCTTAAACTTTATCGTGGGATTCTCACCGAAAGGGGAATTGAAAAATTGAGGATAAAGGAACTGGACTTCAAGTTCCGCTCAAAAGAAAGGGCCTGCTTTGCAGAAGCCAGGGGTTTGAAAATAACATCTATGGAAGATGAACTGCATCCTGGGAAGAAGGCGTTTATGCTTAATTTTTCCCTTCCCCCTGGAAGCTACGCCACCACCTTTCTCAAAGTGGCGGATTCATTGGATAAAAATAAAAAAGCAGGGCTACCGGGATTTGAACCCGGGTCTGATGGCTGAGAACCATCTGTCCTTGGCCCCTAGACGATAGCCCCGCATATGGCTGGGAAGCAGGGACTCGAACCCCGATTCGCGGATCCAGAGTCCGCTGTCCTGCCAATTGGACGACTTCCCAGTCAGTAATTTATTTTACCAATTTCCCTCTTAAAGTCAACCCTATCAGCGGATCTTAAGGGAAGATAGGGCTATAAGAAAGAGGAGGAAGGAGATTATCCAGAAGCGGATAACAATTTTCGTCTCCCCCCAGCCAAGGTGCTGAAAACTGTGGTGAAGGGGAGCCCTGTAAAGAATTCTCCTCTTCAACCTTTTTATTCCGATGTAGTCCTGAACGAAGGTGGAAAGGAGTTCAGCAACGAAAATACCCCCCACTATGAAGAACAACACCTCCTGTTTCAACAAAACGGCCTGGGTAGCCATTATTCCACCCAGAAGAAGGGAACCTGTATCTCCAAGGAAAATCTGAGCCGGGTATGAATTGAACCATAGAAAACCTATCCCTGCTCCTACTACTGCCGCTGAAAATACTGCAACTTCATGGGAACCAGGTATGAAGGGAAATAGCAGATAACCTGAAATCCTCACATTTCCCAGAACATATGCGAATATTCCAAAAAGCCCTATAACCATAAGGGAAGGCACGATGGCCAGACCGTCAAGACCATCGGTGAGATTTACGGCGTTGGTCACGAAGGCATAGTAAACTGTTATCCCCAGGGCGTAAATCAGAGGAGGAAGGGTAAGGAGTGGATTTTTCACAAAGGGCAGATAAAACTTGAGGAGCAACTCTTTGGGAAGAGGAGAAAGTCCGGGACTCAAAATTACCAGGGAAGCAAGGATACCGAAGGCGAACTGGGAAAAAAGTTTCACCCACCTCCTTATTCCTCCACCTATCCTGATTTTCACCACATCGTCCAAGGCGCCCAGGAAGGAAAACCAGAGCATGGCCAGGAAAAGTATGTAAACGAATTTATTGGTAAGGTCACACCAGAGAAGGGCAGATATTCCCGAAGCGAAAAGTATTATGATTCCTCCCATGGTGGGGGTTCCTGCCTTGCTGTGGGTATAATCCATATAATCCCTGGGATTGTCCCTGACCCCGTGCTTGTAAAGAAATTTAATCACTGGCCAGCCCAGGAAAACCGCAAGGATAAGGGAAGTAAGTCCGGCAAAAATGGTTCTGGAGGAAACATATACCAGGAGCCTTGAGGCGGGAAATTTTCCCAGGAGAATTTTACCGAGGTAATATAGCATTATTCCTCCATAAGGGCAGAAAGTTTTTCCTTGATGGGGAATTTCGGAGAAAATCCCTCACTTATGGCCATAATTCTCCTTCCCTCCTCCCTTGCTTCCCGGGAACTTAGCACTTTCCTGCGTTTTAGAATCAAAAGTGCCTCAACCGCGGTTACCCTCAGCCGGTAGTTGGAATCGTAATAAAACCTTCTAATCTCAGTAAGAATGTCTTTCTCCCCCACCCTGGCCAGGGAAAGGAGGGCCTTCTCCCTGACCTCAAACCAGCGGTCCCCAAGAAGTTTCAGGAGAATTTCCTTGCCCTCAGGATAGGAGACCAGGGCCCGGGCCACCGCTGCCCGAACCTCGTAATAGGGGTCCATGGAGGCCCTTTCAAGAACCCTGAAGGTTGAAGGAGAAGGGGAAAACATTCCCAAGGAATTTATGGCGTTTCTTCTTACGAATCCGTTTCCCTTAAGGGCAAGTTCCTCCAGCCTCTCCCTGTATTCCTCAAGACCATATTTGCCTGCCAGTTTAATTCCCTGGTTTATCTTTGCCCAGTCGCTGGAAAAAAGCATTACCTCTATTTCTTCCCGGGAATAATCCCTGGTGGTTTTTTGCCCCGGTCTTTGTCCATTTCCTCCTCTGGTAATGAAATAATAGGCAAGAAGGAAGGCCCCTGCCACCACCAAGGAAACCGTAAGGGCAAACATCTCAGATAGGAAGGGAGAGTAAAGATTTATTCCTGAAAATAGACGGTAAAACAGATATCCGCTTCCCACGCTGAACACCACCCCTATGCTCCAGCGCACAAGGGATGTTGCCACCCTTCCCCAATCTATGTTCAGGCCGTCCCTTTTCATCCTTAAATGTAGTATAAGGTATCTGAGCAACACAGCAAAATAAAGGGAAATGGAGGTAGCCAGGGCAAGTCCCCTGAATCCCATCCTTTTAACCAGGAGAATGCTTAATACCACATTCAGGGAAACCGCTGCAGCGTTGGTCCACATGGAAAGGTGGGTCTCAAGCCTTGCGGCAAGGAGTTTTCCAGCCATAGCACTAAGTCCCCAGGCTATTATTCCTATGGAATAATAGGTAAGGGCAGCAGAGGTCATTTCCAGGGACCTTGTCCCGAAGGCCCCCCTCTGAAATAGGACAGAAATTATCGGTCTGGAAAAAACCAGAGCAAAAAGGGTGGCCGGGAGGAGGAGCATGAAATGATAATTAAAACCCCGGTAAATTATGGACAGGCTATCTCCTCTATTCCCGTGATAGGTTCTGGAAAAATCCCTGAGGACCACATTGTTTATGGAATTTCCTACAACATTTACTGGAAGGCGAAAAACTATAGCCGCAAAATAAAGGGCTGCAACTGCCCCGTTTTCCAGGGGAGTGGCAAGGATTTTATCCACTATGTCGGAAAGTTTTGAAAAGGAAACATCAAGAAGGATTGGAAGGGCAAGAAGGGCTACGGAGAATACCAGTGGGTCAAAAACGAGTTTTTTCCTCCGGCTCTGCCCAAAGTACCTGTTTTCCAGGTTCATTATGAGGAAGCCGGCCTGTAAAATCCCCCCGATAAGAACCCCTATGCCCAGGGAATAAAATGAAAGCCTCCTGGCAAAAAACACCACGGCTATAATTATTCCTATACTGTAAAAGGCAGAGGAACCCTCAGCGGTGGCGAATTTATTGTTACCCTTAAGTATGGCTCCAGCCCAGCCTATGATTGTTACTAAAAGAAGGTATGGAAGTATTATCCTCGTAAGGGCAATACCCTGGGCAAGGACGCCCTTTTTCGCAAAACCAGGGGCCACCAAGTGAAACCATGAAGGCAGGGTTATCTCAAGAAGAAGAACGATCACAGCAGAGGCCAAAAGGAAAAAGCCCAGTACAGAGAAGGCAAGTTCCTTTGCCCTTCCCCGATTCTTCGCCTTGAGGAAGGAGGGGAGAAAGGCATTGTCCATAGCATTCTCGCCCACCACCCTCCTGAAAAAACTGGCTATAGTAAGCGAGACGGCGAAAATGTCAGTGGCTAAGGAAGTTCCGAAATAACCTCCTATGAATATCTCCCTCAGGAACCCGAATAATCTGGATATGGAAACCCCTATTGCTGATGAAAAAACCCGGCGGGCAAAACCAGCCTCCCCCCTTGAAATTTTCTTCACCAGTTCCCTGAATCCTATCTCCTGGCGTAGTTCCTCCAGTTTTTCGTAGGAGGCCTCCATGGAGGCAGCCTGCTTATAAACCCCTTCTATGGCCCTGAGCAAACTTCCAGGGGGTATTTCCCCCTCCCTTTCCACCACAACCTCAGCCACTCTGTATTGTTTAAGGAAAAGCGCATTGTGGAGTTGATGCTCCCCGGGAAGTCCTATCTTGGGAACGAGAACCGCCGGCTTCCGAACCATCTTGAGTTCTTCTATGGTGCCTGCCCCGGCCCTGCAAACCACCAGGTCCGCCGCAGAATAGGCGTATTCCATCTCCTCTATGTAGCGGCGAAGAACATATCTCTTGTCCCCCAAAACTCCCCTTTCCCGGAGAATCTCCCCTGTTTCCCTGTAGGCATCGTAATCCGGATAACCGACGCCGGAGGAATGCAGCACCCAGAAGCCCTTCTCAAGCAACTGCCGGGAAAGGGAAGCCACGGCCCGGTTTATGCTCCTTGCCCCCCTGCTACCCCCGAAAACAAATATCAGAGGAACATCCCCGGGAAAGCCCAGCCTCCTTCTTGCCTCCTGTTTTTCAATCCTCATTATCCTTTTTCTCACGGGATATCCCGTGTAAAAGGCCCTGCCCGGGAAAAACCTCTTGGTGTCAGGAAAACTCACCGCCACTGCCGAAGCGAACCTAGAGAGGAAAAGATTGGCCCTTCCCGGAACAATGTTCTGCTCGTGTAGAAGAACAGGAACTGATAGAAGCCGGGCCGCTATCACAGCCGGAACCGAAACATAACCACCGCTGGAAATTAAAAGGTCCGGCTTAAATTTCCTTAAAATCCACCAGGACCTAAAAATCCCGGCCATCAATTTAAAGGAAAACTTCAAAAGCCCGGGGAGATTTCTCAAGGAGGAGGGAAAGGGAGCGGAGGGAACGGGAAAGAATCTAATTCCCTTCACAATTTCCGCCTCAATCCCCCTTTTACTTCCGATGTAAATGAATTCCTCTTCCCCTATGATTTCCTTTATGGCTAAAAGGGGATAAACATGGCCTGCGGTCCCTCCCCCGGTGAGTGCAATCTTCATTTTATTTTACGGATACCTCCACGGGTTCCGAAAGTCCATCCCAGAGTTTCTGGACCTCCGCCCTGGCCAGCCTCTCTACCAGCGAAGGAAGTCTCCAGAGATAATCCGCAGGCAGCCCCAGGTACATGTAATAACCCATGTAATAGGCCCTGTTTATTTTCCTCTCCCCGTATCTCAGGAGCCTTCCAGATAAGGAACTCTTCAAAATTTCCAGTTTTTTCCCGGAGATCTTTCCCGGTTTAAAGCCTTTCACCACCTCCCAGACCACCTCCCTCACCTGGGGAAGTTTTTCCTTAGTGGTGGGAATGTTTATACGCAGAAGGCCTATCTCCCCATGATAGGGAACGAAGGAAACACCCACAGAATAAGCAAGTCCCCTTTTCTCCCTGACATCCTCCACCAGGGCATCTCTGAGGGCATGGGCTAAGAGAAGGAAAACCGGATAATTCTTACTGTTACACCTTACCTTCCAGCCTAAGGAAAAGGCTGCCCTGCGAAATTTCTCTGAGGCCAAGGATATCTTCTGGGGCCTTTCCTTAACGGGAGCGCTCCCTTTAATGCTTTTTAGACACCGGGGAAGGGAGGAAAAGGAAGATGTGTAAATGAGATTGCCGGAAGAAAGAAAAGAATTGCGAAACTCAACCAGGTCTTTAAACTCAGCCCCCTTTATCAGGGATGGATTACCGTAAAGGGGAAGGGATAGGGGATAGGGCAAAAGAAGGGCTCTTAGCCTCTCGGCGGCCACCCAGGGGGCTTTTGAGGAAAGGTATGCCAGGTCCCTTAGAGATTCCCCTTTGGCCCTCTGGAAGGCCTGAGGGTCAATTCTCACAGTAAGGGCGAGGCAAACTGCCTCTTCCACCGCCTCTCTGGAAAATCCCTCAAACCTCATGTAAGCGTAATCCTTGCTCAGGTAGAAATCGTCAAAGGGGAAAAAAGGATAATCGGTGAACTGGACGCTGACCCCCAGACTGTCAAATTTGTCCTGAAGTTCTATTTCTAAGGTCTTAAGGAGAAGTTTGGCCTGCCCCGGGAATTTTTCTAAGGAGGCCCTGTTTTTAAGAAGCACATGGGCAGCGTAAACTGTGCCTGGAAGGTCCAATGTGGCATACTCGAGCCCGTTTTTCATGGTGGCAGAAGAAATTTTCGGAGAAGTGACGGAAAATTTAGGCTTTTCGGAGAGGAGGGGGGACTGGAAAAGGGCAAAATATTCGCCCCGGGCCTTTATCCATTTTCTCGCCTCCTCCACCTGGCCAGGCGCAATCCTCTTCACCTGTTCAATGTATTCTTCCCAATCCCTCCCTGGGCACAGAATGCTCCAGCCCGCAACCTCCCTGGCCATGTGAATCTTCTTTTCAAAGAGCATTATCCTTGAGGCGAAAAACTCCCTTTTTGCCCTGGAAACCTCGTCTTTTTTTATGGGTTTGAAAAGGGCCTTTTCAATGGCCAGATCTGTTCTTCCCATCTTCCCTGAGGGCATGGAGGAAAAATGAAGGAAGGCAAAGCCCCTGTGTTTCTCGTATTCAGAGGAGAGGTATGGCAGGGAAAGCAGATTCTTTATCCTTGCCCCCAGAACAAGAGCCAGGATTTCGTAGGCTGAAGCCCTCTCAGAACAGGGGGAAGGGGCAGGAAGGGCAATGTCCAGGCGGAAAATCCTTCCCTTTATTCTTTTTACCCCATCCCAGGCAGGGGAAACTTCAGCAGGGGTTGTTTTTACCCCCTTTCTCGGAAAGGAAAATAGCCTTTCCAGTTCCCCTTTGACCTTCTGGAGATCAAAATCACCTATAATAACCACCTTCATTCTGGACGGGGCATAATACCTCCTCCAGAAATCCATAACCCTTTCCTTTTCCAGGTTCTTTATTATCTGAGGATACCCCAGAACCGGCTCAGAATAGGGACTTGAGGGAAGAAAATGCCTGTAAAATTCGTATTCTGAAGCGGTCATGGGGTTGGCGTAATCCTTCATTATCTCCTGGTAAACCACTCCTTTTTCCTTGGAAAATTCCTTGGGCGGGAAGGCGCTTAAAAAGAGCATCTCGGTTATAAGTTTCATAGACGGAATAAGCTGGGAAGTAGGGGAAACAAATTCAAACACAACATAATCCTTCCTGGTAAAGGCGTTGTAATAGGTGCCTAAGCGGGCGAAGGAATCCTCAAGTCCGTTCCTGTCCCTGCGGTAAGTGCCGTCAAAGAGCATGTGCTCCAGAAAATGGCTTAGACCTTTTTCCTCCGGGGCCTCGTAGGAGGAACCGGCCTCAATCCCTATGGCTACGGAAACCAATGGGTAAGAGCGATCCTGCTTGTAAATGACCTCTGTTCCACTGGAAAGTTTTACCTTATTAAAACCAAAAACCGTAAAAATCAGAACGAACAGAGATAAAACTTTTCTCATGGTTTCTATTTTAATTAAATTTCCACCAGAATAAAAAAGCCTCTTGGAATTGAAATGAAAAAGGAGACAGATCCTTTTTTCTCCATTTCCCTCCCTCCGCTTCCAATTAGGGACAGAATGCTGTGTTAGGTGTCAAGGGCGGGGCGGTAAAATTCTCCCTTCTTCCAGCACGCAAACGCTATAAGCAAAAGCTTCCTCGCGGCAGCAACAAGCGCTACCTTCTTCACCTTC
>JALVRF010000122.1 GCA_027025175.1 Candidatus Aminicenantota bacterium | reverse complement strand
GCCAGGGAGATAGAGTGTTCGGTTATGGGGAACGAAAAACCCGAGGCTTCCCTTCCAGGGGAAATAATACCCTACAGGGAATTTTACGATTACAGGGATAAATACATAGAGGGAAAGACCAGGTTTAAAATTCCCGCAAAACTTCCCGGGGAAGTCCAGGAAAAAATCAGGCATTACGCCATTCGGGCCTTTCAATCGGTGGAGGCATGGGGTTTTGCCAGGGTGGACTTTTTCCTGAACGGAGAGGAAGTCTTTGTTAACGAAATTAACACCATACCGGGTTTTACGGAAATAAGCATGTTTCCGAAATTATGGGAGGTTTCCGGCCTTGATTTTACTTCCCTTATTGACAGGTTGGTGAACCTCGGCTTTGAAAGGTGGGAAAAATGGAGAAGAAGAGGATAATGGCTCTGGATGTGGGTGACAGGAGAATAGGTATTGCCATTTCAGACCCCACCGCCACTGTGGTTACCCCCCTTATGACCTACAGGAGAAAGGACCCGGAGCAGGACGCAGATTTCGTAGCACAGATTTTCAGAGAAAAGGGAGCGGACATCCTCGTCCTGGGCCTTCCCCTTCTGCCCTCCGGGAAGGAAGGAACCCAGGCAGCAAAGATAAGGCAGTTTGCAAGGAAACTTGAAGAAAGGGGATTAAGGGTTGAATTCTGGGATGAAAGATTCACCACGGACATGGCCATGGAAATTTTAAAGGGACGAAGCATAAAGGAGAAGAAGGAGAAAAGAGATGTCCTGGCAGCGGCTCTTCTCCTTGAGGAATACCTGAGGGTAAAGAATTGAGAAAATTTCTGAGTTATGCATTATTCTGGTTTATAGTTATCCTGGGATTTGGACTCTACCTTTTCCTTAAAGAATATCACATGTATTACAAGGGCTACCTTGAGCAGAGCAAAAAGGTAAGGATTGAAAGGGGACAATCCGCCAAGGAAATAGCCATGGTTTTGAAAAAGGAAGGAATAATAAAAAACGAATTGAGTTTCCTCCTCTTTCACCGATTTCTGTTCAGGGGAAAGCCCCTTCAGGCAGGACTTTACCGTTTTTCAAAACCTCTAAGAACCGTGGATGTTATTAGAAAACTGGTAAACGGGGAGATTGCAAAATTCAGGGTTTCGGTGCCCGAAGGATTAACGGTTGATGAAACAGCCCAGGTATTTTCCCAATACATACCTGCTGAGGACTTCATAATGGCAGCCCAGAACTGGTGGCTTATCCGGGACCTGGACCCCATGGCCAGGGACCTTGAGGGTTATCTCTTTCCTGATACCTACACTTTTCCAGAGGATATTCTTGCCTCCCAGGTGGTGGAGAGGATGGTGAAGAATTTTAAGAATAAATTTACCCCTGAATTGAAGAAAAGAGCCAGTCAGATGGGAATGAGTGTAAGGGAGGTGGTGATTCTCGCTTCCATTATAGAAAAGGAGTCCTCCAAGGAGGACGAAAAGCCCCTGATTTCGTCCGTATTCCACAACAGGCTCAAACTTGGCATGCCCCTTCAAAGTGATCCCACGGTTATCTATGCCATGAAAAAAATGGGAATCTGGAAGGGACGACTTCTCCGTAAGCATTACAGGACGGTAAAATCCCCCTACAACACCTATCTTCACAGGGGACTTCCTCCCGGGCCCATATGCAGCCCTGGACTTTCCTCTGTAAGGGCAGCCCTTTATCCTGCAGAAACCGATTATCTTTATTTCATAGCCGTAGGGGACCATCACGAATTTTCAAAAACCTACAACCAGCACCTACAACTTCTGAGGTCAAGGAGATGAAAAGGGCAATTATCACAGGTGGAAAGATGCTGCAGGGTCCGGTGGAGATTTCCGGAGCCAAGAACGCTTCCCTTCCGGAACTTGCCGCCAGCCTCCTTACCACTGAAGAAGTAGTCCTGGAGCGGGTTCCCAGGGTTAAAGATGTGGAAACCATGCTGGAACTTCTACTGGAACTTGGGGCTGAGGTTCATACTGGAGAAAAAATAAGGATAAGGGCCCAGGAAATAGGAGGAGAGCCCAGGGAGGAACTTTTCAGCGCCATGAGGGCTTCGGTTTTAATCCTTGGTCCCTTGCTTGCTCGCTCTGGAATGGGTGAGATACTATGGCCTGGCGGGTGTTCCATAGGGAAAAGACCCATAGATTTTCACCTGGATGCCCTGAAGAAAATGGGGGCGGAAATTCAGCAGGAGGGTTCAAGGATAAAAGCCAGGGCTAAAAGGCTAAAAGGGGAAAGAATAAGATTTCCCAGAATAACGGTTACTGGAACGGAAAACATAATGATGGCAGCTACTCTGGCTAAAGGGGAAACCCTGATAGAGAATCCTGCCCGGGAACCTGAGGTGAAGGACCTGGCCCTCCTCCTTCAGAAAATGGGAGCGGAAATAGGGTGGGAAAAGGATGGGCTTCATATTGAGGGTAAGGAGAGCCTGGGTGGAGCCCAGCACAGGGTCATTCCTGACAGGATAGAAGCAGGAACCTTCCTGGTGATTGGTGCCCTTTCTTCCTCCTTCCTCCTCCTAAAAAATGTTTATCCCGGCCATTTAACTGCTGTTTTTCAGAAAGCAAAGGAGGCAGGGGTTGATTTTGATATAGGGGAAAACTGGATTGAGGTTAGAGGAGGAAGTTCCTTCAGGTCCCTTATTCTTGAAACTGAGGAATACCCTGGATTTCCCACGGATATGCAGGCCCAGATGATGGTCCTTCTGTGTTTTGCCGAGGGGGAATCCCGGATAAAGGAGAACATCTTTCCAGAAAGATTCCGCCACGCATATGAACTCAAGAAGATGGGGGCTGATGTTGAAATTTTACAGGGAAAGGCTATAATTAGGAATGTGAGGAAACTTAAGGGAACAACGGTAAAGGCAACGGATTTGAGGGCTTCTGCATCCCTGGTTATAGCAGGGCTGGTGGCAGAAGGGAAAACCGTAATAGAGGACATATTTCATCTTAAAAGGGGATACGAGGATTTTTTCGGGAAATTGAGGAAGATTGGCGCTGAAATAAGGGAGGAGTAAAATGGAGTGTGTATTCTGTAAAATAGCCAGGGGGGAAATCCCTGCTCATAAGGTATATGAGGATGAGGAATTTGTGGCCTTCAGGGATATAAATCCCCAGGCCCCCACTCACATTCTCATAATACCCGGAAAACACATTGAAAGCCTGAGTTCAGTTGCGGAAGAGGACAGAGAACTACTGGGAAAACTCCTGTGGGTGGCCAAAAGGGTGGCCGATGAATTAAACCTGAAAAAGGGGTATAGATTGGTTATTAACACTGGTCCCGATGGAGGCCAGGAGGTCCTTCACCTCCATGTTCATCTTCTTGGTGGAAGGGCCCTGGCATGGCCTCCGGGATGATAAGGAGGTTCTCATGAAAAGAGCGATTATAGGATTTATAATCCTGAACCTTACCCTATTTGCCCAGGCCTATAGGGGAAAAAGCAGGATGATGGGGTTTGTATATGATGAGCAGGGGAATCCGTTGGAAGGGGTAGAAGTAAAGCTCTATAATGTAAAAAGGGCGTCGGGTTTTACTACTAAGACCGATAAGAAAGGGGAATGGAAGGCCCTTTGGGTAAGCGGGGGAACCTGGTACATAGATTTCTATAAGCCAGGCTACGAGGTCAAGAAAATTTCCGTTTACTTAAGGGAAGGGGAAAAGAAACCCCCCATCGAGATAAGGCTGAAGAAAATAAAAGGTCTGGTGATAACCCCTGAACTTGAAGGTCTTCTGGTTGAAGGCAATAAATTGTTCAAGGCCGGAAAATATCAGGAAGCCCTTGCCAAATTTCAGCAGATAATAAAAGTCTTTCCCGATGCCTATCCCATTTACATAAACATAGGGAACTGCTATTTTAAAATGAGTCAATATGACAAGGCTATAGAGGCCTACAAGAAAGTTCTGGAGAAGGACCCCAATTATGTAAGGGCCCTTATAGCCATAGGAAATGCCTATTTAAACAGAGGGAATACAGAGGAAGCTATGAAGTGGTATGGAAAGGTTCAGATGGACAAGATAGACGACCCCACTGTCCTTTACAACCTCGGAACCATATATTACAACAATGCCAAATACGACCTTGCCCTTAAATACTACAAAAAATGCGTGGAGTTGAATCCCAAGGACCTGGACGGGCTTTACCAACTTGGATTAACATACACGGCTCTTATGAAGTTTGACAAGGCCCTGGAAGTATTTAAAAAATATCTGGAACTTGACAACGAATCCCAGAGGGCTCAGATTGTAAAGGAAACCATAAAATACATAGAAGAAACCATTAAAGAAGAGCAGAAACTCAAGAAAAAACAAAAATAAGGGGGAAAATGTGAAAAAAATACTCGTTTTGTTCGTAAGCATGATCCTTGCCTTTTCTGTGCTGGGGGGGGATTTCAAAAAGGAAAAACAGAGGGTTTACGACGAACTCCAGCTGATAATGACCGCCAAGGAGCAGAAGGAATTTAAAAAGATAAAAACTGAGAAGGAACTGGAAAAATTTGTGGAGGAGTTCTGGAAGAAAAGGGACCCTGACCCTTCCACCCCTGAAAACGAAGTCAAGGAGCTTTACTATAAAAGAATGAAGGAAACGAAGAGATTCTTCCGGGAGCCCGGAAGAAAACCCTGGCTTACGGAAAGAGGTAAGGTTTACATGATACTTGGAAGGCCCATGTCTTGGGAGCGTAAGTTGATGCAAAAGGGAACCATAGCTAACCAGGAGATGTGGAGGTATGATAGATTTCAGCTTACTATTTACTTTGTGGATCGCTCAAATACTGGGCGATATTATCTCCAGCAACCTCCCTCAAAGCTCTTGGATTTAATGGGGCAGGAGAAAAAGTTTTTCTTACCTCAAAGTAAATCAAGTTCACTTACCATAAAAGCATATATTGATAGAGCGACCGGAAAGCTTTACATTCACATTCCCCTCAGTGGTTTGACTTTCGTTAAAAAAGACGGGAAATTCTATACCAATTTCAACTTTAGCTTTGCCTACGGACATCCTCAGGATCCCCAACCTAAGGAATTCACTCAAAAAATGAGCGTTCCAGTAAGCGAGAAGGACATTAAGGCGGGAGACAAGCAGATAACCATTCCTGTAAACATAGCCCCATTGAAAGGGCAGTACATTTTCATAGTTGAGGTTGAGGATCTGATTTCCGGTAAAAAGATTACCAAGACATACAAGGTAAGACTTTAAGGAGGAAATCATGAGAAAAATATTAAAATTAACCCTTGTGTTTTTGGTTTTAATTCCCTTCCTGTTTGCGGCAGGTCAGAAGGGAAAGGGAAAGATTGAACTTCCGGGAAAGGTCAAGAAGGCCTTTAAAAAGGCTCTAAAAAAGGGAGAATTTAAGAACCCGTATAAGATACAGATAATTGACCAGTATAATTTCAAGGGCTTGCCCGGGAGCGTATTCGTGGTGCTTCTTTTTAAGGGGGAAATACCACAACCCAAAAAAGGTCAAAACAATTATCTTTACGCTAAGGTCATAAGAAGCGATGGTGGATACATAAATGTGGTGAAAGTAATAAAGGGACAGGCCAAGGAATTCTATTCCTTTGTTTTGTTGCTCCCGGCAGGGGAATACCGTTTTCTCATGGGGGTAGGGGACAAAAAGGGAAAGAAATTTTCCATGATAATGACTAAACTGAAGGTAGAATCTCCTGAGACACCCGGAGAGATTACGCATACAAGGCCAATGTTTATAAAGGATTATGTAAGGGGAAGCAGGGAGGAAGTTCTGCGAGAGGTAATACCCGATGCCTTCTATTCCGGCATGATAAAGGTTTTCCCTTACCTGAAACCCTCCTTTACAGCAGACCAGCAGCCCATCGTCTTTATGTTCCTTTACGGGGTGGGAAAGGATGAGACCGGAATGGCCAGGGGAACGGTGAAATTTACCATATTAAAGGATGGAAAGGAATTCGTTAAATTTAAGGAAACAGGCCTTAAAGGAAGGGGAGGCATAGGGATTATAGACCAGCCCATCATCTTCAAGAAAGAAGATAAACCCCTCCCGGCCGGTAAATACGAACTGGAAATAAAAATAAAGGACGAGATTTTAAAGAAGGAAATTAACGTAAAACTTCCCTTTGAGATAATATGAACCTTTACCAGGAATTACTCTGGCGGGGGTTCGTCTATCAGGCCACAGAGGGAGCGGAAGAGGCGATTTCCAGGGGTAAAATAACCGCCTATGTAGGTTTTGACCCCACTGCCCCCAGCCTCCATGTGGGCTCCCTTCTTCCCATAATGGGGCTGGTGCATCTGCAGAGGCACGGGCACCGTCCTATAGCCGTGGTGGGGGGAGCCACTGGAATGATAGGGGACCCAAGTGGCAAGAGCAAAGAAAGGGTTCTTCTGGACAGGGAGACTTTAGAGGAAAACCTCCAGGGCATAAAATCCCAGTTGGAAAAATTCCTCTCCTTTACCGGGGAAAATCCTGCAATAATAGTAAACAATTACGATTGGACCCACAATCTCAGCGTAATAGATTTCCTCAGGGACATAGGCAAACACTTCTCCGTAGGCTACATGCTGGCCAAGGAATCTGTGAAAAGAAGGCTGGAGGGGGAGGGAATTTCTTACACGGAATTCTCATACATGCTTCTTCAGGCCTATGATTTTCTGCACCTTTACGACCATTACAACTGCACCCTTCAGATGGGAGGTTCGGACCAGTGGGGAAACATAACTGCGGGAATTGATTTGATCAGGAAGGTCAGGGGAGGAAAGGCCCATGGAATAGTTTTTCCCCTCCTTACCACCGCTTCAGGAACTAAATTCGGAAAGACAGAGGAGGGAACTGTCTGGCTTGATTCCTCCTTAACTTCCCCCTACAAATTTTACCAGTTCTGGCTGAACACCGACGACAGGGATGTTGGGAGGTATCTCAGGTTCTTTACCCTGCTTTCTAAGGAGGAGATTGAGGCCCTTGAGGAGGAACTGAGGCAAAGGCCGGAAAAAAGATTACCCCACAGGAGACTTGCCGAGGAAGTAACGAGAATGGTTCACGGAGAGGAAGGCCTGCAGAGGGCAAAAAGGGCAAGTATGGTATTGTTCGGAGGCTCCCTGGAAGGCGTCTCAGCAGATGAGTTGGAGGAGATAATGGCCCATGTTCCCTCCTGGAAGGCTCCAGGGGAGGAAATCCTTTCCCTTTCTGTAACTGAACTGGCTACCCGTTCCGGGCTTACTTCTTCTAAGGGAGAGGCAAAAAGATTGATTGCTTCCGGTGGCCTTTATCTTAACAATGAAAGGGTGGACAGTCCGGCCCAGAAGGTTGAGGAAAAGGACCTCATAGATGGGAGGCTTCTTGTCCTTAGGAAAGGCAAGAGGAATTACCTCTTAATAAAAGCCAGATAAGGAGGAAAAGTGAGAAAAAAAGTTTATTTTCTATTATTTTTAATTCTGGGATTTTCCATGGTAGCACAGGATGTCCTTGAGAAAGCAGACCAACTTATAGCCCAGAGAAAAAATCTGCAACAGATAACAGAGGCTCTTGATCTCCTGGAGCAGGAAATGGGAACTCATCCTTACGAAGCAGGGTGGCGTTATCTCAGGGCAGCATATTATTTCGGTAAAAAATGCAAGGATAAAAAGAGGAAAATCAATATTTACCAGAAGGCAATAAAACTCGGAGAGAACCTGGTAAAGAAATATCCGGATAAGGTGGAAGGGCACTTCTGGCTTGGAGTTGTTTACGGCGTTTATGGAGAAGCCCGGGGGGTTATGAAGAGCCTTTTCCTGGTAAAACCTATAAAGAAGGAAATGAGGCGGGTTCTTGAGCTGGATCCCAAGTACGATTGCGGTGGAGCCCAGAGAGTTTTAGGCAGGCTTTACTACAAAGTTCCAGGGCTTTTTGGGGGAAGTAAGACCAAATCCCTGAATTATCTTCTTGAATCCAAAAAAATATGCCCCAATAGTCTTCTTACCAGGATTTACCTGGCGGAGACACTTATTTCTAAAGGGAAAAAGGCCCAGGCTAAAGCGGAACTGGAGGAGGCTCTTAATCTGGAACCCATACCATCTGAGAAGCCCGAAGAGGAAGAATACAAAAACCAGATAAAGGGACTCCTGGCAAAACTCAAATAAAGTCCTGTCTTGACTTTCAGCCTACTTTGAGCCATTATATATAATGTGATGTGGGAAATAGCAGTAGTTGTAATAGCCATAGCATTTCTGCTTTTAGTAATTTTCACAATTCCTTCCCTTCTGCAGATCAGGGATTCTGCCAAGGAGTTGGAGTTTACCCTTAAGGAATTCAGGGAAACATTAAAGAAGGTCAATGTGGTGGTGGAAGAAATTGACCAATCCGTGAAAACTGGCAGTAAAACCCTTCGCAAACTTGACAGGACTCTTGAGGCAATGGAGCAGACATTCGGGACATCCTCCTTTAAACTGGTAACCAAACCTTTAACAGGAATTCTTGAAGCGATGCCTGTAATTCTATCAGCATCAAAAATCTATAGAAAATACATAAAAAGGAGGTGATAAAATGGAGGACAGGGGAGCGACTTTCTTTGAACTTTCGGTGGCGTTTCTTCTGGGTGCGGTCATAGGTGCAGGTGTGGCCCTTATGTTTGCTCCGGCTCCGGGGATAGAAACGAGAAAGAGACTGGCAGAAGTTGGCGGCAAAGCCATAGAAACCGGCAAAAAACTGGTGGAGGAGAGCAAGGAAAAGGTTACCAAGGCTGCCGAAACAGCAAAAACGAGATTAAAGAAGAAAGCCAGCGAAAAGGCCTGATAATCTATAATTCAGGGCCCCTCCTGCGGGAGGGGCTTTTATTTTTATAAAGGGAGGCAATTATGTATATCGTTGACATTATAGGAAGGGAAATTCTTGATAGCCGTGGCAATCCCACGGTTCAGGCCGACGTTTACCTGGAAGATGGAAGCATGGGAAGGGCAGCGGTTCCTTCGGGAGCATCCACCGGAAAAAGGGAAGCCCTGGAACTCAGGGACGGGGACCCGCAAAGGTTCTCAGGTAAAGGGGTCTTGAAGGCAGTTGCTAATATAAACGATTTGATTGCCCCTGAACTTGAAGGAATGCCGGCCTACCGCCAGAGGGAGATAGATTACATTATGCTGGAACTGGACGGTACTCCCAACAAAAGCAAACTCGGAGCCAATGCAATCCTGGCCGTCTCCATGGCCGCTGCAAGGGCAGCCGCCTCCTTCCTGGGGATGCCACTTTACTCGTATCTGGGCGGGGTTATGGCGAGAACCCTTCCGGTTCCCATGATGAACATAATAAACGGAGGAGCCCATGCGGATAATAATCTTGATTTTCAGGAATTTATGATAGTCCCTGCGGGATTTGACACATTCTCGGAAGCCATAAGGGCAGGTGCCGAAGTCTTCCATGCCCTGAAACAACTTCTGAAGGAAAACGGACACGTAACCTGTGTGGGGGATGAGGGTGGATTTGCTCCCAATTTAAACACCAACCAGGAGGCCCTTGATTTTATCCTGAGAGCAATAGAAAAAGCCGGTTACAGGCCCGGTGAGGATGTTTTCCTGGCCATGGACATCGCCGCTTCTGAACTCTGGGAGAACGGGAAGTATAAACTTCGCTGGTCCACAGGAGAGGAGTTAACCTCATCCCGGTTGATAGAACTTTATGCAAGTCTGGTTGAAAAATATCCCATAGTTTCCATAGAGGACGGTCTGGGGGAAGATGATTGGGAAGGGTGGAAGGAACTAACCGAAAGACTTGGGGAGAAAATCCTTCTGGTAGGTGATGATATTTTCGTAACCAACCCAGAAATAATAAAGAAGGGAATAGAGCAGGGCATTTCCAATTCAGTTCTCATTAAACTCAATCAAATAGGAACCGTAAGCGAAACCGTAGAGGCGGTAAACCTCGTTCACAGAAATAGCATGAGGGCAGTGGTTTCCCATCGTTCAGGGGAAACTGAGGACCCCTTCATAGCGGACTTTGCTGTGGCCATGGAAACCGGACTGATAAAGACGGGTTCTGCCAGCAGGAGCGAGAGGATAGCCAAATATAACAGGCTACTTCAGATAGAAGAGGAACTGGGGGAAGAGGCGTATTTCCCGGGACTGGAGGTTTTTAAACTCTGAGAAAGCCTGACCTTGCCACAAGGATTCTCATAGGATTCTTCGCAGGTTTTGTCTTCGGAGCAGTAGCAGGAAAATGGGCCCTTTACATTTATCCCATAGGGGAAATATTCCTCAGGCTCATAGTGATGACAGTTGTTCCCCTGGTTTTCTTCTCCCTTTTCGCCTCCACGGCCGGTCTCGGAGACCTGAAGAAGATTGGGATTCTCGGGGGAAGGGTAATTGTTTACTACCTTATTACCACGGCGGTGGCAATAACCATAGGGGTAAGCCTGGCCAATGCAATCAAACCCGGTTACGGGATTTCCCTTAAGGCCACCGGGGATATAAGCAAAATACTGGGGAAGGTAAATCAGACCAGTCCCTCGGTGGTTAAGACTCTAATAAACATGGTCCCTTCCAACCCCATTAAAGCCCTGGCAGAAGGCAACATGCTGCAGATAATCTTCTTCGCCATTCTTCTGGGCATAGCCATTCTCTCCGTCAGGGGCGAAAAAAGGGAGGTAATCATAACCGGGGCCCAGGGGCTTTCGGATGCCATGATAGCCATGGTGAACATGATAATGAAACTGGCTCCCTATGGGGTCTTTGCCCTGGGAGCCGGGGTGGTGGCAAGATATGGAATAAAGGTGATTGGCAACCTCCTGGTTTACGCTTTGGTGGTGGTAATCGGATTAGCAATTCACCTTACCCTTCTCCTTTTTGTTTCCCTCTATGGTTTAGGAAGAAAGAAGCCCGGGGAATTTCTGAAGAAAGCCTGGGGGGTTATGGTCTTTGCCTTTTCCACTTCCTCTTCCAATGCCACCCTTCCCCTGACCATGGAAACGGCCGAGGAAAAACTGGGAGTTCCCGGATATGTATCCAGTTTTGTTCTTCCTTTGGGGGCAACCATAAACATGGATGGAACTGCCCTTTATCAGGGAGTTGCCGCGGTTTTCATAGCCCAGGCCTACCATATCCCCCTTACCCTTTCGGCCCAGTTGAAGATAATACTAACTGCCACCTTAGCCTCCATAGGGACCGCAGGGGTTCCTGGGGTGGGAATCGTAATGCTCACCATGGTACTTACTTCAGTGGGGATACCCATAGAGGGAATAGCCTTAATCCTGGGGGTGGATAGAATCCTGGATATGTTACGCACCGTGGTAAATGTTAGCGGTGACCTTATCGCTTCGGTGGTGATGGCCCGGTTTGAGAAATAAGCGGGCGACGGGACTCGAACCCGCAACCACGAGCTTGGGAAGCTCGCACTCTACCGTTGAGTTACGCCCGCTTCAATAAAATATTTTAGCACAAAAAAATTTTAATGGTCAATTTCCCCCTGAGACCACTGCGTAAAACATGGCGTCTGAGGAAAAATTCAGGGCATTTGAAAAAAGGGTTTTCCCTTTCCTCAGGAAAAATTTTTCCGGGGAAATTTTAGGGGACTCGGCCAAAGTGAAACCCTCTACCACCGAAAGGGTCTCTTCCCTTTCCTGAGTGCAAACCACATATAAAATCCTTTCTCCGAAAGGAAGAAGGCTCTCTAATAACCTTCTCTGTTTTTCCTTCAGTGATTGAAGTTTCTGGGGATTTATCTTCCACTTAACCTCCGGCGCCCTGTGGATTATACCCATGGAGGAACAGGGAGCATCCAGGAGTATGAGGGGGAATTTTCCCCTTACTGGGGGTTTTTCCCCGTCGCCCACGAAAACCCTGATTTTAAGCCCGAGCCTGCGGAAGTTTTTGAGGGCGAGCCTCATCCTTGGAAAGGAAATGTCCGAGGCGAAGACCTCGGCACCCAGTTCCGCAAGATGGGAGGACTTTCCCCCGGGAGCAGAGCAGGGGTCCCAGACCTTTGAGGCGAGTTTTGCTGCCAGAAATCCAGCCATCTGGGAAGCTATGTCCTGAATGTAGAAAAAGCCCTTCCTTAAAGCTTTGCTGTTTTTCGGATTCCCTTTTTTTACCTTAAGGCAAAGGGGAATTTCCCTGCAGGGTTCTGTTAGAATGCCCTCCCTCTCCAGGGCTTTTACCAGAACCTCCGCCGATGTTTTCCTCCTGTTTACCCGGAGATAAAGGGGGGGAGGTGAATTGAAATAAAGGGCCATTTTTTCAGCCCCGTCAAGTCCCAACTCATCAAGCCACCTTAAAGCCTTCCACTCCGGGGTGGAAAGGGTGTGGGTTAAATACATAAGGGGCTCTGTCCTTTCAGGGTATTTTACCCCTTCCCTGAGGAAACCTCTGAGAATAGCGTTAACGAAGGACCTCTTCCATGAACTTCTTAAAAGATTAACGGTTTCCTTTACTGCAGCATAGGACGGAACCCTCATTCTCTCAATCTGATAGAGCCCCATTCTTAAGGCATTTTTAACCTCAGGCTCAATCCTCTCAAGCCTCCTGTCCGACAGATATGCTATGGCATAGTCCAGCCTTCCCCTCCACCTTAAAACCCCAAGAACCAGTTCTGTAACAAAACCCCTGTCCTTATGGGGTAAGTTCTTCAGTTTCCGATCAAGCACCTGGGAGGAATTTGCTCCTCTTTCAACCTGAAGAAGGGCGGAAAGGGCAACGTATCTCGGATTTTTCATTTGAGAAAATGGCCGGGCTTCAGCCTGGTGCCGTTGGCAAAGGCAGCTCCTGAAATGGGTTTTTTCCCGGGAATTTGAACCTTTTCCAGAAGAACGGCATCCTTCCCAGTGGCCACCAGCAGGGATTCCCCCTGCCTTGCAAGAATTTCCCCGGGTTTTCCCCTTCCCCCGGCCCTTCTGGCCCTCAGAATTATCAATCTTCCGCCCCTGAAAGGAACCCAGGGCTTAAGGTCAGGATTAAAGGCCCTTATTTTGCGGACTAAGGTTTCCGCTTCCTCTTCCAGGGATAGGGCTGCGCTGGATTTTTCTATTTTAGGGGCGTAGGAGACCTCTCCCCTCTGCGGTTTAGGCTCAATTTTCCCCTTTAACCATTGAATCAAAGTATCGGCTAAGAACGGAGCGGTTTCCTTGGCCATCCTTTCCATAGCCTCCCCGTAATTTTCCTCCTCCTTAATTTCAAATTCCATCTGGGAAAGGATGGGGCCGGTATCCAGGCCCCTGTCTATGAGAAAAACCGTGGCACCGGTTCTTTCCATTCCGAAGAGTATGGCCCACCTCAGGGGAGAGGCCCCCCTCAGGGCCGGGAGCAGGGAAAAATGAAGGTTAAGGGTCCCCTTAGGTGGAAGGTTAAAGACAGAGGGAGGAAGAATCTTGCCGTAGGAGACCACAACGAAGGCGTCGGCGGCTAAGGAGGAGAGCTTCTCCAGAAATTCCCTGTTTTTCTTTATTTTTTCCGGTTGCAGGACTTCTATTCCGTATTTCTCCCCGAAACTCTTTGGAGCAGGAGGCTTAAGCTTCATCCCCCTCCCTGCCCTCCTGTCCGGGGAAGTTACTATGGCACTGATTTCTATCCCCCGGCTAAGGAGCTCTTCCAGGGCTGGAATGGATATTTCGTCCGATGAAAAGAACACAATTCTCATTTCTTGAAAATCCCTCCTTTTTGTTCTATCCTATTTGGGTGAAAAAATCAAGGAGGTGAAGGATGCTCAAGATAACGAAGGAAAAATTCAAGGATGTTGCCGTGTTGAAATTGGACGGGAAACTTGTCATAGGCGATGAGGTGGAACAGTTCAGGAAGGCCGTAAGTGAAACCATTAAGGAAGGGGACAAGAAAATAGTCATAGACCTGTCAAATCTTTCATACATGGACAGTACCGGGCTGGGAGAATTAGTTAGGGCTTACACCACAGTGAAGAAAGCCAACGGCGAACTTAAACTGGCCAGCTTAACAGAGAAGGTAAAAGACCTCATGTTTATGACCAAACTTCTCACCATTTTTGAAAATTATGACACCGTGGAGGAGGCAGCTGGCTCCTTTGAATGAGGAGAGCTTTTCTCCTTTTAGTTCTCGTATATGTATTCTTCGCCCTTACAGGCGACTTTTCGGTAATTAAGAGGGATTTTTCCCCGGCAGAGGAAGCCACTTACATAGTTGCCCAGAGGTGGGAGGGAGCCACCCCTTCTTCCTTTAACTATTTTCGCAGGTTTTACCCTAAGGGAGGAAGGGTGGTACTTGCCTGGAGGGGAAGGGCCCAGGTTTATTCCCCATGGCTTTATAACGCCATCTCCTGGCCCTTCTTTCGCGTTCTCGGGGAAAGGGGATTATATCTCCTGAATGCCCTTCTCCTTGGCCTGTCCCTGTGGCTTCTGCTGGGGATATTCCCTGGAAAATACATGCCCTTTTTTGCCCTGCTGGGTTCTACTCTTCCGGTTTTCCTCCTGCTTGAGGGCCCTCATTCCCTGAGTTTTGCTCTGGCCTCAATGGTTCTTTTTCTGATCAGTAAAGAGAATTTTTTGGAGGCGATGTTTATGGCAGGGGTTCTGAGTTTTCTTTCCCCTCCCTTTTTCTTTTTTCTTCCGCTGGTGGCCCTGAGTGGAGGGAGAAAAAACTTAAACCTTCTTATCGGTTTTTCATCCTTTTTTATGGTATTGTGGGCAGGGCTTAAACTTCCGGGCTCCCTGCCCTGGGATGTTCCTTTTATGGCCAGCCTTCCCCTTCAGGTCTCATCATTTCTGACCAACCCCTTTATTGCCTATTCGGGAAGATTTCCTCTGGTAAATTTTCTTGTGGGAAGGTTTACCGGGGCTCTCTTTTATTTTCCAGTTTTGCTCCTTTTTCTCTGGAGCAAGTGGAGAAAACTTTTGCTGGGGGCTTTTCTTTTAGCGGTTTTCCTTGCGGTAAATCCGATTCCTGCCCCCTTCGGATTCGCGGGAAATCCCTGGCTGGTGGCTTTCCTTCCATTTGCTGTAACCCAAACAGAAGGCCTCTGGAAAAAGGCCCTGGTTTTTCTGTCCATTCTCTCAGTAGGGATTATCAACATTTTTCCCCTGAGGTCAACCACATATCCTCTTATTTTTACTGGTCGTTTTCCCTTTGGATGGGGCAGGGTTGAAATAGAACAGTTAAACACCCTGCCTCTGCTAAAAATCGGCGAGAACTTTCACCTGGACAGGAATTTCTTCTGGTATAAGGGAAATTCCCTCAGGCCCAGGGGGAAGGACAGGGTAAAATTCGTGAGGGTAAGCGAAAAAGAAAAAACGGTCTTCTGGATAAGAAATTTGGTGAAGGGAAACAGGGTTGATTTTAAGGTCAACGGTTCAAAGAGAAAACTTCTTTTTAAGAGGAAGAACAGATATACTGAGGCCTTTGTAGGAAGGGAAATATACCCTGGCATTTATTCTTATCAGGTGGAAATAAGGGCGGAACTTTGTCGGGCCCTTTTGCCCCAGAAGATATGCGTGGGGGTAGAATTATGGTGGAAGTAAAATGCCCTCTTTGTGGAAGCGAAAGGACAACCAGATGGAAAAAGGGAAATTTTGATTACTCTAAGGCAGAGGCTGAGAATTTTAAAATTACCGATTCCGATTATGGCCTTTTCCCGGATTTTCTCAAATGTGAAGTCTGTGGATTGAGATTTGCAGAGAACATGCCCACCCCCTCCCAACTGGCAAAACTTTATTCTCAGGTGGAGGACCCTGAATATGAAAGGGAAGCAGAGGGCAGGGGAGAGAATTTCAAAAGAATAATCAGGTTTCTCAGAAAAATTAAGCCTGGAGGAAGACTCCTTGATGTGGGAGCAGCCACGGGTATATTTATGGAAATTGCCCGGAAACAAGGATGGGATGTTTACGGAATAGAGGCCTCCCTCTGGGCTGCAAACAGGGCTAAGGAAAAGGGCCTTGATGTCTGGCAGGGGGATTTTCTCCAGTTCAGTTCCCGGGAAAAATTTGACATTATAACCATGCTGGACATAATAGAACACATGGCAAAACCGGGTCTTGCCTTTAAGAAGGCGAACCATTTACTAAAACCCGGGGGAATTCTCGTCATAACCACACCCGATGTAGAGAGTTTCACTGCCAGAGTTCTCGGAAAGAGGTGGTGGCACCTCAGGCCTGCCCATGTTAATTTCTTCTCCAGAAAAACCCTTTCCTGGGCTGCCCACAATTTCGGGTTCAGGATCTTGAAATTCAGAACCTATGTGTGGAATTTTTCCCTTCATTATTTAATCACCAGGTTTTCCTGGGGAAGGAGATACTTTGATCGTGAGTGGCTTAAAAAAATAAAACTTAAACTCTTTCTCTTTGATTCTCTGGAGGCATATCTTGAAAAATTACCTGAAAGCCCTTAGGCTGAGCCGATGGCCCAGAAGCGCTTCTATAATAGTGGGAACCGGTGCTTATTGGGCCCTGGTGATGAGGTTTTCCATTCCCTCCATACATCAGATAGCCATGTTCTTCCTTGCCTTCCTCCTGACATGGGGAATTTCCACTGCCAACTACATAATAAATGAAATAGCCGACGCTCCCTACGATGTGCATTACCCTGACAAAGCCAGCAGACCGGTAGCCTCTGGCAAAGCCAGGGAGGATGTTCTCCTGATAATTTTCTTTATTCTCAGCATCCTCTCCCTCAGTCTCGCCCACCTTGTGTTTAACTGGGTGTTTTTCGTGGCCCTTTCGTCGCTTCTTCTGGCAGGCATATTCTACAATGTAAAGCCAATAAGGCTTAAGGACCGGCCCTTCGCCGATTCCATTTTTGAATCCATAAACAATCCCATAAGGTTTACCATAGGATGGAGTTTTCTTGCCCCATCCTTCCCTGATCCCTATCTTCTTCTTTCCTGGTGGGCTTTCGGCAATTTTCTTATGGCAGGTAAAAGACTTTCAGAAAAACTCTACCTGAAGGAAGCAGCGGAAAAATACCGGAGGTCCCTTAGATTTTATACCCTGAAAAGTCTGAAAACCATGATGGTGGTTTCGGCCCTGTTTTTCTTTCTATTCATCTGGATTTTTTGCTGGAGGCATAAATTACCCTTTACTGCCATAGCCTCCCTGTTCTCCCTTCCTTTCTTTTACAAATACTATATAAGTTCATCTCAAAAGGCCATGGATGAGCCTGAAAGGGCAATAGTGAAAGGTTCACTCCTTATATCCTTTGGACTTTTCTCCATTATACTTATTCTCGGCATTTATGCTGACCTGACTCTATTTAAATAATCCCACGAAAACCGTAAAATCCGCTGAGGTATCGTAGGGAGTAAGGTCTTCTACAAACCCAAGGTAAAATTTTCTCCACACCCTTAATTTCAGAAAGATGGCAGTGGCAGGATGGGAAAGGTCTCCTTCTCTATAAGGGCTGGTTCTAAGGAGAAAACCCGTGCTCACCCTTCCCCTGTTTATCTGGATTCGGGAGAAGAAAATCCATCCTTCCCCTGAGGCAACCCCATGTTCCCCGCAGATGTGATATCCTTTCAGATTTTCTTCCCAGGAAAACCCCACAAATCCCCAGGCCCTTCCTGACCTGAAGCCGTCTTTTTTAAGAGGAATTTTTAGGCCTGAAATGAACCTGAATTTTCCTCCATAATATAAAAACACCTGGGGTTCGCCGGCTAAGAGCCCGGTCCTGGAAAATTCCCTGTCCCCAAGATAATACACGACCCTTCCATAGGGATATTCCCCTCTTCCTCCGTCCGGAAAACCGAAGGCGCTGTGAAATCGGTCTATTATCCCGTCCATAAAGCCTCCGCTGATGTAAAGCAAAGGAAAGTATAGAAAAACCCCGGTTCTTTGGGAGGTTTTAAACCCCGAAGAAAAAACCACCCTGGTCTCGGCCAGATCAAGAAAATATTCGTCCTTTTTCTCAAAGATATTGGCCTGGTAAACCTGTAAGGAAAATCCGTTGCGGATTTTCGGAAAGGCAAAATATCTCTGTACCGGAGGAAAGATTATCTCCTGGGCCCACAGCCCCAGGGCGAAAATCAGGAGTATTATCTTCCTAATGGCGAAAATGCCTCCTCTTTACGAAACCAAAGGAAATTCCAAGTTCCCTGGCTCTGGCGGCCACCTCCTGGTCCCTTTTTGAGCCCGAGGGGGCTATAACCACACTCACTGAATACCTGTGGGCTACCTCTATGGAATCAGGAAAGGGGAAGAACCCGTCGGAGGCAAGAACCGCCCCCTTCGCCCTCTCTCCTGCCCTTTCACAGGCAATTTTCACCGCTTCCACCCGACTGGTCTGTCCACCGCATCCCCCCACCATCATGCCATCCTTTACCAGGGCAGCGGAGTTGGACTTCAGGGCTTTGGCTACCCTTATGGCTAGTTTTATGTCCTCCATGGGGATGATTTCAGGAGCGTTCACCCATTCAATTTCGTAATCCTGTTCTGAGAAATAATCCCTCTCCTGAAACAGCATACCCCCTTCTATAAACCTTCCCTCATAGGAAAATTTTCTGCGGAAAGGAAGTTCCACAAGGCGGAGGTTCTTCTTTTTCCTCAGTATTTCTCTGGCCTCCTCTGAAAAGGATGGAGCCACTATCACCTCCAGGAAGATTTTTCTCATCTCCGCTGCGGTATCCCCGTCCACCGGACGGTTGATGGCCACTATTCCCCCGAAGGCGGATTGAGGGTCCCCTTCCAGGGCCTTCAGGAAGGCCTCCTTTGGAGTTTTTCCCAGGGCAGCGCCACAGGGATTCTGGTGCTTGAAAATACCGCAGAAGGTTTCCTCAAAGTCCATGGCCATCTCCCAGGCACTGGCCAGGTCAGCAATGTTGTTGAAGGAAAGTTTCTTTCCCTGCAAAACTACCATTTCCCTCCATAGGGAGAACGGGGAGGTATAAAAGGCCGCCCTTTGATGGGGATTTTCCCCATAGCGAAGGTTCTGATATTTATAAAGGTCCAGGGGTAGAAGAGGGGGGAACCCCTCCCGATTAAGCCTCCAGAATATGGAAGCGTCGTAAAGGGAGGTTAGGGCAAAGGCTTTAGCAGCCAGTTTTTCCCTGGTTTCAATGGTGGTATTTCCGTATTTTTGAATTTCCTCCAGGACGGCAAGGTAATCCTCAGGCTGGACCACCACGGTAACCCAGGGGTAGTTCTTGGCTGCTGCCCTTATAAGGGCCACTCCGCCTATGTCTATCATTTCCAGGAGTTCCTCTCCCTTCATGCCCTTTTTAGCAGAGGCCACAAAGGGATAAAGGTTCACCACAACCATGTCAAAGAGGGGAATGTTCAGTTTCTTTACCTCCTCCTTATCCCTATCTCTTCTGGCGAGAATGCCGGCAAAAACTGCAGGATGAAGGGTTTTTACCCTTCCTCCAAGCAATTTCTCAAAACCAGTAAGGTCCTCTAATTTTTTTACCGGGATTCCTTCGTCCGAAAGAAATCTGTAGGTCCCTCCAGTGGAGTAAATCTCCCACCCCTCCTGGGAAATGCCCCGGGCGAAACTTTCCACCCCCCTTTTTTCATAAACGGAAATTAAGGCTCTTTTCACTTCTCCTCCTTTATTTCTATTGCTTTCTTTTCAAAGAAATTCCCTCCGGATTTTTCCAGGCGGTACAATGGCATATTGAAAGGAAGTTTTTTCCAGAGATAAACTTCACTCAGATTTCCTGACTTCTTTCTAACGAGGACCAGGCATTTTCTCCCCAGAAATTCCTTCTCCCCCATGTTTCTATACCCCTGATTTAAATATATCCTGACCACACCATCAAAGTCTGCGGATTTCCAGGCCCTCCACCAGTTGATTTTGTCAAAGACCTTCCCGGGGATTTTGAATTTTGAGTTGTTCAATATTCTGTATCCTGTCTTGTTCCAGTAATCTATGTGGATAACGAGGCGACCGGGGGGCATGTTTTTATAGTAACCCTTGAGTATCTTTGATTCCATCTCCCACACCCAGCCATGGTCCTTCAGCCTTTCCACGGCAAAACCCTCTGCGGTCCCTCTTATCTGGTATTTTATTTCAAGGGTTCTCCAGGGGATAAGGTGAAACTTACATCCGGAGAAAAGAAGACCAAGGAGGAGCAGAAGAGGAAGTTTTTTCATTTTTTCCTTTCAAGAAAGGCAAATACATATTTTCCTATTATATCTGCCTCTAAATTAACCCTGTATCCTGGCCTTAACTGTCCGAGGTTGGTCCTTTTCTGAGTTTCCGGTATTAACTCCACTATAAAACCTTCCTCCGTAATCTCGCTAACTGTAAGGCTTACACCGTTTACGGCCACGGAGCCCTTGTTTACCAGATACTTCACAACATCCCCGGGAGCAGAAAAAAAGACCATTAGGGAATTACCCAGAGGTCTTACCCTGGTGACAGTTCCTATCCCATCCACATGCCCCTGAACAATGTGGCCGGAAAGAAAGGTAGAGGCGGTTGCAGGAAGTTCAAGATTGACCACATCCCCGGGCTTTCTGTATTTGAAGGCCGTGATTTCCCAGGTCTGAGGAAGAAGGTCAAAGGAGAGAAACCTCCCCCTCTGTTCCACAACGGTCAGGCAAACACCGTCTACGGCTACGCTTTCCCCTGGTTCAACTTTCAGACCGGTCTCAATACTCATTTTACGGGGGGAAAGGCTTTTTATTTTCCCGGTATGTTTTATTATCCCCGTAAACACAGAGTTATTTTAGTTTTCCTTTCCTGAATTTTCAACCTATAATTTTCAAGATGGGGAATGATGTCGTGAGCAAACTAATGGAGGAGGTCTCCAGATTAAGGAGGGAAAACAGCGAGTTAAGAATGAAACTGAGCGAAAGACTCAGCGAAAGCCAGGGTAAGTACAGAATGCTCTTTGAGCATACAGGATACGGAGCGGTTATTCTTTCCTCTTCGGGGATAATTCAGGATGTAAATCCGGTTGTACTCAAAGAACTCGGGGAAAAGAAGGAAAATCTCGTGGGAAAGAGCATATTTGAACTTCCCTATTGCACAAAAACCCAGAGGAATTTCCTGAAAATTCTCCTTTATTCTCACCTGAAAGGAGAAAGGAAAATGGTCCACCGGATAACCTGCAGGTGGGGAAATAAAACCAGAATCCTGGAATTCACCTCGGCCAGCGTGGAATCTGATAAGGGTATTTGCTGTATCATCATTCTCCTCAGGGACATAACGAGAAGAAGGGAAATTTCAAGGAAACTGAAGAAGGCCATCCAGGAGAACAAGGCCCTTTTAAGGGAACTCCATCACAGGGCGAAAAACAATCTTCAGGTAATCTATAGCCTTCTTAACCTTCAGGAAGATTACATCAAAAACAGGAAGGTAAAGGAAATCCTGAGGGAAATAAAAAGCCGGATTATAACTATTGGATTCCTCCACGAAAAACTTTATTCCTCGGGAACTGAGAGGTTTTCCACTGTTAGGGCCAGAGATTATCTGGAAAACTTAGTCCATCATTTGGTAAACCTCTATTCCGAGAAGAACAAAAATGTGCGAATTGTAACGGAGATAGAGGATCTGGAACTCCACATGCAAACAGCCATACCCCTGGGTCTCGTTATGAACGAAGCCCTTTCCAACGCTTTAAAATATGCCTTTCCTTCCGGAAAGGGGAATATTAAAGTCCATTTTGGGAAAAAGGACGGAGAGTTCATCCTCAGTGTTGAGGACGACGGAGTGGGTTTAAAGGGAAAGACTGGATCTACCAGGGACACCCTTGGTTTTACCCTCATGAAAATTCTTGCCAGGCAACTGGGAGGAACCCTGGAGATAAAAAGGGCCAGGGGAACTTCTGTTATACTTAAGTTTAAGGAGTAAAGATGAGGAAGAAGATATTGATTGTAGAGGACGAAGGAATAATAGCGGAAAGGATGAGAAGATTCCTTGAAAGAGAGGGATATGAAATTCTGGGTGTAGCCTTTACGGCAGGAGAGGCCATGAAATTGGTGCAAGAGGATACCCCGGATCTTGCCATAATTGATATAGTCCTTAAGGGTGAGGACGGTTTAAGCCTTGCAGAATGGCTCAGGAAAAACCTGAAAATTCCTGTGATCTTTACAACAGCCCATTCAGACATAGAATTTATGAACAAAGCTCTGGAAACTAAGCCCTATGCCTATATTTTAAAACCCTTTGATGAAAAACAATTGCTCGGACTCGTGAAAGTCTCGCTGGAGCGAGCGGAGAGCGAGAAAAAACTGGAAACTCTAAAAACACTTTTTGAATTTTTGAATTTGTCCAGAGAAAAAATTATGAAAAGCCCGGATGTAAGCACTATTGCTAGAACTCTGTGCCATGAAGTTGTGCCCAAATTTTTTAAACACTGCGTCATAATGTTATTTGAGGAGAATGAACTCAAAAACTGGGAAATAGAACTGGGTGATCTTAATGAGGAATTTAAAGCCGCCTTAGAAAGGGGAAACCTGCCAGAATGCGTGATGGAAAATAGCGAGGAGACGGTGCTCTTAAGGAACCGCATGGAAGAATGCGAAAAATGTCCCCTCAAAGGAATATGTGAAAACTCAGGAACTTTGCTCTTAAGATTTAGAGGAAAGGAGGAATTGTACGGGGCGATGTTCCTGGCACCTCCCGGGGAATGGGAAGATGAGGAAATCTTCCGTTATTTGAAGGGTTTTGCCCAGGATGTATCCCTCGCATTAGAGACCAAAAAAGTGGAAAAGGAAAGGGAAGAAGCCATACATACCCTTGGAAATTCCCTATCCTTTCTTCAGGCCCTCTTTTCTTCCATGAAGGAAATGGTCTTCGCCTTTGATGAAAACATGAATTTCACCTTTGTTCACAGTCCTGAAGAACAACAGATTATAACCCAAAGGGAACGAATATTAGGGAAGAAGCCACATGATTTACTACCCCCGGAAATAGTAGAGCATTTTCAAAGGGCCTTTGAAGAAAATCGTAAGGGTAAGGTTCAATATTACGAATACGAACTGGAAATAAAAGGTAAAAAAAGATGGTTTGCTGTTTCTCAAAGTCCATTGATAATGGGGGATAAATTTGCCGGGGCTCTGGCCGTAGTAAGGGATATAACGGCGAAAAAGGAACTGGAAGTTCAATTAAAGGAAAGGGAAAGGAAATACAGAACCCTCTTTGAAAATGTGCCTGTGGGAATTTACAGAACCACCCCTGAAGGCAGGATAATAGAGGCAAACCCGGCCTTTGCTAAAATCCTTGGATACGATAAGGAAGAGATAGAAAGGATGAATGCCAGCCATATATTTCTGGATTCCCGCGAGAGGGATGCATGGAGGAAGAGACTGGAGAAAAAGGGGTTTCTGGAAGACGAATACCGGTTAAAAAGGAAGGACGGAAAGGTAATCTGGGTAAAGGATGTCGCCAGGATATCCCATCATAATGGGGAAACCTTCTTTGAGGGGGCCATACAGGATATCAGCGAAATTAAAGAAAAACAGATGGAATTGAACAAAACCATCATGCAACTCAGAAAACTGTTTGGAGAAACAGTTACTGCCCTGGGGGCGATGGTTGAGATGAAAGACCCGTATACTTCCGGCCACCAGGTAAGGGTGGCTCAACTGGCAGTGGCGATATCCAGAGAAATGGGATTCACGGAAAAGGACCTTGAACTTATGAAGGTGGCTGGCCTTCTTCACGATATAGGCAAACTTGCAATACCCTCCGAGATTCTGGTAAAACCGGGAAAACTTTTGCCCCAGGAGATGGATCTTGTAAAATTACACCCGAGAATATCCTATGATATTTTATCCAAAATTGAATTTCCATGGCCGGCGGCGGAAGTTATTCTTCAACACCATGAGAGGCTTGACGGGAGCGGATACCCACGGGGCCTCAAGGGGCACGAGATAATGAAACAGGCGAAGGTTCTGGCGGTGGCGGATGTTGTTGAAGCAATAAGTTCCCACAGACCCTACCGTCCGGCTCTTGGCATAGACAAAGCCCTGGAAGAAATAAACAGAGGTAGGGGAAGACTTTATGATCCCGCCGTAGTTGATGCAACTCTGAGGGTATTTAAGAAAGGCTTCCGTTTTGAAAGCAGTTTCTTTACCCCGGGAAGACAAAGGAAATAAAAGGAGGTAACTATGAAAATAATAATCGCTGTCCTATCAATGGCCGCAATTATCATCATGGGTTTAACCTATTGCGGCAAAGCAAACCAGAAGGAGAAGAACCCTCTTCTTAAAACTTTTAATACCCCCTTCGGGGTTCCTCCTTTTCAGGAGATAAAACTCAAGGATTATTTGCCCGCTTTCCAGAAAGCCATACAGGAGCATAAAAAAGAAATAAGGTCTATAGCCGAAAACACTTCACCCCCTACCTTTGAAAACACCATAGAGGCCTTTGACAGGAGTGGAGCGCTACTGAGGAGGGTTTCAGCCATCTTCTTTGGTCTCCTTGAGGCGGATGGAAACGACAGGATGAGGGAAATAGCCAGGGAAATAACCCCTATCCTCTCCAGGCACGAGGATGAGATATACATGAACGAAAAACTTTTCAAGAGGATAAAGGCAGTCTATGAGAAAAGGGATTCCCTGAACCTTACCCCGGAGCAGAAAACAGTGCTGGAAAAATACTATCAGGATTTCGTAAGGGGAGGTGCCGGTCTTCCTCCGGAGAGAAAGGAGCAACTCAAAAAAATAAACGAGGAACTTTCACTCCTTACCCTGAAGTTCGGCGAAAATGTCCTTAAGGATAAAAACAGATTCCTTCTGGTAATAGATAAAAAGGAGGATTTGCAAGGCCTTCCCGATGGGGTGATAAAGGCTGCCGCTGAACTTGCCAAAAACAGGGGCCATGAAGGTAAATGGGCCTTTTCCCTGGATAAGCCCAGCTTTATCCCCTTTCTCCAGTATTCCCCTAAAAGGGAACTGAGGAAAAAACTCTTTCTTGCCTATACTCATCTGGGAGACAACGACAACGAATACGACAACAAGGAGATAGTGAGGAAGATTGTCAACCTCAGGATTAAAAAGTCTCACATTCTCGGGTATCCCACCTATGCCGATTACGCTCTGGCGGAAAACATGGCCAAAAAACCTTCCAGTGTTTATGACCTCCTGAAGAGAGTATGGGCCCCTGCCCTTAAAAAGGCCAAGGAGGAAAGGACGCAACTTCAGGGGCTTATAGATAAGGAAGGGGGAAATTTCAGACTGAAGCCCTGGGACTGGTGGTATTATGCGGAAAAGGTGAGGAAAAGGGACTACGCCCTGAATGAGGAGATGCTCAGGCCCTATTTCGTCCTGGACAATGTGAGGAAAGGCGCCTTTTACGTGGCAGAAAAATTGTACGGGATAAAATTTGTGGAAAAGAAGGACCTTCCTAAATACAACCCTGAGGTTCTGGCCTTTGAGGTGAAGGACAGCCAGGGAAAAACCATCGGGATTTACTACGCCGATTATTTCCCGAGGCCTGGAAAACAATCCGGGGCCTGGATGGACGCCTTCGTCAAGGAAGCAATAATTGACGGCAAAAGGGTGGTTCCTGTGGTTTACAATGTAACCAATTTCCCCAGGCCGGTGGGGGACAAACCTTCCCTGCTGAGCCTTGAGGAAGTCCTTACCCTTTTTCATGAATTTGGCCACGCCCTGCATGAACTTCTTTCCCGCTGCACCTATTACAGGGTCTCTGGCACCAATGTGGCTCTGGATTTCGTGGAACTTCCCTCCCAGTTCATGGAAAACTGGGCCCTGGAGCCGGAAATAATGAAATATTATGCCAGGCATTATAAGACCGGAGAGCCCATTCCTGACGACCTCATAGAGAAAATAAGAAAATCCCGCCACTTCAATCAGGGCTTTGCCACCACAGAATACCTGGCCGCTGCCTTCCTTGATATGGACTGGCATACCCTCTCGCAGGAGGGAAACTGGAATGTGAGGGAGTTCGAGAAAAAATCCATGGATAGAATAGGATTGATCCCGGAGATAGTGGTGAGATACCGCAGCACTTACTTCCGCCACATATTCTCAGGAGGATATGCCGCAGGTTATTACAGTTATGTCTGGGCAGAGGTACTTGATGCTGACGCCTTCCAGGCTTTCAAGGAAAAGGGATTATGGGATACGGAGACTGCCTCCAGGTTCAGAAAATATATCCTTGAGAAGGGAGGAAGCGACGATCCCATGAAACTTTACATGAAATTCCGTGGAAAACCTCCCAGCATAGAGCCTTTACTGGAAAGGAGGGGGCTCAAGTAATTATCCTGTAGAACCGAAACCTCCTTCTCCCCGGTGGGTGTCCCAGTTTATCTGGTCTCTGGAAGCCCTTTCCACATTAGCCTGTATGTAAGGAAGGAGAATGAACTGAATTATCTTATCTCCCTTTTTTATCCTATAGGGCTCGTCCCTGAGGTTTATCAGGTGGATTTTCAAAATTCCCCGATAACTGGAGTCCACCACCTGGGCACCTTTTATAATGCCCTTAAGAGCCATGGAGGACCTGTTAAAGGCAATAAGGACCGTTCCCTGAGGAATCTCCAGCCTCAGGCATGTATTTATGAGAACATCACCCCTTGGGGGAATTTCCACATGGTAGGGGGCGAAAAAATCCAGACCGGCATCTCCAGGGTGGGCATAGGAAGGAAGCCTTATGTCCTGCGGGTTTATCCCCAGTCTTCTGGCCTCTTCTTCGTCTACAAATACCTTTATTTTCATGGGAAAATTTTATCACCCTGGTATAATCTGTGAAAGAACATGAATTTTAAAAAACAGATTTTTGCCTTTGCCGTTTTTGACCTTGTTCTGATACTCATATTGTGGGTTTATCTCCTTTTTCCCGTGCGGTTTGAGCAGACCAGAGTAGGGGAACTTTCCTCCACCTTCCCCCGATGGAAGCAGGGAGAATACAGGAATTCCCCTTACTGGAAGGGGAGGGTATTTTATGGTTTTATGGGGAAACTGGAGGTGGTCTGGAGGGATGGGGAGGCCTGTGGAAAGGTAAAGCCTCCATCCCCCATTGAAATTTACAGAACCGCCAATGGAACCCTTTTCCTTTCCAAGGCTGCGCACGGATACATTGCAGGTTTTTTCTTCTGCAGGGAAGGAAAACTATACTGGATAGAAATGGTCTCATGGAGCAGACTATCCAGAAACCTTGATGTTTTCAGGAAGGTTATTGAAAACCTCAGATTCAGAGGAAAGCCTGTTTTTCCCTTAAAGGTAAAATTCCAAACAGGATGGCCTACGGTCAAAAACACTTTCTTTCTATTTGTCCTTTCCTCAGCCGGAATAATTTTCCTCTCGGCCCTTTATCTTGCCCTTTTTCCCATATTCGGGGCCTGTCCCCGGGAAAAAGAAGACTGTTACCCCCCTTCCATGATTAAATTTCCTGGAAAGAGGTTCTCAAAATCAAGGCCCTGTTGCGTCTGCTTCACGGAGGGAAAAATAGAAGTCTACACTAAGGGTTATTCTCCCCTTTATTTTTCCTTAGAAGAGGCCCGAAGGTCTGGAACGGTCATTTACCTTCCTGGGGCAGTTCTCTATCTTAATTCACCTCCCCCCTCCCGATATTTTCCCTCTTGACTTTCTCAGTTATTGTAGTTAAAATTTTATTGAATAATTAAATAAAGGAGGTTGTCATGCCCAAGAAGGTTTATGCAGGGGTGGAAGTAGATGTGGACGAGGAAGGTTATATGACAAACATGGAGCAGTGGACCCCGGACATAGCTAAGGAAATAGCCAGGGAACTGGGCATTGAACTCACCGACGCGCACTGGAAGGTTATTAATTACCTCAGGGAAAAAGCAAAGGAGGGGAAATTGCCCACCCTGAGGAAATTGGGAAAATCCGGGGTTGTCAACATTAAGGAACTTTATCAACTCTTTCCCAACGGTCCTCTCAAGAAGGCGGCTAAAATAGCCGGACTTCCAAAACCCAAAGGTTGTGTTTGAGGAGGTGAATTATGGAAGAAAAGAAAAGGAAAGTTAGTATAATTTGTTCCAAGGCCAATCTTGAAGATGTTTACGCTGCCCTCATCCTGGCCAACGGAGCCAGAATGGAGGGAATAGAGGCGGAAATTTTCTTCACCTTTTTCGGACTTGACGCCATAACTAAAAAGAGAATGGACAAACTCCACACGCCGGTGGTTGGAAATCCCGGACTCCGTCTTCCCGGTGGTCTTCCCTTTCCCACGCTTCTGGGAATAATTCCTGGAATGGAAGCCATGGTGTCCTTTATGATGAAAAAGGAGATGGAAAAACTGGACATACCTCCGGTGAGTGAATTTCTGGACATGATAAAGGCAGCAGGAGGGAGAATTTACGCCTGCAAACTGGCCATGGAAATGTTTAAGTTGAAAAAAGAGGACCTTTACGACGACATAGACGGTATTCTTACCGTAGGAGAATTCTACGAAAGGGCAGAAGGCTCTCAGATTATATTCGTCTGATCATTTCTTGAAAAGTTTCGTCTTAACATCCTTTACGATGGGAGGAGTGTAGCCCTTCTCGTAAAGAATCGCCCTCAGTTTTATTATCATCTTTGCAGTGTCTATGTTGAGGGGACAGCGAACCCGACAGCGGTCACAGATGGCGCAGGAGTAAACGGCGGGAGCGGCTTCCTTGAATCCCTTGGCAACGAAGGCGTCCCACAGGGCTCCTATACCCCCGGGATACCTTACCCCGAAATGTCCGGCTGCTATCCAGAAAATGGGACATTCGTACATGCATGCTCCGCATTTCATGCAGTATAGTATTTCCTTGAAGTCAGGATTTTTGGAAAGTTCTATTCGGCCGTTGTCAAGGAGAACCAGGTGAAATTCCTTGGGACCGTGGGCTCCGTAGGTGGTGACCTTTTCAATGTCCCCTGTTTTGGAAGGCCCTGAAATCATGTGAACATAGGAGGGGACCATGTAATTGGCAAACCTCCATGTGGTTTTGACCATGTGAAAGGCATCGTCAAGGCTGGGAACTATTTTCTCAACTCCCACTAAAGCAACGAATTTTTCGGGAAGGGATGCGGTGAGCTTTATATTTCCTTCGTTTTCTATTATGAAGAGGGTTCCCGTATCAGCAGATATGGCATTGGCCCCTGCTATTCCCACATGGGCAGAGGTGAATTTCTCCCTCAAAAATTCCCTGACTGCTGCAACCAGGTCCTCAATTTTGTCAGGGGGAAGTTCCTTACCGGTAACCTCTGAAATGAGTTTCGCTGCCTCCTCCCTGGTCAGGTCCACCGAGGGGGCAAGCATGTGCATGGGCCTTGCGTTCCTTACCTGAACCAGAAATTCCCCCAAGTCAGTTTCCCAGACCTCATGTCCCTTTTCCTGGAGGTATTGGCGAAGTTCTGTCTCCTCTGTGGTAAGGCTCTTTCCCTTCACCACAATTTTCCTGGGCTCTCCCACTATGTCAGCAATTATCCTGTTGGCCTCCTCAGCATCTTTGGCCAGGTAAACATGGCCGTGATTTCTCCGAACAGCCTCCATGGTCTTTTCTATGAGTTCCTCCAGGTGGTCAATGGCGTATTCCTTTATCTTCCTTGCCTTTTCCTTGTATTCTACGGATTCCGGGAAGGTCTCCAGAGCCTTCTTAAGGTTTGACCTGTAGGCTGCCCTGGCACGGCGCATGGCTTCCCTCAGGGTTTCGTTTTCAGCCCCGTCCCCGATTATTTCCGCAAGATATTCATTGTATATTTCCTGGATGCTTTTTTCCTTTTCCATGGTTTACCTCCATACCTGATCTAAAATCTGAGTGAAATAAAGAGGTTTTATATCCTCAATCTCCGCTATCTCAAGGCCCTGCCTTATGCCGTAATGCCCATTGGCACATGTGGAGCCTGCAAATTCCGGTTTTCTGGGAACCAGCACATCAAGAACATAGTTTTCCTTGGCATATTCCCCGAGTTCTGGCTGGGCGAAATTAAGCCAGGCCGCAGGGCAGGAATTGAACATAGCAGGGTCCATTCCCTCCAGTTCTGCTGTAGGATAATCCTCCTCAATAACCTCAATCTCGGGAACATAGGAGAGAACATCCCTGGCCGGCTGAAACCTACCCATTTTCCTCCCTAAGGTGCACCCGTGCTGGAGAAAATACCTGTGGGGGAATGGTTTAAGGTTGGGTTTCCTTTTACGGAATTCTTCCGCCAGAAATTCCGTAAGGTGAAGGTAAGGAACCGGAAGTTTGAGGCCATAGCGTTCAGGAACATCCCTTTTCCACTTGGCAACCCCTGCTGCATAAGCGGAGACAACCACATCTGGTTTAATTTCCTCAACCTTTTCCTTAAACTCCCTGAAAAGTTCCTCCGCCACATCGGATATCCCCAGATTGATGGAGGCCTCCATACAAACAACCTCATTTTCAATGAAGGCAAGGTCAACCCCAAGTTTGTTCATGAGGGAAACGATGCTCTCAAGTACATCCTCCTGTCCCGTGTGCTCAAGGTTGACCCTTCCGGCAAGCACAACTTTCATTGCAACCTCCGTTATAAAGATTGGAATTTATTCTAACATGAAAAGAATTTAAAGGGAAGGATTGTCGTATAAAGAAAAGATGGTTTGGGAATATTATGTTGTGTAACATAGCGCAAATTGTGGTAGTTCATCCTGGCAAAAAGGCTTGAATTGAGCAGAACAAAAAAATACTTGAACGGTGGTGATTAATTAGGCAGTCTGATATTTAGAAACCGCAGTTTTTTTGAGGAGTAATAAGAGATACAATTGAAACTATGAGAAAAATAATACTTTCAGCATTGTTTCTATCTCTGGCATTCGGGAGTGATGTAAGGCACTTCTTTGACAATGTGGGTTATTGCAGCAAACCTTATCAGATTGAAGCCATCGTTAAAGCATCTACCAGCAGGGAAGCCCCTCTCCTAAAAAAGGAAAAAACCAGGGGATACATCGCAGTGATTTCTCCACACGATGACCACATGTTCGCCGGGAGGGTCTATGTCCATGCTATTGCGAAAATCGCCTCGGCCAGAACTGTTGTTATCTTCTCCGTTACCCATGGGAATGTCAGAAGAGCAATCGGAGACCCCGGAGATGTTCTCATTTTTGATGATTATTCGCAGTGGCAGGCTCCCTATGCCCCTGTTCCTGTGGATGTTTCCCTGAGAACTTACCTGGAAAATCATCTTGACAGGGAAGATTACATGGTTTCCAGAAAAGCACATTCCCTTGAGCACGCAGCAGAAGCCATGGTGCCTTTTCTTCAGTTTTACAACCGAAAAGTGAAAATACTTGCCATCATGGTAACCAGAATGAACTGGTGGAGACTCAGGGCCCTTTCAGAAAAACTCGCCTCTGTGCTGAGCAGTTATATCAGGGAAAACCACCTTAAACTCGGAAGGGACATCGCCTTTATAATTTCAACGGACGCCACCCACTACGGTCCTGACTTCAACTATGAACCCTTTGGCCTTGACGAGAAAGCCCACGAAATAGCCACATCTCAGGACAAAGAACTGGGGAAAAAATATCTCTCCGGCACCATAACCGAGAATAAAGTCAGAATTTTCGCTGACAGGCTCTGGGGAGAAAAAATACCATGGTGTGGGGTTTATTCCGTTCCCTTTGGCGTTATGACGGTTCTCAACCTTGCGAAACTTCAGGGCAAGACTCTATATGGTGTTCCTTTAAGATATGGTGATAGTTACTCTCTGGGGGTTCTTCCTGTTTTCAAAAAGGGCATAGGTATAACCGCTCCTTTCTCCCTGAAACACTGGGTAGGATACTGGGCCATCGGCTACAGGTTGAAGTAGAAAACTTTTACAGAATTATCGGAAGTTTTTCCTATTCTTTTGCCATAACTATGCGGTTTCTCCCCAGTTGTTTGGCCCTGTACATGGCCCTGTCGGCCATTTCTATAAGAGACTCCTTACTGGCATCCACCGAGGGCACCACCGAGGCTCCACCTATGCTCACGCTTACATAGACCGA
>JALVRF010000121.1 GCA_027025175.1 Candidatus Aminicenantota bacterium | reverse complement strand
GATTTGAAGTTCCTCCTCCCTGGAGGGATAATCCACCAGGAGTTTGGCCATGAAACGGTCCACCTGGGCTTCGGGAAGGGGATAGGTTCCTTCCTGCTCTATGGGATTCTGGGTAGCCACCACGAAAAAGGGCCTATCTAAGGGATAGGTTTTTTCCCCTATGGTAACCTGAAGTTCCTGCATGGCTTCAAGAAGGGCACTTTGAACCTTGGCAGGGGCCCTGTTTATTTCGTCGGCCAGAAGAAAATTGGAAAACACCGGCCCTTTTTTGGTAATGAACCTGGTTCCCTTAGGGTCAAAAATAAGGGTTCCAGTTATGTCTGCGGGAAGAAGGTCCGGGGTAAACTGAACCCTGGAAAAGGAAAGGGACATGGAGGAGGCAAGGGTTTTTCCCAGTAGGGTTTTGGCAAGACCCGGAACCCCCTCCAGAAGAACATGTCCTCCAGCAAAAAAACATGCAAGGAGTTTCTCAATGAGTTCCTCCTGGCCCACGATTACCTTTAAAACTTCTTTTTTAAGGGAAGAGACCTTTGAGGAAAATTCCTTTACCTGGTCCTCAACCTTCTTTGTCTTCTTCAAATTTCCCTCCTTTTCTGTAAGAAAGCCTGCGAACTTTACTCCTATAATCAGGGGCAGTGATTTCAACTTCCCGACACATTTCGTAAAGCCTGGAGCGGAGCCTGACACCTATAACCCTCTCAAGGGACTCGCCCTGATGAACCGTGGTTAAAACCGTGGTTGCTCCCTCCCGATATCTCTTGTCTATCAGTCTGTAGAGGAAGTCTTCTTCCCAGTCCGATAGGGAGCGTGAAGCGAAATCGTCCCAGATTAAAACCTCGGCACTACCCAGATAATGGAGGTAATCCTCCCTTCTGTCCTGATTGGGGTAGGAGGTATATTCCCTCATACTATCTCTGAAGTCCACAAAAATGCAATGTGCCCCCTTCATTAAGAGGGTCTTACACAGGGCCACGGCAAGGTGGGTCTTTCCGACCCCGGTGGGCCCCATTATCAAAAGCCCTCCATTCACTGCAGGATAAAGTTCAGCGAATTTCTCCACCGCTGCCCTGGCCCGGGCCAGGGACGGATAATCGGGATTCAACATGAAATTTTTAAAATCTCTATCCAGAAAAGCAGGAGGAATTCCTGCCCTGAGAAATCGTTCTTCAAAATCCGGTTTTGACCCTTCCCTGGGCCTGGCTATTAATATTCCATCCTTTTCAACTATTTCATAATCATCCTTCAATTTAGACTCCCCCTTATGGACCGGAGGACTTCATTTCTCCTGAGCTCCTTCAAGGCCTTCATTTCCAGTTGCCTTACCCTTTCCTTGGAAAGTCCCATTTCCCTGCCCACCTCCTCAAGGGTTCTCTGGATTCCGTCCTCCAGACCGAATCTCAATTTGAGTATTTTCGCCTCCCTCTCATTAAGGGAATTAACTGCTGCCAGGATTTTCTCCTTCACCTTCTTTTTGAACACCTTATCTGCAACATCCTCTTCCTGCTCTGGAATTATGGACCCCAGGGTAAGTTCCTCATCTTTAAAACGTGAGGAAAGGCTCACATCGTTATTCTTTATCATCATGAGTTTACCCACCTTTTTTTCGTCCATCCCCAGTTCCTGGGCAAGTTCCTCCACGGTGGGGGTTCTTCCAATCTTACTCCTGAGTTCCCTGGATTTTTTCTTAAGTTTCAAAAAATGGTGCATCATTCTCCGGGGTATTTCCACCGCCCGGCTTCCGTGGTGAAGGGCATTAAGGATGGCCTCCCTTATCCACCATCCGGCATATGATAGAAACTTAACATTCCTGTCAGGATCAAACCTCTTGGCAGCCTCAATCAGGCCAAGTATTCCCTCCTCCACAAGATCCTCAAAGGGAACCCCATAACCAACAAACCTGGAGGCATATTTTATGACAAACCTTATGTGCCCCTCTATAAGTCTTTTTAAGGCTTCCTTATCCCCTTTTTTTATTCTTTCGTAAATTTCCTTTTCCTCTTCAGGTTTGAGGGGTTCGTACTGGAGGAGTTTTCTTATGAAGGGGGACAATTCGTTATTCATCCCTTTTCCTCATTATCTCTAACTGGGAAAGTTTTATTATGGCCCTGCCCCTCTGTTCCAGTTCATCGCTCCTTGCCTCCAGAAGTTTCTGAACGAATTCCACCAGTTCGTTTACCTGCTTCTGGATAGCCTCCATCTTGTCCCTCATATTGAGAATTATCTCAACTCCTGCCAGATTAACCCCCATCTCCCTGGTCAGGGTAAGTATAAGTTCCAGTCTCTTAAGGTCCTCGTCGGTATAAAGCCTGGTATTTCCCTGGGAACGGCTGGGCTTTAACAACCCTTCCCTTTCATATAGCCTCAGGGTCTGGGGATGGATGTTATACATTTTTGCCACGGCGGAAATCATGTAGTATTTCTTCGGCTCCTCCCTCATAACAGGCCCTTTCTAATTTTATCAGGGTTCTCGTATCTGGAAAGTTCCCTGAGAAGTTCTCTCACCTTAACGTCTGTTATGTCCGGAGGCACTATTTTAACTTCCACATACATGTCTCCCCTGGTTCCATTGGGCCTTGGAACCCCTTTGCCTCTCAGCCTGAGTTTTTGCCCGCTCTTTGTCCCCGGCGGTATCTTAAGCCTGGCCTTCCCGTCAAGGGTCGGAACCTCAACACTGGCTCCTAAGGCAGCCTCAGAGTAAGTTACAGGAAGGGTTATGTATATGTCGTCTCCCTGCCTTCTAAAAACAGGATGTGGAAGAACATTCACTATTATGTAAAGGTCGCCAGGAGGTCCTCCCTTGGGCCCCACATTTCCTTTCCCGGGAATTCTGAGCCTTCCTCCATCCCTTACACCCGGGGGTATTCTGACCTTTATGGTCTCCTCCTTATAAACCCTGCCCTCTCCATTGCATACCCTGCACTTCTGTCCGGGAAGAACCCCTGTTCCGTGGCACACAGGGCAAACGGTGGCAAATTTTAGATAACCCCTTGAAAGTTGCACCCTCCCGGTTCCTCCACAGTTGGGACACGTGGTGGGGCGGCTTCCGGGTTCTACACCGCTGCCTTCGCAGTGGGGACAACGGTCCATTCTCTTTACCTTTATGGTTATAATCCCTCCCTTAACCGCTTCCTCAAAGGGGATGGTCAGGGTGTACGTGAGGTCTTCGCCCCTTCTGGGCCCCTTCTCTGCCCTTCCCCTTCTGCTAAACAGGTCAGAGAAAATATCCTCAAAGGAAAAATCCCCGAATCCCGAAAAATCAAATCCCTCAAACCCTGCATCTCCTCCTGGCGGGGGAGAATAAGAACGGCCCCCAACAGTGCCGTATCTATCGTATTCTGACCTTTTCTTGGGGTCCGAGAGGACCTCGTAGGCCTCCTGAATTTCCTTGAATTTCTCCTCGGCAGCCTTATCCCCGGGGTTCAGGTCAGGATGATATTTCCTGGCAAGTCTCCTGTAGGCCTTCTTTATCTCCTCCTGGGTAGCGTCTCTGCTTACTCCCAATATTTCGTAGTAATCCTTAGCCATTTTTCAATACTGAACTGCCACGGAAACTACTGGATTAAACTGGAAACTCCCTCCTGCAGAGACAAAGGAGTTTCCCTCTAATTTTATTATCAATGTAAGTTCCCCGTCCTTCTCCACCTTAAAATCCACAGGAACCTTTACTGAAGAAGAAACCATTTCCACCTGGAAACTCTGCCCACCAATGACCACTTCTCCTCCTCCAAACTCTATTTTAATACTATCATAGGAACCAGCATTGAGACCAAAAGAACCAAGGCTTATGGCTCCCTGGGAAGTAAACTCAACATCCGCAGGCTCAATTCCAAGATCAACATCGTAATGGCCGGCAAGGTGGACGGATATTTTATTAACCGTTATCTTCACCGAGTCCGCAGCGAACCCCGGAAAACTGTGGTCTATTACCAGATTCACCTTCCCCTCTCCCAGGTGAACGAGACCACAGGAGGCGAGGAAGAACAACGATATTAGAACAATTACAAACTTTACATTCCTCATGGATTTATTTTATCATTTTTTCTAACTTTTAAGGAAAGTTTAAATTTTAAGGAGGGACCAGATGAAATGGAAGGTTAATTTACTTCTGATTACCTTTATATTGGCCTTCAGTGCCTTTGGAGCCTTGCCCGTTGCCTTTGAAAAAAATCAGGGACAGTGGAACCGTGAAATCCTTTATGCGGCGAAAAGCAGAGGGACTTTTTTCCTGGTGACCCAGAATGCCCTGGTGCTATCATCCGCAAAAGGCAGGGAACAAATATTAGTGGAGTTCCCCGGAGGTGAAATCCGAAAAATTGCAGGGCAAAAAACCATGCCCTACAGATCAAATTACTTCCTGGGAAAGGAAAAGTTCACCGATGTAAAGAGCTATAGGACCCTGAGAATTCTTAACCTCTATCCAGGAGTTGATCTGCTTTTGAAAATAAAAGGAAAAAACCTCATATGGGACTGGTATCTCAGCCCTGGCTCAGACCCTGAAGCCCTAAAATTCCGGATAAAGGCTGGGAAGGTAAAATCCGAGGGAAACAAAATCATCGCCCAATCGGGTAAGTTAAAACTTATCCTGGACTTTCCCTTCTCTTATCAGATAAAGGGTGGAAAAAGAATTCCTGCGAAGGTTAAACTTAACTTCAGTGAGGGTGTCTTTTCCTTTTCCTGCGAAAACTGCCGTCGGAGTCTTCCTCTGGTCATAGATCCCCTCAGCATTTTTTACGCCTCCTACGCCGGGGGCAGCAGTTACGATTATGCCTATGGAGTCCATTGCGATGAAAGGGGCTACATATATTTGACGGGCTGGACCATATCGCCGGATTTTCCTACCACCCCTTCCAGCATTCAACCCTCATCCGCCGGTCAGTGGGAAAGTTTTGTAATGAAAATGGAACCGGACGGCAAAACCCCGGTCTTTATAACTTATTTAGGTGGGAGTTTCTACGATCTAGGATATGATGTGGGCACTGATGAGGCCGGAAATGTTTATGTGGTGGGAGCCACCTGGTCCACGGATTTTCCCACGGTGGCCCCATTCCAATCTTCCCTCGCTGGTTACTACGATGCTTTTCTGACCGTGCTGAATCCCTCGGGAAATTCCATACTCTTTTCCACTTTCTGGGGAGGAAACGATTGGGACTGGATTTACTCCATGGATGTCTCGCCTTCAGGAACCGTGGCTGTTATCGGGGTTACCCGTTCCAGTAATTTTCCCACGGTCTTCCCTGTTCAATCTTCCCCAGGGGGAGCAGATGATGCCTTCGTGGCAAAGTTCATTCCCCTGGCAGGAACAGTGGTCTTCTCAACATATCTCGGAGGAAGTGGGGACGATTGGGGATACGGAGCAAAACTCGCTCCTGATGGCAGCGTGGTGGTGGACGGATGGACAGAATCAACAGATTTCCCTACTTTTTTACCCCTTCAGATTTCCTTCGGAGGAGGTCTTAAGGACGTCTTCTTCACAAAGATTGCTCCGGATGGCTCCCATCTCATTTTCTCATCCTTCCTGGGAGGCACCGGGAAGGATGAAGCCTACGATCTTAACCTGGACCTGGCGGGAAATATCTACATAACGGGTTCAACTACATCGCCTGATTTTCCGATAAAGGAAGCATTCCAGAATTCCCTGAAGGGAACCCAGGATGCCTTCCTCACAAAGGTATCCTCTGACGGGAGCCATCTTGTTTATTCCACCTACATTGGTGGAAGCGAATGGGACGATGCCGAGGAGGTGGAGGTAAACTCATTGATGGAACCAACAATAGTGGGCGGAACCAGCTCGTCGGATTTCCCCCTCAAGGGTGCTTTAAGAAGCTATTCCGGGGGCAAGGACCTGTTTGTTCTCAGGCTCTCCTCCTCGGGAAAAGAGGTTGTTTTCTCCACCCTTTACGGAGGAAGCGGAGACGAGGTGGGCTATGCTCTGAGCGAGAATCCCGTAGGGGATCTGTGCGCATCTGGTGGAACCAATTCCACGGATTTTCCCGTATTAAATCCCTTTCAGTCATCTTCGGGAGGAAATTACGATGCCATTTACCTTAAAATTTCCTTCAATTATCCTCCGGTGGCAGTGATAAAAGCAGCAAAAGAGGCATGCAGCCAAACCGGTTTTGTCCTTCTTGACGGTTCCCCATCCTTTGACAGGGATGGAAGGGTTATCCGTTACATATGGAAGATCGAGGAGAAACCCTCAGGATCCCGGGCTTATATAAAGGGCACAGGAGCGAAGGTTCACCTGTTCGTGGATAAAGCTGGACTATACAAAATCTCCCTTCAGGTGGTGGATAACCGGGGAGAATATTCGAAAAAAACCTACGCAAAAATATGGGTAAAGAATCCATCTCTGCCCAGAACTGACCTGAAGATTGAAAGAAAAAGGGAACGGGCATGGATTATAAAAAAGGACTTCGTGGAGGGAGAACTCAGGGTTTACCCTGGAGACTGCGTGCTCAGCATGGAAAAATATGCTGTTTACAGGAAGGAAAGGGGAGGTGAGTGGGAAAAAATACTTGAGGTTTTTCCCTCTTCCATGGAGGAAGGAAATGGTTTCCTCTATTATCCATTTATGGACAAATATCTTGACCCGGGAGTTACCTATTTTTACAGGATAGGGGCCTTTCATGAAGGGAAAATTTATTATTACGAGCCCCGGGTTCTTCCACCTCTGGGCGAATAATGGGATAATTCTTTTGTGAGAAGATTTCTCCTATTAGTCCTGGCGGGATGGGTTATGGGCTTCAGCTTTGGGGCCTTTGACCCACCCTACTGGCACGGGATTGTTATTGTTAACAGGGGTAAACTTTACGGTTTTCGTTTCGCCATAATAAAAAAGGGAAAGGTAGCCAATGGTTATGACACCTTTTTCCTGGTGCATAGACCCGGGCCCATTTCCCCGGAGGGCTCCTACGCTGAGATAAGTTTTGACCCCTCTCTTCCCTTTGGTCTGGGAAGGAAAACCCCGATTCTTCCCAAAAAAGAAAAGCCCATTATAACCCTGATTTACGGCAAATATGGAAGGGGAATGGTGGGTTCAGTGAGAATACCCACGGGAATTAAGTTGAAATTGATTTTCTACAGTCCCTGGGAAATGGGACAGGAAATAAAATGGGACGGAAGGCGGTTTTCCTCCCGGGAGGGTTTTTACTTCAGGCCCATGGAATCCATAAAAATAACCGGAAAAGGAACCGGGGAAATTTCCCTGAGGAGATTCTATTTTTACGCCGGATTTGAAAAATTCACAAAATCATCTTCCTGGATAGACGAATATCTCAGAAAGAGAAGGGAGGAACTCCTCCAAAACAGGCCCAGGGCGGTGGGGGAGTGGGAGGGTCTTCTTTCCTCTGTTCAGGACAACCTTCTGTGGATGAGGCTTCTCCAGCCGGAAAAGGGAAGGGTTTACCTTCCTGCAGGAAGGAGGTGGATTTTCCCCTCCCCTGAGGGAAAACCGGACCTGTGGACCATATTTGAATGGGACGGCTTTTTCAATGCCGACGAGGCATCCATCTTTGATTGTGCTCTGGCAAAACAGGAAGTGAATGCGGTCCTTGAAACCATTTACCCCTGGGGAAACCTCCCCAACTGGAGGTCTGCAAGAAACGGATGCAGGGACCATTCCCAGCCTCCGGTGGGCTCCTTCCTTACCCTCAGGGTTTATCTGCGGTGCGGCGACAGGAAGTGGCTGGCGGGGGCATATACCCTGCTTAAAAAATGGCTTTACTTCTGGATAAGGGACCAGGGGAAACACAAGAAAAGGGATGGGAACGGGAACGGACTTCTGGAATGGGGAAGCGACACTCCCCTGGTCAGTCCCCATCAGCCCCCCTGGGAGGTGAAGGCCGATGGGAGGCAGAGGGCAGCCTGGGAATCCGGTCAGGATGACCTTCCCAATTTTGACGGGGTTCCCTTCTGCGAAAAAACCCACACCCTTAAAATGGATTGCGTGGACCTGTCCTCCTTACATGCCTTAGACCTTTGGTCCATGGCGGAGATAGCGAAGATTCTCGGGAAAAATTCCGAGGCCGAGCAATTCCTCAGCATGTATAAAAACATGAGGGAAAGGATAAATTCTCTTCTCTGGGATGGGGATTTTTACAGGGACAGGTTCTGGGACGGAAGGTTCTCTTCCCACAGGGCCTCCTCCAATTTTTATCCCCTCCTGGCAGGGGTGGCTGTGGGGGAAATGGCCCTTAAACTTCTAAAACACCTGAAAAACCCTAAGGAATTCTGGGGGAAATTCGTAATCCCCACCATTTCCAGGGATGACCCTGCTTTTCCTGACCAGCAATACTGGAGGGGAACCATATGGCCCCCCACCAATTATTTAGTGTATCAGGGGCTCAGAAGGGCAGGTTTTTACCGGGAGGCCTCTTCCCTGGCGGTTAAGGGGGCAATGCTTTTTCTTAACTCGTGGAAGAAATTCGGTCTATGCCGGGAAAATTACAGTTCCATTACAGGGGAAGGGGGAGGTCAGAGGTATCAGAGTTGGGGTCCCCTTTTTGCCCTGGCCCTGCTTGAGGACTTCATTGACATAAGCCCCTGGGAAGGGTTCAGGGTTTCAAACCTGGCAGCCCGGGGGGAAAGCCGGTTCCTGCAAATACCCCTTTTGGGAAAAAGGTATAATTTATTAGTGTCCGGGAATGGACTTGAACTTTACCAGGGGAAAGACATGGTTCTTTCCTTTGAAGGCAGAGGTGTTTTAACTCACCTGAGATGGGACGGGGATTTCCTCGCAGGAAAGGCTTTTGTTTTTTCGGAAAAACTTGTTATACGCAGCGGCAAGGGGAAGAAAGTTTTGAGGGGGAAGGGCTCTCCGGGGGAATTTCTTATTGAAAGGAGGGGTAAGTGAAAAAAATTGTCATTTTCTTTTCCCTTCTGGCCTTGATGTTTTCCCGGGGATTTAAAAACCGGGGAAACGGTTTCTTCGGTGTTTACGGAAAAACCTCCATGGTCATGGGAAAAATGGACGGGAGCGCCATGGAATTCTGGGTTTACCCCTTCAAAATCGCCCATGATTTCAGATTCTCTGTAAGGGAAGGGGAAGAAGTAAAGAATCCCTATACCAGACTGGCTTCCTTCTCCCTGAGTCCTGAACTGGCAAGGAGAAGGTTCGTTGCCCAGAACTGGACCATAACAGAAACCGCATTTCCCTCCATTTCCAAGCCTATAATTTATTTAGTTTACCGAATAAATGCTGAAAAACCCCTGGACCTGGTCTTTACCTTCAAACCTGACCTCAAACCCATGTGGCCAGGGTGCCTGGGGGGAAGGTTTTCCTACTGGGACGAAAGGGGGGGGTATATTCTTTCTGAGGCCTCGTGGAAGAACTTTGCCGTTATAGGATTTCCTCCCTCGGGCCAGGGTTTCAAACTTCCGGCTCACAAACTCCCGGGAGGCCTCATAAAATACATTTACCATGTGGAAAAAGGGGAAACCACGCTGGTGATACCCCTGACCGAAGGGCCCCTCAAGCCTGAACTCCTTTTAAAGAGGGTGGAAAGGGCAAGGAACACCTGGAAGGATGCCCTAAAGGAGAGGAAAAACACCTTAGATGATTTAGCAAAAAGCCTGCTCCGAGTTGCCTCCCAGGACCCTAGATTTACCGAAGGCATGCAATTAGCAGTTCTAAAATTGCATCTTTCCCTGGTAAAAAACCCGTGGGTAGGGGAAGGTCTCGTGGCAGGCTACGGGCTTTCCGGCGATAGCGAAAGGCCAGGATTTGCCTGGTTCTTTGGGGGAGATGGTTCAATAAATTCCATGGCTGCATTAGACGCAGGGGATTTCTCCTTGGTAAAAAGGGAAATAGAGTTTCTTTTTTCCCACCAGAGAAGGGACGGGAAAATTCCCCACGAAATTTCCCAGGGCATGAAACCCGAAAAATGGTTTAAAAATTACGGCTTTGGCTACTTCCACGGGGACACCACCCTTTATTTTGCGGTGCTTCTCGGAGACTATCTCAGGAGAACCGGAGATCTGAGACTTATGAGGAAATATGCCGGGAAAATTTACAGGCTCATGTCCTGGATGCTAACGGCAGATGGGGACGATGATGGATTGGTGGAGACGAAAAAGGCAGGGGCCGGGGCAGCGGAAGTGGGTCCTATGAAACAGAAGGTAAAAACAGACATCCTCCTTGCATCCCTCTCCGTAAAGGCGTGGGAGAGCCTCGCTTACATATGGAAAGCCCTGAAGTCCCGGAGGAATTACCTGCTTTGCAGAAAACTGGCCCAGAGGGCAAGGACAAATTTTGAAAGAGGATTCTGGAACGGGAAAAGGGGAATTTACAATTATGCATTGAAAATGGACAATTCTCCGGTGGATGAAATGACCTCATGGATCTCCATCCCACTTATGGTAAGAGTGACTTCGGAAGAGCACGGCATGAAGGCAACAGAGGCCCTGGCCTCACCCTGGTTGAGCACCGACTGGGGGGTGAGATTCCTGAGCAATCTTTCCCGGTTTTATGAGCCCGCGGGTTACAATTCAGGGGCAGTTTGGCCTTTCCTTACGGGATTTGCATCCCTTGCTCTTTACCGTTACTCCAACCCTTACCACGGATTTTACCTCCTTCAGACACTTATGAACGACATCCTTGATTACGATTACGGAGCCGGACCGGAGGTTCTCAGCGGAAACCTTTATGTACCCCTGGATGAGAGCGTGCCGGACCAGATCTGGTCCATTGCCACCCCCGTTTCAGCCTTTGTAAGGGGTCTTCTGGGATTTCAGGCAGACGCCCTGGCAAGGAAGATTGCCCTTTCCCCTCAAATCCCCCTTTACTGGAGATTTCTTAAGGTGGAAAACATAAGGGTGGGAACCGGAAGTCTTGACCTTACATACAGGAGAAAAGGAGGAAAGGTAAAATTCATCCTTACTGCACACGGGCTAAGGGGATACTCATTAAAATTAAAACCCAATTTCCCAGGAACGGTGATGGGTAGCACCGGAAAAACTGTAAAAGAACTGATTTTTCCCCCGCTTTCCTCCGATGAAAAACTTGAAGTAGAACTGACCCTCAAGGACTACGCTTTCCCCTTCGTAAGGGTAACCCCACTGCCCGGTCAAAGCCCCAAAACCCCTATTATCGCTGGTTTTACTCTGAAGAAGGAAGGTTTTAACATATCAATCTGGGGAAAGGGAACCGACGGTTTCTTCCTGCTTTCGGACAGGGAGATTTACTGTCCTGAAACCAAAATAATTAAAATCAGGAATTTGCGGAAAATTGTGGCAGAGTTCGGTCCCCGGTGGAAAAAATTAAAAATAGAATGCAGGTTCAAGGGCCCTTTTTAAAAAACACCGGGCCAGGAAATCTGACTTCTAAAACCATGGCGATTTCTCATATTAAGGAATAATGTGGATTTACTCCCCCTTTTTTCTTATAATTTGTTTAGGGGGTAAAAATGCTTAACCACATTGTAGAAAAAAGAAGGGCTTACAGGTCTTTAGCCCCCGTAGAAATATCCCTGGAGGACATCAGGGAACTGGTGGAGGTGGCCAAACTTGCCCCATCCTGCTTTAACAAGCAACCCTGGAGGTTCGTGTTCGTCAGGGACAGGGAGCTCCTCAAAAAACTATTTGATACCCTTTCCCGGGGCAATGAGTGGGTAAGGAACGCCTCAATGCTCATAGCCGTATTTACATCACCGGAACTGGATTGCAGGATAGGGGAACGGGAGTATGCCCTTTTTGATACGGGGATGGCTACGGCTTTTCTAATCCTTAAAGCCACAGAAATGGGCCTGGTAGCCCATCCCATAGCCGGATACGATGATAAAAAAGCAAAGGAAGTTTTGAAGATACCTGAAAAAATGACCCTGATAACCCTGATAGTTGTGGGCTCCCATAGCGGAAAAATATGGGAGGGGCTTTCGGAAAAACAGAGGCAGCAGGAGATAAAAAGGCCTGAAAGGTTCCCACTGGAAAAATTTTG
>JALVRF010000120.1 GCA_027025175.1 Candidatus Aminicenantota bacterium | reverse complement strand
TTGAGGGAAAGGCGGCCCTTAGCGGCGAGGAGAGGGCCCGTCTCCTTCACATCCTCTCCTACAGAGGGCAGGGTTTAGTTTATGGAGGTGAGGAGTTTGTGAGGAGGGTTTTGGCGAAGTTTCCTCACAGGCGGCGGGTTAAGTGGCGAGGGGAAGGGTTTGTGTTAGCGTAGAGGGAAGGGGAAGGTTTTCCCCACCAAAGCATAGGTCTGCGGTTTTACGAAGTTTTTAGCAAAAGATAAGGGATTTCTGTTCGTTTGAGGGGGGATTTTCGTCTGGAGAAGGTTTCAGGAGGGGAAGTTTTGGCCAGAGGGTGGGTTTTAGGGAATTTTTCGGATGGATTTCGGGGAAATGGGAGGAAATTAACAAGAAGGGTCTGTCCCTAAAAATTCTGTGAAAAGAGAAAAGGATTGTGTCATTTTCCGCAGAGGGAGCGGAAGGGGCAGTAGTCACATACATCAGGATTTGAAGGGGACGCGGTAAAGGGAAGATCAGGGTTGAGAATTTCGCTTATAAGGTTCTTTAAGGAAGGCATGTATACTTCCCGCATAAGATAAGCAGGGTCCAGTTCTTTTTTCTTTGAAGGCCAGAGGGAAGAAGGTTCAAATCTTTTTTTATTAATTTTAAACCCCATGGGGTAAAAATAGGCCTGGCTTTGCGAATAATCCTCTATAAGCCCTTTTTGTTTAAGAAGGTAAAGGTAGATGGGTAATTGGAAGGATTTTATATTCTTGGCCATTTCCTTCCTTTCCTCCATGGCCCCTTCCATATTCTTCTTTGGGGCTTTCCCTGAAGAAAGTTTGTAGTCTATAACCTCTATTTTTGAATTCCTCCTCTGAACCCTGTCCAGTTTGCCCTTTAAGGAAATTTTCCTCCCGTCCAGGTCAATTTTCCCGTCAAACTCCGCCTCAAGATAAAGAATCTCAAAGGGCAGGGCTTCCCTTTCCCATTCAAGGAATTTCTTCAACCTCTCCAGCATTATTGTTTTTATAAGTGCAAATTCCCCTCCTTCCCAGGGGAAATATTCCCTGAACTTTTTCTCAACGATTTTCTTAAGTCTTTCGTAGGAAAGGTCTCCTAAATTTGCCTCCCTTCCTAAAGTGGACCTGTAGAATTCTTCCAGAATCCTGTGAAGGAATTCGCCGATCCTCCTGTTTTCCGGCTCTTCCTCTATCTCCCTTTTTTCCTCAACTCTAAGCATAAACCGGAGGTAAAATTTGAGGGGGCAGGTCATATAAACATCCAGAGACGAAGGGGAAAATTTAAATTCCCGAAGTTTTTCCATAATCCTTTCGTTCTTCTCCACCTTCAGACCTTCTTTACCTATAAGAAAATCCGGTAGGTAAACTCTTTCTGGAAGTTCACTGCCTTTTTTCTGGGCCTCCCATACCAGTTCCTCTACGAAACGGCTCCTGGCTGAAACCTCTGAGGAATCGTAAATTATGTGGACCCTCTCGGCCCCCCTAATAAGTCTCATAAAATAAAATCTTATTATCCTTTCTCTTTCCCTGAAGGTAGGTATTCCCAATTCTTTCCTCAAGGGAGTGGGAAGAAGGGGATCCACGGGTTCTGTGGCTGGAAGGAAATTCTCGTTGGCCCCCATGTAAATCACATTTCTGAATCTCAGAGCCCTGGTCTCCAGTTGCCCGAGAACCTGTAGACCCTTTACCGGGGTTCCCTCAAAAGGCACTCTCTCGTAAATAAGGGAGTTCCTTATAATGTTAAAGGAATCCTGAAGGGAAACTTCCTCCAGAAACTTCACCCTTCCCACTTCTTCAAGAAGGGTAAAAAACCTCTTAAAAAATGGCCTGGCTAAGGGGTAAAATCTTGCCGGGCTTTTCTCCCATATTTCCTTCAGGGCTAAAAGAATGGCATCTATAACCTGAGGAAAATTTCTCGCTTTTTCCAGGGGTCTTATGAATTTATCATGAATCATCCTTATGTGACCCTTAATATCCTCTTCGGCTATGTCCCTGATGGAAAGGTCCATTTTCTCCACATCACTGAGGCTTATAAAGGGTTTTCCTATATCTATGAGTTTTTCTTCTAAGTGGTGAAGGATTTTCCTTGAAGTTTCTGTTTCTCCCCTTTGGCCTTTAAAATAAAGGTTTTTTATATACGGATGAAGAAGGAACTCCATATATTTCCCAGTATGATAAAGGCCATCCCTCCTTGTCTGTTGTAGTTCCATCACCCTTAAGAGCAGGGCGTAAACCGGGGTTCTGGCTATGGGATAACCAACGGAGACATTGTATTCCCCTTTATGGCCGCAAAGGCCCTGGCTCAAAACAGGGAGGAGGAGAGAAGGGTCAGGGATAACCACAACGGTTTCTTCGGAGGGAAGTTCCCCAAGGAGGTTCTGAAGAACAAGACCCTGGCCGTGAATCCCTGAAGCCGGGTGGAGCGTTATAGACGGAGAAAAACCCGATTCTTTAATCTCCTCTACCTCCAGTTCCCAATCCTTAAGGTAAGGGTAAATATCCTCGCTCCCCTCAACTTCCTGATATATGAAAAGGGAATTCTTTTCTTTCATTATGGTGGAGAAAATCTTCCTTTCGGAATTGGTAAGGGCGGAAAGACCCACCAGAATAACTCTTCCCCTCCAGGGAAGGGACCTGGTTTCTATTCCCTCTGCCACCTCCCTATAAATCATTCCAGAACTTCTCATTCCCTCCCTTCTGAGCCTTTCCAGAAACCTCTCCCTGAATTCGGCAAGCCTCCCCATCATCTCCTCCACAGGCCTAAGTTCGTAGTGGGGTTGAAGGGTTATCTGGCGGATTTTTCTCTGGTCTACTAACCCTTTTTCCAGTTCCTCTACTGCTTCATAAAACTTCATGGCCCAGAAGAAAGATGAAGAAAAGGAGGTAAAAAGGGGAAGTCCCATTTCCCTTCCAGTTTCATAGGAAAGCCAGGCTGCCTCGAGGATGGTAGGTTCCTTGAAGGAGCCGAAGAAATTCCTGTGGATTTCCCTTATAAAACCGTCCACTGAAAAGGTTGTGGGAGGAAAAAATGCGCTTCTTTTTCTGAGAGCAAGAAGTTTTTTCAGGAAATAAACAGGTCTTTTACCCGGAAAAATCAGCACGTCCCGGGCAGTCCCATCCCCCAGAAAGCCAATTACATATTCCAGAGTAGAGATATTCGGTGATAATTTTACAGCCCTTCCCAATCTATTTCCTCCCTTTCACCGGATAAAAGATACAGGAGTATTCCCCTAACCGGTTTCCCTGAAATGGCCTCTGCTACCAGATTAACATATTTTTTAACCTGATCCCTGTGCTGGGGTTCCTTTGCTCCGGTTTTAAATTCAAAAACCCTGACCTCATCCCTGTCCACCACTAATCTGTCTATTCTATAGGTTTTTCCCTCCCTGTCCACAATCTCCACTTCGGTGAAAACATCTCCCCCGAAAAGGTCGGGGTTTTCCTTGAGCATCCCCTCTATTTTACCCAATACTTCCTCCACTCCCTCATTCTTAACATAACGGATTAATTCCTCCCTCTCTGGCATGTTTTTTCCTATTTTCTCCAGAACCCTGTGTATGGCTTCCCCTCTTCTTTTCTCCTCCCAGTGGGAAGAAATTTCTCCCCTCAATCCATCTTCTCTTATGTTTTCCTTCCACTTAAGGGAAAAGGAGGAGGAAAAGGTCTGGGGGCTGGTTGTTTCCCTTTTGCCTTTGTCGAGTTTTTCCCCAAGCCTCCAGGGCCCATCCTCGAAGATTTTTCCGAAGGGAAATTTACTGAGGAGGTTGTCCCTATAACTGGGGACGAAAACGTAAAGTTCCTCCTTGGCCCGGGTAAAGGCTACATAAAGATTGTTTACCTCATCAAGAAGGGTCAGTCTTTCCTCCATAAAATAAGCATCCCCTGAGACCGGAAAATGTTTCATCACATCATTTAATTTGATATAAAGACCTCTTTTAAGGTCCACGGTCTCCTTGACTTCCAGTTTTAGTTCTGCAAAGGGAACTATAACCACCGGAGCCTCCAGTCCCTTTGCCTTGTGCACGGTCATGATTCTCACTTCTTTTTTTACATCCGGCATCTCTATGGCCAGGTCCTCCTCCTTCGCCTTTTCCCAGTAGATCAGAAAATCCTTTAGGCTGTTCTCCCCCATTCCTTCCCTTTCCCATAGGGTTTCAAAGAACTTCAAAAGGAAAGCATTTCCCTTAACCGAAAAGGTCTCTGCAATTTTAACCGCCAGGTCATAGGGGGGAAGGAACCCGGCAGCCCTGGAAAAAATCTCCTCGAAGTAATCCTTCCAAAGTTGGGGAAATTCCCTTTTGAAATAAATGTAAAGGGGGGATTCTCTCCTTTCCGGAAGTCTGTTCAGGAATCCCAGGACCTGGCCTCTGGCCCCGGTCCCTTTCTCAAAAACATCCCCCAGGATGAAACTGATAAAAGCCACATCATCCAGGGGGGAATCCAGGAATTTCATAAGGGAAACCATCTGAGAAACCACTGGATTTTTCTTTATGCTCATGGAAGACTGGGATATTATAGGTATTCCCTCTCCGGAGAGCCACTCTGCTACTTTTCGGGCTTGTTTCCTTTTTCTTACAAGTATCATTATATCTTCAGGTGGAAAGCGGTTACGGATTTCATTTATCAGAGAAATTAATTCCTTCCCCACATTTTCCTCTATTTCCTCCTTGTCTTTTCCCTCTATAATCTTTACTTCTACATATCCTCCCCTCTTACTGTCTCTTTCTCCCTCCTCAATCTTGTGGGTTTCCTCCACTCTCTTGTAAACATTCAGAAGGTAATCCCTGGTGTCAGGGGATACCACTTGTTCCTGAGATTTTCCCTTTTTAAGAGAGGATAGAAACTCATATAGGGTTTCTCTGCCAAAGGTTTTCTTCACAAATTCCAGAATCTTCTCTTTGCTCCTGCGGTTGAAAAGTTCGTCCTCCAGAATCTTAACCTCTAAATTATTCTCCCCTGCCTTCTCAATCAGACTTCCCATAAGTTCTGGATCCCCACCTCTGAACCTGTAAATGGACTGTTTTCTGTCCCCAACGATAAAAAGGCTGGAGGGTCTGCTGGAAAAGGCTTCATCTATGAAAAAGAATAGATTTTCCCACTGAACAGGGACCGTGTCCTGGAATTCATCAAAGAGGAAATGGGAAATCTCTTCAGAGAATTTAATGCTTATCTCAGGTATGTTCAGTTTTTCTATGTTCTGGTGAATAATATGATTAAGTTCCTCAAGGAAAATTATGTTTTCCTGCTTTTTTATCTCCTCCAGATAATGGGAAAAATGGCGGTAAATCCTAAGTATGGAGGAATACTGGTAGGCACCCCAGTAATAAAAATATTCACCCAGAGCCCTCCGGAATTCCTTCCAGAGATTTTCAGTTTCAGGGGGAATGGTATGCTTATTTTTTACAAGTTCGGAAATATACTTTTTTCGAAGGAATTTTGAAGATAAGTCCTGCCTGTATATTTTTTCAGTAAGGGCCCTTCTGGCGTCTTTTTTAAGGGCACCGTCAAGGACTTCAACTAATTTTGAAGATAAGTCTTTTACCCTTTCAAATCTTTCCTCCAGGTCTTCCCTTGGAACTTCCCCTAATTCAATCCCGTGGATTCTCTCCTTTTCGTAAATTCCCTTTATCCTTTCATAAAGGTATTTGCGGAAATTCCACCCCTCGTGTTCTCTTATGTATTCTTTCAGGAATTCCAGAACTTCATCAAAATTTTTGACCAACAACTCATCCATTGCCAGATCGTGGTAGGGCTCACTGCTGGCAGCAATATCAAATCTGGGAGGAAGTTCCAGATCATAAGCGCCTGCCAGTGCTATCTTCCTTATAAAACTGTCTATGGTTCCTACGCGGAAAAGGGAAAAATCCCGGAGTATTTCCTCCACCGCTTCCTCTGCCTTTTTTTTCACCTCCTGGGGAGAAAGACCAGTCCAGTTTTCAAACTCCCTGAGCCTTTCCTCCTTACCCAGGGCAGCCTCCTTGAGCCAGGAGAAAATCCTAGCCCTCATCTCCCCTGCAGCCTTATTGGTAAAGGTTACTGCCAGAATATTCTGAACCCTGGCATTGGGATTTTTAAGAAGCAGGGTTATATATTCCTTTGACAGGCGATAGGTTTTGCCCGTGCCCGCTGAGGCTTCTAAAAGTTTTGCATATGAACGCTCAGAAGGGGACATCGTCATCCCCGCCGGAAAAATCCGGAGGTTCTGAGGGGAATTCTTCCGGGGCTGGCTCCTCCTTCTTTCCTAAAAGAATAATCTTCTCCGCCTCTATTTCCGTTACCTTTCTTACCTGTCCGTCCTGCTCCCAGCGACGGGTTCTCAACCTTCCCTCCACCAGGATTTGCTTCCCCTTTCTGAGATAATCCCTGGCGAATTCCGCAAGGGGACCCCAGCAATAAATGGAATGCCACTCGGTTATCTCCTGGTTTACCCCATCCTTCTTGTAAACTAAGGTGGTGGCTAAGGTGAAACGGGCAAGGGCCCTTTCCCCCTCTCCAGAGGGAAGATACCTGACCTCCGGGTCCTTTCCCAGCCTTCCCACCAGAATTACTTTGTTTAATGAGCCCCTATCTCTCAATATTTACCCCCCCTTACGAAATTGGCCTCCTCGGAGTTGGGATACTTTCGGAGGAGTTCCCTTTCGTATTTTTTTGCCCTGGAGTTTTTCCCCATTTTCCTGTAGCACTGAACAAGCCTGTAAAGGGCAGTGGGCGCCTTCTGGCTGTCGGGATAAAGGGTGTAAATTTTTTCATACCAGGAAGCCGCTGCTGCATAATTGTTCATCCTGAAATAACTTTCCCCACACCAGAACATGGCTCCAGGGGTTTCCCTGTCCTGGGGATAGCGATTCACGAACTGGCGAAAATAGGTTATGGCCTCCTCGTATTTACCTGCAATGAAGGCATCAAAGCCCTTCTTATAAAGTTCTTCCCTCGTATGGGAATCTTCGCTATTCCCGGAGGAATTTTTAAGTTGAAGGCGAAGTTCGTCTATTTTCTCCTCAAGGGCTTTAACCCTCATCTGAAGTGCATCCACCTTCCGCATGGCCTCTGAACTGGTAGTTTGACATTCCTTTAGGGCCTCCTCCAGGGTCCTGATTTTTTCCTGAAGTTGGTTAAAATCCGCCCTGAGGAGGGCGAGGTCCTCCTGACTGACCCCGCCCCCGGTTTCAACGGCAGTTTGAGTGGTTGATTTTTCCTGTTTCTTTTTTCTCTTTCTCCTCAGGGCATACGAGGGAGAAAAAAGCAAAAGGACCAGAATTAAAGATAAAACTTTCCTCACTTGGCTATTATAACAAATTCAGCCCTTCTATTTTTGGCCCAGGCCTCTTCGTTATGCCTTGGGTCTAAGGGGCGGCTTTTTCCGTAACTAACTATTTTAATCCTATCCGGGGAAATTCCAAGGCTTATAAGGAAATCCCTTACTGCCTTTGCCCTTTTTTCTCCCAGGGCCAGGTTATATTCCTCGGTTCCCCTCTCGTCACAATGGCCTTCTATGAGAATTTTCACCGTGGGATGGGCTTTAAGCCATTCTGCGTTCTTAATGAGTATGGGTTTCTGGTCTTCCCTTATATTGTATTTGTCAAAATCAAAATGGATTCTCTGAAGATAGCCTTTTTTGTTTATTTCCTCCAGACTCATGTCCTCAATACTTTCCTCCTGAACCACCGGTTTGGGGATGGGTTTCTCCTTAACTTCCTCCCCTGTTTTTGCTACCTGTTTTTCCGCAGGGGGTATCACTTTAACCTTTTCCTTTTTCTTGCATCCTCCAAGGGTCATTAGAAAAAGCAAAGCCAGAAATCCAACGGTAATTTTTTTCATTTTTACCTCCTGTAATTTATTTTCTGCCACGAAGGCATGAGATTGTTTCCTTTAGAAGTAAGTTGCCTGAGGTTTTTCCCGTCATAATCCATTATGTAAATCTGATATTTTCCGCTGCGGTTTGAGGAAAATACTATATGCCTTCCATCAGGAGAAAAGCAGGGATTCTCGTTCATGGCCATTCCTGATGTTAATTTTATCACCTGGGATGTGGAGAGAAAAAGCATGTAAAGGTTGAACCTCCCAAGGACCCTGCTCACATAAATTATCCTGTCTCCATCCGGGGCCCAGTCCGGGGATGCGTTATAACTACCCTGAAAGGTTATCCTCCTTGGATTTTTTCCGTCGCTGTCCATGATGTATAGTTGAGGGGAACCGCTCCTATCCGAGGAAAAAAGGATTTTCTCCTCATCCGGAGACCATTTAGGGGTAAGGTCTGAACCATACGAGAAGGTAAGCCTTCTCCTTTGTTTTGTCCTGAGGTTATAAATGTAAATTTCGTAATTTCCCGGGAGGGATGAAGAATAAAGGAGGAATTTATCATCAGGGGAAAAATCCGGGGTTATGTTGGAGCCCCCTCTGGCCACCAGTTCATCCCTCCCCTGGTAAATATGCCTTATGTAAAGATCAGGGTTTCCCTTCCTGAAGGAAGTATAGGCTATCATCTCTCCATTATGAGACCAGGCAGGGAGCATCTCCATCCCTTTTGTATAGGTCAATCTCATCTGGTTCATACCATCGTAATCCATAATGTAAAGTTCCCGGTTTCCGTCCCTGTCGGATATAAATGCTATTTTGGTGGTAAAAATGGGGACCTGACCGAAGTATTTTAAAAGTTCATCACCCATGCGGTGAGCCATCAGCCTGCGATATTTTATTTTTCCGTAGAAACTTTTACCCAGTATGAAGTTCTTACTCCTTGCATCGTAAAGTTTCCCCACGAATCTTAAATACTCCCCCTTTTCCTCCACCTTCCCAATAAAGACCACCGAAGCCCCCACGGATTCCCATGCCTTGAGGTCGGGTTTTTCCGGATTTCTGTCCTTAACCAGGGCGATAAGGTCCCGGGAAAGGGGGTCAAATACCCTGGAAAAAGCAAGATCTGCTCTGAAGGCTTCCTCTATTTCCTTAGCGGCAGAAATGGCCTGCTGTGTTGTGGCCCTGACAATAAAGGGTGGAACGGCTATCCTTATGGCGGGAATCCCTCCCTTTATCCTGATGGTTATTTCCTGCTGGGAAAAGGAAAAAAGGCTCAGAAACATGAAAATTAAAATTTTTCTCATGGGTTAAATTCTATTCAAAAATTACCCTTATAGCAAGGTAATCTCCGCTGTAGGTAGAAGGAAGGCGGGGAAAGGGCTCTGCATCCTTTACAGACTTGAGGGCATAACTGTCAAACCTGCTTATGCCGCAGGACTTTTCCAGTTTAATTTCAATAATTCTTCCCTGGCGGTTGATTTTAAAATAAACCCATATTTCAGTCCCCAGTCTCCTCCCACCCATAATCTGAGCCCAGTTAAAACCGATTCTCTCCTTCACCGTTATGAGGAAAAAGGGATAGGGAAAATTCCCTAATTTCATCTCTCCGCTCCCGGAACCCACTCCTGCCCCGAAGGATATGGTAGGAGCACCGCCATTGCCATGGCCTGAGGGCGAGTTTGAGGCTTTTTTTCTTACCACCACCGAGGCCCTCTGTCTGGTATACCTCCTTTTTCTCCCCTTTTTCTTTGGATAAACAAGTTTTGGTTGTTTTTTCAATCTGGTGATTTTCTTAAGTTCCCATACCTTCCCGCCACCACCCGAAGAAGGTTTGGCCCCTCCGCCTCCTCCTGGAAGCTCCACAAGGGAAACGAATTCCTGAAATTTAGGCCGGGGTTTCCCTCCGAAACTTCCTAAGGAGGCCACAAGAAAAACCGCCAGGTGCAGAATAAAGGATACTGTCACTCCCAGTTTCAGGGCCCTTTTCTGATTCATCTTCGCTCAGGCCTTACTACCAGGCCCACGGTCTCTATACCACTTTTCTTAATTATGTCCAGAATCTCTATAACCTTCCCGTAGGGAACGGAACGGTCAGCCCTGAGGAAAACCACCTTTTTTCTGGCACCGTGGAAATAAGCCTTTAGTTGCTCGGCCAGGAGTTTAGGATGGATAACCTTCTTATCAAAATAGACATAGCCTTTTTTGTCTATGGTTATTATTAAACGGGTTTCCTCTCTGGTGGTCACATACCCGGCAGTAGGAAGGTCCACATCTATTCCCGCCTGCATCATGGGAGCGGTGACCATGAAAATTATGAGAAGGACGAGCATAACATCCACTAAGGGAGTAACGTTTATTTCCGCCATTTCCTTAGCGGTGTAGTTAATCCTGCGCCTCAGCATTCCTGGTAAGCCTTTCTGCCACTATTAAAATCTCGTTGGAAAAGTTCTCTGCCTCCTGAGAGAGTTTTCTTATTTTAGCCGAGAAGTAATTGTAAAAGATGACCGCAGGAACCGCAGCAAACAAACCTGCAGCGGTTGTTATAAGGGCTTCGGCAATCCCCGGGGCCACCGCCACGAGGGAGGCGGTTTTCTGAACCCCTATCTGGTGGAAGGCGTTCATTATTCCCCAGACGGTGCCGAAAAGTCCTATAAACGGGGCGGAACTGGCGGTTATGGCGAGAAAGGACACATAGGACTCAAGTCGGTTTATCTCCTCAGAAAGCCTCTGAAAAAGTGCTCTTTCCAGGGAATCCAGGGAGGTTATCCTCTTGCTCTTTATGTCCTCATTTACACCCATAAAAATCCTTGAAAAGGAGGATCGGGTAAACCTTCTGGCGATTTTCTGGAAGTCCTTCATGTCCCTGGCCCTGAAGAGAATTCTCTTTACCTCCTCGTTTTCCTTCCTGACAGCATTGAGAAAAAGGTATTTAGCCACTATAATGGCCCAGGAATAGAAGGAAAATGCCAGAAGGGTGAGGAGGACCAGTTTTGCTACCAAAGTAGTCTGAGCATATAGAGAAAGAACATTCATCCGGGTTATTTTATAAGTTTAAGCATTTTTTGTAAAGGATTCTTTAAAACTTCATTAATCGGAGGCTCTTTTGACCTGAAGGGTCATACCCTTTATTCCGGTTACCACCACCGTCTCGCCCCGCTTAAGGTCCTGGGTGGAGACGGCATTCCAGAGTTCTCCATGAACGAAAACCTTTCCCTTGCCGTCCACAAAGTCCGCAAATACCTCCCCCTCCTCCCCAATCATCCCTTCGGGCCCTGTCATGGGCTTTTCCCGAATAACCCTGGAAATGAGGTAAATCAGGAAGAGCACTATAACCGTTATCCCTATAACCGTTGCGGAAATGACGGAAAGGGAAGGTTTCATGGCCGGGTCAGAAGTGTTAATGAGCATAAGGGAACCGAGAAACAAGGACACACCCCCTCCTATTCCAAGAAGTCCGAAGCCCTGAACCTTGGCTTCGGCGATAAAAAGACCAATGCCGAGAAAAATCAGCAAAAGTCCGGCTATGTTTATGGGAAGTATCTGGAAGGCAAAAAAGGCAAGAATCAGGGAAATACCTCCCACGACTCCGGGTATTATCGCTCCGGGATGCGAAAATTCAAAGTATAGACCGAGAAGGCCCAGCATTAGAAGGAAGTACGCCAGGGACGGGTTCGCCAGCACCGTTAAGAACCTTTCCCTGAAGTTCATGTTTATCTCCCGAACCAGAGCACCTCTGGTCTTCAGAAGGATTTCCTTTCCATCCGGTTTTTTAAGGGTTCTTCCGTCCAGAAGGGAAAGAAGTTCATCAAGATTTTTCGCCACCGCATCTGCTAAGTGAAGAGAAACTGCCTCCTTTTCATTAAAGGAACGGCTCTTAAGAACCGCTTCCTCAGCGGCCTTGACATTTCTGCCCCTCATTTGAGCCAGGGAACGAACCAGGGCCGAGGCGTCCTCAGCCATCTTCTCGCTCATTACTTTGTCCATTTTCTGCCCCATGGCCACTGGATGAGCCGCTCCCATGTTGGTTCCAGGAGCCATGGCAATGAAGTCCGAGGAGAGGGCGATGAAGAAACCAGCGGAAGCTGCCCTGGCCCCTGAGGGTGCCACATATACTATTACAGGCACCGGGCTGTTCATTATCCTTCTCATTATTTTCCTCATGGAGGTATCCAG
>JALVRF010000119.1 GCA_027025175.1 Candidatus Aminicenantota bacterium | reverse complement strand
GGATGCCCGGAAATAATCCGGTTATAAACCTCTCCCAGTTGGAAGAATAACCTGTAATTTTCTCAAGAAATTTTCCCCCGGCTAAGGGAGATAAGAAAAGAAGAGCAGTGGTTCCGCTCAGGGGAATGGGCAGTCGGGAAGATGCTATAACAAAAAGCAACATCCCCGTATATATACCCGTACACCTTGAGCAAACCCCCATTTTTGTGCCTAATATATGGAAACTCCTATCTTCCCTCTGATGGCAAACATGGGAATAAACGGAATAAATACCCGAAGGGTCGCCTCCCCAGTGCTTTATAAGGGGAGGGGAAAAAATTCCCATCCACCAGGTGAGGAGAAAGGAAATTGCCAGGGTTCTGGCCCGCATTGTTTAAATTCTAAATTTCATCCTGACAAAAATCAAACAGAGTAGGCTTAAGGTTCAGTTATCTTCCCGAAAGTTCCTTTAACTTTCCTTTCTGACCCACCACGAAACCCATAATATGGTATTTTTCGGCCAGTTTCTTTCCTTTTTCCGGCCCTGCAACGAATATGGCGGTAGCAAGGGCATCGGCCAGCATACAGGTCTTTGCTATTACTGATACACTTTTGAACCATCGGGAAGGATAACCGGTCCTGGGATCAATAAGGTGATGATACCTTACCCCGTCCTTTATAAAGAAATTCTCGTAATCCCCGGAGGTGGCTACTGCCAAATTTCTGAGGGAGAGGACTTTTATTATTCCTGGCCCCGAGGGGTTTTTTACCCCTATCTTCCAAGGGGTTCCCTCGGGTTTTCCACCGATTACCCTTATGTCCCCCCCGGCATCCACAAGGGCAGAATTTATCCCGTTTTTTGTTAAGATTTCGCAGGCCCGATCCACGGCATAGCCCTTGGCGAAGGAAGAAAAGTCCAGAACAAAACCAGGGCTTTGCAGTTTACCTCCCACGAACTTCACCCGCCCAAAACCCACGAATTTAAGCGCTTCTTTTATGGCCTCAGGGGAGGGGAGATGGGGTTTTTTATTGAAACCCCAGAGAATTTTGAGCCTTCCCACAGTGGGGTCAAAGGCCCCATCCGAGGCTTCCCAGAGCCCCCTGGCAAAGTCCAGAAGCCAGCGGGTTTCTTCATCTAAGGAAACTTCACCCCGGTTCAGCCGGGAAATGTAACTGTCTTCCTTCTCTAAGCTGTATTTCTCCGATATCCTTTCTGCCTCTTTGAAAACCCTTTCCAGAAGATAGGGACTTGCTCCATAGGCCTTAACGGTAAAATAAGTCCCCATTAAAAAACGAGTCCTGGTTATAGGTCCGGATGCCTCCTTCCTCCCGCAGGCGGAAAGTGAAACCAGCAGAAAAACTAAAAGGATATGCCGTCTAATCCGCTTCCCTCTATAGAAATTACCACCCGATTGGGGATGCAGACTATTTTTTCCTGAGGTGAAGAGATAAATCCTGTATGGACGCATATTTTCTTCTCACAGGAACTTTCGACAGCCCTTATTTTCCCTCCCCTGACCTCCAGCACCATGTCTCCCTGGACTCCTTTTATCCTGTGAGCGCCGTCCTTCTGCAAATCTATTTCCCGGGCCCGCCTTCCGTTTATTTCTACCACCGCTCTTGCGGGTCCCGTGGAGTTTCTCTCAAAAACAACTGTAACCAGATACTTCCCCTTCCTCTCGCGGCTGAGAAATGCATAGGTTTTTTTATACTTCCTTCTCGGGTCTTTAATTCCTCCGGGACCTGTGTATGTAATATTGGTGGGTACGGCTTCATCAAGTTCCCTCACGAAAACCAGGGCTCCTTTACCCCTGCCCCAGGGACCTGAAAGGCGAAGGAGACGGCGGGTTTCCTCGTCGGCAGGGATGTATTTTATCCCACCTTCCTCATTGGCGAGCCTTTTAAGGGCCTCCGCCGGGTTTGAAGAGGTGAAAATCAGGCTTCCCCGGGCGTTTTTCCCTTTAATCTTGAAAGCGGATGCTCCCAGGGCTCCTATGGCAAGGGCGAGAAATTCACGCCTGTTCATGCGCTCCTCCTTATAACTCTTTTTATTTGCGGGTATAATTCCTTTGAAGAAAATCTCTTCAATTTAGATAGCCCAAAAACCAGGGCAGAAAGTCCTATTCCGAAAATCCCTCCGGAAAGGGCAGGGTCTATTCCAAAGGGATTCACATAATAACCAAATATGGCTCCGACCAGGAGAAGAATGAGGCCAAGGCCGGAAAGAAGCATAAGATTTACATTCAAGCGCCCTAAGTTTATGGTGTATTCTACAAGATCCCCTTCCCGGGCTCCCACTTCATCCAGGGCCCTGAGTTTTCCTGAGGTATTTCCTATACAGAGGTCCTTCAGGGCACAATGCTCGCATCCCGCCTCCAGGGAAGGGACTATGTAGGCAAATTCCCCTTCCTTCTTTACCACCACACCCTGCTCAATTTTCATGGCTCCATCCTGAAAAGAACCTTGGTGGGACATTTCTCTATGGCCTGGTCAGTGACCTTCTCATGGTCTATAACCACTGCAAGGTTATCTTCCATTTTAAGGCCTTCGGGGGCCAGCCTCACACAAATTCCGCAGGCAATGCAGGCTACGGAGCAGACCTCCCTGGATCTCTTGGGGGTATCGTGGGAACGGCAGAAGACATAGGTCCTCTTTTTGATGGACTCTATGACTATAATGTCCCTTGGACAGGCCTCGGCACAAAGACCACATCCCGTGCACTTCTCCTCATCCACCACAGGGATTCCCTTATCGTTCATGTGTATGGCATCAAAGGGGCAGGCCTCCACACAATCCCCAAAACCCAGACATCCATAGGAGCAGGCCTTTCCTGCTCCCCCTGCAGCATGGGCAGCGGAACAGGTCTGAGGTCCATCGTATTCGGCGGACCATACAGATTTTTCCCTGTCACCTATACAAAGAACCTTGGCCACTTTTCTCTCAACCTCTCCTGCTTCCAATCCCATAATAGCCGCCACCTTGGCCGCCACCTCCGGCCCCCCTACTGTGCACTTGTTAGGAGGGGCAGCCCCTGATGCTACAGCCTCAGCGTAATTTTGACATCCGGGATATCCGCAGGCTCCGCAGTTTACACCGGGCAGGATTTCAAATATCTCCTCAACCTTGGGGTCCACTTCCACCTTAAACTTGCTATAAGCCAGGGCAATTATAAGGCCGAAAACCAGGGCAACGACCCCCATTATAACAAGGGAAATTATTGCTGTGTTCATCCTTCACCTCACACGAGCCCTGAAAATCCCATGAAAGCTAGGGCAAGTATTCCGGCTACTATCAGGGTGATTCCCGCTCCTTTAAGTGTCTCGGGCACATCGGCAAATTCCAGTTCTTCCCTTATGCCAGCCATTATTACTATTGCCAGGGCGAAGCCAAGCCCTGCACCCACAGAGAAAACCAGGGATTCTATGAAATTGTATTTTTTAAGCACCATCAAAAGGGCAACGCCTAAAATCGCACAGTTAGTGGTTATGAGGGGAAGGTAAATTCCCAGAGCCTGATAAAGGGGAGGAGAAGTTTTCTTTATGAACATCTCAACCACCTGAACTAAGGATGCTATAACCAGGATAAAGGAGACAATTTCAAGAAATTCCAGATGGTAGGGGACAAGAAGAAGGTAGTAGATGAGCCAGGAAGCAGAGGCAGCAATGCTCATTACAAAGGTTACAGCAAGGCCCATGGAAATGGCAGAATCCAGACGATTGGAAACCCCTATAAAAGGACAGATTCCCAGAAAATAGTGAAGAACGAAGTTATTGATTAAAAGGGCTGATATAAAAATTACCAGAAGTTCCATCTCTCACCCCTTAAAGGCTTTATTTACCGCATTAAATCCCCAGACCAGGAAACCGAAGACGAAGAAAGCACCTGCAGGGAGAATCATAACTTGCCAGGGAATAAACCAGTGTCCGAGGACCTTCATGCCCAGCCATGTTCCTGAGCCCAGGATTTCCCTTACGGTGCTCATCAGAATCAGGGCTATCCCAAAACCTATACTCATCCCTAAGGCATCCATTATCGACTCAAGAACTCCATGTTTTGAGGCAAAGGCCTCCTGTCTCCCAAGGATTATACAGTTAACCACTATAAGAGGGACATAGGGACCCAGGGCCCTGCTGAGGTCAGGATAATAGGCGGCAAGGTATCTATCGGCCATAGTAACAAAAGTGGCAATAACCACTATGAAGGTGGCAATCCTGACCTGATTTGGGACCATTTTCCTTATAAGGGAGACTATTATGCTTGAACCAAGAAGAACAAAGGCCACTGCGGCAATCATACCTATAGCATTGCGAACGGAATTGGTAACAGCCAGGGTAGGGCAGGTTCCGAGAACCATAACAAAAACCGGGTTCTCCTTCCACCATCCCTTTATGAATTCCTTCCAGAGGTTCATTTTCCACCCTCCTTTATTATCTTTTTGGCCCTCAAAACGCTTTTATTAACTATCTTTAGAACCGCCGTGGAGGAAATGGTGGCTCCTGATATAGCCTGAACTTCATAGGGATTCTGGGTGGAAGTTTTCACCAATTTAAGACTCCCTGTAGCAGCCTTTCCCTTCCACTGGGATAGGTATTCTTTTGATTCTATCCTGGCTCCAAGGCCAGGGGTTTCTTTTTCTTCAAGAATTTTAAGGGCCAGTATCTTTGAAAAATCTGGGCTTACTCCGAATATGAGCCTTATCTTATCCTGATAACCATTTCCCTCCCCCACTATGGCATAGGCTTTGATTTCGGTGCCGGATAAAATTCTGTATACTTCAAAATCCTTTTCCTTCTTTATTATTTCATAGGTATCGGTCCTGGGATCCATTCCGGTAACGGTCTGCAGGGAGTGTATTAATTCCTTCAGTCTATTCTCCTCCACCCTTTTTTCGGTGAAGGTATTAAACCAGCCCAGAATCCCTCCAGAAAGAAGGGCAAAGAAAGTGAGAACGGCTATCATCCTTATGCTTTCCTTCATTTTCTCTCTCCCAGCATTCTTTGTCTCAGGTATTTGTCAAGAAGGGGAACGAAGGAGTTCATAATAAGTATTGAGTACATAACCCCTTCTGGCATTCCCCCAAAAAGCCTTATAAGCACCACGAAGAAGCCTATCCCCACCGAATAAATCCATATTCCTGCAGGGGAAACAGGGGAAGTTACCGGGTCCGTGGCCATAAACCAGGCTCCCAACATCAAACCACCGGCAAGTAGCATGAACACAGGGTCAGGGTATTTTTGGGAATTAAAAAGCCAGAGGATTCCGTCAAATACGAAAACCGAAGTTAAAATCCCTACGGGTATTCTCCAGTCTATATATCTTCTCACCAGAAGGTAAAGACCCCCTAACAAAAGGAGCAAAGCAGAGGTTTCACCCAGACTTCCGCTCACATTTCCCAGGAGAAGGTTCTTGTGGGCAGTGAGAAGATGAGAAAACTTAAACCCTCCTAAGGGGGTGGCTACGGTAGTGGCATCCACATGAAGAAGCCTGTTGGGAACCCACGTGGTCATGGGAATGGGAAAGGCTGCCTGGAGAAATGCCCTTCCCACCAAGGCGGGATTGAAGACATTGGCACCGAATCCTCCGAACATCTGTTTGGCCACAATAATAGCAACAGCGGAGCCTATACCTACCATGGAAAGGTTTATGGAAGGGGGAAGAGTGAGAGCAAGAAGAAGTCCGGTAACAAAGGCGCTTCCGTCCAGGGCTGCAGTGGTGTCCTTCTTTCTAAGGAGAAGGAACAGGTATTCGCTGACCTCGGCGGTAATGATGGAAACCAGCATTACCCAAAGGGCCCTTATGCCGAAAAAGTAAATGGAAGCAGCCGCAGCAGGAAGAAGCGCCAGAATTACATGTAACATAATTTTAGGTACCGAATCCTTCCCGTGAATATGTGGAGAGGAGGAAACTATTAAATTCATGATTTTGCCTCCATCATCCTGACCATAAATTTACCGTACCTTATCCAGTGCACCAGGGGTATGTTGGCGGGACATACATAACTGCAAACCCCGCATTCCATGCAGTTAAAAAGGCCAAAAGCCTTTGCCTGGTCCCACATTCCCGCCTGTATGTATTTAACGAGTCTGGTGGTGGTTATCTTAAGGGGACAGGCATAAACGCATTTACCGCAGTATAAACAGGGGAAAACTTTCCTTTTCTTGGCGGTGGTGAGGACTAAAAGTCCGGAAGTTGATTTGAGGACAGGGATGTCAGGGCTCTTAACCGCCATGCCCATCATGGGGCCACCGAAAATTATCTTGGTGGCTTCGTCCAGGGGAGCACCGGCAGCGGTCAGAAGTTCCCTGGCGCTGGTTCCTATTCTGGTCATAAAATTGGAAGGTTTTTCTACTCCCTCACCTGTTACGGTTACCACCCTTTTTATTAAAGGTATTCCCTTAGCAGCCGCCTGATATATGGCATATAGGGTTCCCACATTCTGAACCAGGGCTCCCACATGGAAAGGAAGCCCGCCCATGGGAACTTCCCTGCCCAGTATTACCTTAATTAAACTTTTCTCGGCACCCTGGGGATACCTGGTTTTAAGGAGGACCACCTCCCAGTCAGCAACCCCATGAGTCAATTTCTCAAAGGCCTCTGCAGCATCCCTTTTGTTATCCTCAATGGCAATATAACCCCTTTTGGCACCTACAGTCATTTTGAGAAGTTGAGCCGCCTGGAAGATCTCTTCAGTATGCTCCAGCATAAGTCGGTGGTCAGAGGTCAAATAAGGCTCGCACTCTGCCCCGTTTACTATCACGGAATCAATGGGGTATTCCCTGGGGGGGGAAATCTTCACGGAAGTGGGAAAAACGGCCCCGCCAAGACCCACAATACCAGCCTCCCTGGTTATTTTCCTGAGGTCATCGGGGGTGAGCTCTGAGGGTTCCTTCACAGGCCATGTGGGCTCTGCCCATTCCTCCTCCCCTTCAACAGAAATTATGGCAGCAAGGGCACTGGAACCATTGGGAAGGAGAGTTGTTTCCAGGGCTTTAACCGTTCCTGTGACGCTGGAATGAACCGGAGCAGAGATAAAACCCGAGGCTTCCCCTATTTTTTCCCCGGTTTTAACCTTCTGCCTTTTTTTTACTAAAGGAGTCGCAGGTTTTCCCGCATGTTGGGAGAAAGGAATAATTACCTGCCTGGGAAGGGGAAACCCCTGAATTGGCGAAGAAGCGGAAAGTTTTCCCTCCGGGGGATGAACCCCTCTTCTCATTCTCAGTTCTATCATTACCGCCCTTCCTTAATTAATGGATTTACCCTTTAAAGTTTTTCAGATTCCAATCACCTTTGTCAAGTGTTATACTTTGCAAAAGGAGGAAAAATGAAAAAACTTCTAAGTTTTGTGGCCTTAATTCTTATGGCCCTTTCTCTGAGGGCTGGATACTATCTGGAACAGAAGGAAATTTCCCATAAAAACGGGGTCAAAAAAGAAAGGATAACCAGGATATGGATGCAGGGGAAAAGCCTCAAGATTGAAAATCCCTCCGCCATTACCATAATAAATTACGGAACAAAGATGGCCTATTTCGCAAACAAAGAGAAAAAAATCTACTATAAAATGAGCATTTCCCAGTTGAAACAGATGATAAACGCCATGGTGGCCATGATGAAGCAGATGGGCACCAATTTAACCCCGAAGATCGTTATCACTGACCAGAAAAAGAAAATAGGTGATTACAATTGCACGGTGGTAAATCTGGAAATGGGCAATTTTCAGAAAATAGAGCAATGCCTCTCCCCTCAGGTAAAGATTCCCTCCGATGCCCTTTACAATCTTCTGGGGATTCTTTTGCCCGAGGATCTTTACAGGGAAATGAAAGCCCGCAGGGAAACCCTTTCAAAATTGGGCTTTCCCGTCTATTCCAGAAGCACCGTAAACATGATGGGCCGAGAGATGATCACGGAGACCTATTTAACAAAGTACCAGCAAATCAGCATCCCCCCCTCTGAATTTACCATTCCAGCAGGATATCAGGAAAAAGAATTTCGCTCTCCCTTCGGAGCCAGGTAATCACTCGTCGTATCTTCCAAAAATCATCTTTCCGGCGGTGGTTTGAAGAACCGAAGTGACGGTTATTTCTATGGTTTTTCCTATCATCTTCCGGGCATTGTCCACTACTACCATAGTTCCGTCGTCCAGGTAAGCCACCCCCTGATCCCTCTCCTTTCCTTCTTTGAGTATGAACACCTTCATCTTCTCGCCGGGGAGCACCACAGGCTTAAGGGCATTGGCCAGTTCGTTTATGTTCAGAACCTTTATCCCCTGAATTTTGGCCATTTTGTTCAGGTTAAAGTCGTTGGTTATTATTTTGGCATTGCTTCTCCTGGCAAGCTCTACCAGTTTTTGATCCACCCCTTTAATATCTGGAAAATCAGTATCTGAGATTATAATTTGAATTTCCCTGTCGTTCTTTAGCCGCTCCACTATGTCCAGTCCTCTCCGCCCCCTTTGCCTTTTCAGAGGGTCGGAGGAATCCGCAATTTTCTGAAGTTCCCCCAGGACAAATTTAGGAATAACCAGGGGGCCCTCCAGAAATCCCGTGGCCGCTATATCTACAATCCTGCCGTCTATTATCACGCTGGTATCCAGTATTTTTTTCGTGCCCACCGTGGGTGTCTGCTTCAGGGATTGTATCCAGTAAATAGGGGTGAATAATTCCGGTTTTTTGAGGGAAAGGGAAAGGAAGGATATGGGAAGAAGTAAAAGGAAGAGCACCCCCAAGTAAAGTTTGAACTGGGGGAAAAGGGCTGAATAAATGGCGAAAAATAGCCAGCCAATGAGAATTCCCAGGAAAAGGGCCGATAGGGTTTCTCTCCTTCTGCTTGCCCTTTTAAGGATGAAATCAAGGCAGACCCCTGCCAGGAAGACCCCTATTCCGTTGACCAGGGTTATCCAGTCCTGCCTGCCCCTTATAAGATAAGCGGCTGCCCATGAAATTAATGCATACAAAAGATAAATCATTTTAAAATTCCCCTTATTTCCGAAATATGATTAATTATAAGGTATTTAAGACCCTCTATTCTATCACCAGGAGGAACAACAGCCATGGTATATCCCATCTTCTTGGCTTCCTTGAGCCTGAGGAGCCTCTGGGATGGGTTAAGAACCCTGCCCGTAAGGCTTACCTCCCCGAAGGCGAAGGCCCCCTCAGGAAGGGGAAGGCCAAGATACGAGGAAAGAAGGGAAAGAACCAGGGGGAGGTCCACTGCCGGGTCCCTTATCTTTAATCCTCCCGAAACATTTACATAAACATCCCTGGAGGCCAGAGATAATTTAGCATATCTTTCCATAACCCCCAGGAGCATCCCTACCCTATAGGGATCCACTCCCAGAGAAAACCTCCTGGGATTGGAAGGCAGGGATGAAGGGGCTATAAGGGACTGAACCTCCAGCAATATGGGGGTTTTCCCCTCAACTGCCGGGTAGACCGCAATGCCCGGGGAAAAGTCCCCGGAAAGGAAAAAACCCGAGGGGTTTTCAACTTCCCGGAGCCTTCCACCTACCATCTCAAAAACCGCAATTTCATCCGTCGCACCGAAGCGGTTTTTAACTGCCCTAAGAATCCTGAAATCCCGGGAGGCTTCCCCCTCAAAATAAAGCACCACATCCACCATGTGTTCAAGTAGTTTTGGGCCGGCTATAACACCGCCCTTGGTAACATGACCAACCAGTATTGAGGTAATACCTATTTTCTTGGAAAGATAAAAAATCCTGTCGGCTATGGCTTTAACCTGGGCCGGGCTTCCGGGAAAGGAGTTGAGGGAGGACAAACGGAAGGTCTGTAGGGAATCGAAAATCACAAGATGCGGCTTTTCCGTCTCCACCGCCCCCTCCACCGTTTCCCAGTCAGTTTCGCAGAGGAGTTTTACCTCTCCTCCCACCCCCAGCCTTCTGGCTCTCTGTGCTATCTGCCACAGGGCTTCCTCAGCAGATACATAAAGAACCGGCCTTCCCACCAGGGATGCCACCTGCAGCATCAGGGTGGACTTTCCTATCCCGGGCTCTCCCCCTATAAGAACGAAGGCTCCCTTTACCAGACCTCCTCCCAGGACCCTATCCAGGGAAAGAAATCCCGATGAGAACCTTTCTTCCTTCTGGTCCCTCACATTCTTTACTGGAATCAGGGAAGGAAGAATGGACTTTCCTTTCTTCCTCTTTTCTACTCTCTCTGCTGTTCCAATGGCCCCACAATTTGGGCACTGGGAAAACCATTTGGGGGAAGTATAACCACAATTCCTGCATACGAACATATTAAAATTTTATTATTTCCTTTCTGCCCGGAAAAATTTATTATTTAAGCATGAGCCTCAAGATAGTTTCCTGGAATGTTAACGGGATGAGGGCGGTTTTAAAAAAGGGATTTATGGAGTGGCTTGAAAGGGAATCTCCGGATATACTCCTGGTTCAGGAAACCAAAAGCAAGGTGGAGCAGCTTCCCCTTGAGGTTGTAAACCCTGAAGGTTATTATGCTTACTGGCATGATGCGGAAAAGCCAGGTTATAGCGGGGTTGCCACCTTCACGAAAATAAAGCCCTTGGAGGTTCAGTTCAAGGTAGGAGTGGAGGAATTTGACAGGGAGGGAAGGATAATCATAACCAAATATCCCTGGTTTACCCTATTTAACATTTATTTCCCCAACGGCAAACAGAGCGAGGAAAGGTTAAAATACAAACTCCGCTTTTACGACTTCATGCTTGAATACTGGCTGGAGATGAGGAAAAAAGGGGAAAAATTAATTATCGCAGGAGATCTGAACACGGCCCACAGGCCCATTGACCTGAAGAATCCCAGGGCCAACGAGAAATATTCGGGTTTTCTTCCCATAGAAAGGGAATGGATAGATAAATTTCTTTCCCACGGCTTCATAGACACCTTCAGGTACCTATACCCTGACAAGGTCCAGTACACATGGTGGACCTACCGGTTCAACGCCAGGGCCAGGAATATTGGATGGAGAATAGATTATTTCTTCGTCTCAGAAGACCTTATAGACCTGGTTGAAGATTCCTACGCCCTGGATGATGTCATGGGCTCAGACCATTGTCCAATAGTTTTGAAGTTGAGAATAAACCCATAAATAATCGTATAAATTAATTCAGGGAGGCAATCATGAGAAGATTTTTTTCCATCGCTTTTATTTTTATCCTGAGCCTGTTTGTTTTTGCCCAGAGGGAAAGGGACAAAAAATTAATGGAAAAGGTCTGGGCCCACCCTACCCCTGATGCTGAAAGGCTCGCTTCCTTCAAGAAGCACCAGTTCATGGCCGAAAAATCGCCCTTTCGCCTTATCAAATGGGAACTCCTGGGACCCTATTTCCCTGAAGGCAGGGTGGTGGATATAGAACCCATTCCGGGAAAGCCCTTCTCCTTCTTGGTGGCATCTGCTTCCGGCGGGCTCTGGAGAACGGACAACAACGGCACCACCTATTATCCCATTTTTGAAGGAAAGTCCACCTACACCATAGGGGATATAGCCGTTGCTCCCTCAAATCCCAAGATAATCTATGTGGGAACCGGAGAGAACAACTCTTCCAGGAGCAGTTATGCGGGAATCGGGGTCTACAGGTCCAGTGACGGAGGAAAAACCTGGAAAAGGCTGCCCTTAGAGGACACCCATCATATAGGAAGAATAATAATCCATCCCAAAAATCCGGATGTGGTTTATGTGGCAGTCATCGGACACCTTTATACCCACGATAATGTGAGGGGGCTTTACAAAACCACCGATGGGGGAAAAACCTGGAAGAAAATTCTTTACATAAACGAAAGGACAGGGGTTATTGACATAGCCATGGACCCGTCGGATCCGGATAGGCTGATCGCTGCGGCCTGGGAAAGGGACCGCAGGGCCTGGAATTTTGTGGAAAGCGGACCGGGCTCCGGACTCTATCTCACCGAGGATGGGGGAAAAACCTGGAAGAAAATAACCAGCGGGTTTCCCCGGGGATGGTTCGTGGGAAGAATAGGGGTTGCGTTTTCTCC
>JALVRF010000118.1 GCA_027025175.1 Candidatus Aminicenantota bacterium | reverse complement strand
TTTCCCAGATATTCCTTTATGAAGGCGTGGACCTCCTCGGCTTGCTCCGGGGTTGCGGTTTTCCCTGTCCCTATGGCCCATATGGGCTCATAGGCGATTATTACATCCGTGGGGACGATTCCGGAAAGGTCCGCATCTAACTGAAACCTTACCTTTTCCCTGGTTCTCCCCTCTTCCCTCTCTGCAAGGTTTTCACCAACACAGAGAACGGGCCTCAGACCTGCACTGAGGACTGCTTTAAGTTTGAGGTTTATTTCCTCGTCGGTTTCCCCGAAGATGTTTCTCCTTTCCGAATGCCCCACCAGGACATAATCAATTCCGGCTTCAATGAGCATTTCCAGGGATATTTCCCCGGTAAAGGCCCCCTCCTTCATCCAGTAGGCGTTCTGGGCTCCCAGGGAAATTCCCTTTTCCTCCGCCAGTTCCTTTACATAGGGTATTGTTATAAAGGGAGGGAATATTACAACTTCTGCCTTTTCCCCGGGAAATTTCTTTATCTCCTCAAAAAAGACCTTTCCCCTTATGGGGCCGTTGTTCATTTTCCAGTTTCCTGCCACAAAGGGTCTCATTTCTCCTCCAGAGCCTGAAGTCCGGGAAGGGGTTTTCCTGAAAGGAATTCCAGGGAGGCCCCTCCCCCTGTTGAAATGTGGGAAATTTTATCGCTCACCCCTGCCTTCTTCACCGCCGAGGCAGAATCTCCTCCACCCACCACTGAAAAGGCACTGCTTTCTGCCACAGCCCTGGCCACGGCCACAGTCCCGTGGGAGAACTCCTCTATTTCAAATATCCCCATGGGTCCGTTCCAGACCACGGTGGCTGCATCTGTTATTTTCTCCCTGTAAATTTTCTCGGTCTCAGGGCCTATGTCCACCCCTTTCCATCCGCTCTCTATTTCATCCATTATCCGCATTTCCGCTCCGGGCTTTATTTCCCTTACGCAGCGGTGGTCCCTGGGAAGGAGAAATTCTATGCCCCTTTCCTCCGCTTCCCTTAATATCCTTTCCGCATCTTCCAGCCTCTCCTCCTCAACTAAGGAGTCTCCCACGGGCCTTCCCAACGCTTTAAGGAAGGTGTAGGCCATGGCTCCCCCCACCAGAACCCTGTCCGCATGTCCCATGAGGTTTTCAAGCACGGGAATTTTGTCAGAAACCTTGGCTCCTCCTACTATGAGCACATAGGGATGGGATGGGTTTAGCAGGGCCTTGGACAGGTTTTCCACCTCCTTTTTTATGAGAAATCCAGCTCCCTTTACGCTGATGAGCTTAGCTAAGGCGTGGACCGATGCGTGGGCCCGGTGGCAGGTTCCAAAGGCATCGTTTACATAAACCTCTATGCCCCTTGCCAGTTGGCTGGCAAACTCCACATCGTCCTTGGTTTCTCCTGGATTGAACCGGAGATTCTCCAGCAGAAGCACATCCCCTTCCTTTATCTGCTCCTTCATCCTGTCCGCTTCCTCTCCCACGGTCTGGGGTGAAAATTTAACAGGTCTTCCCAGGAGTTTTCCTAAGTGCTCTGCCACAGGCTTCAGGGAAAGTTCCTTTACTACCTTTCCCCTGGGTCTTCCTAAGTGGGAGGCGAGGACCAGTTTTGCCCTCCTCTGTAGGAGGTAATTTATGGTGGGAAGGGCTGCCCTTATTCTGGTGTCGTCCTCCACCTTTCCTTCCCTGAGGGGAACATTAAAATCCACCCTCAGAAAGACCGTTTTCCCGTCCACCGGGAGGTGGTCCACATACTTCATAAACTCCTCCCCACCATTTCCGCCAGTTCAGCCAGCCTGTTGGAATAGCCCCATTCGTTGTCATACCAGGCGAGAACCTTGATAAGGGTTCCGTCCACCACCTTCAGGAAGGGAAGGTCCACGGTGGCGGAATAGGGATTCTTTATATAATCGGTGGAAACTAAGGGTTCGTCGGTTACGGCGAGAATTCCCTTAAGTTCGCCTTCCGCTGCCTTTATAAAGGCCTCCCTTACCTCCTCCTCGGTGGTGGATTTCTTCACCTCCACAACAAAGTCTATCAGGGAGGCGTCAGGGGTGGGAACCCTTATGGAAATGGCGTGGAGTTTTCCCTTAAGATGGGGAAGAACTTCCATTATAGCCTTGGCTGCCCCGGTGGTGGTGGGAATCATGGACACGGCAGCGGCCCTTGCCCTCCTCAGGTCCCTGTGGGGAAGGTCAAGGATTCTCTGGTCGTTGGTGTAGGAGTGGACCGTTACCATCTGTCCGTGAACTATGCCGAAGTTTTCATCAAGGACCTTGGTTACCGGGGCAAAGCAATTGGTGGTGCAGGAGGCGTTGGAAATTATGTGGTGTTTTTCAGGATCATAGTCCCTGTGATTTACCCCAAGGACTATGGTTATGTCCGGTTCCTTGGCCGGGGCGGATATTATTACCTTCTTGACGGTTCCCCTCAGGTGCCTGGAAGCGTTCTCCCTGTCCCTGAACCTTCCTGTGGATTCAATAACTATGTCCACTCCGTAATCGGACCAGGGAATTTCCCCCGGGTCCTTTATGGCGAATACCTTTATCTTTTTTCCGTCAACTATCAAATAATCCCCTTCGTATGAAATTTCCCTTTCGTATTTGCCCATAACTGAATCGTATTTCAGAAGATGGGCCAGAGTATGGGCATCGGTTATGTCGTTTATGGCCACTATCTCAAAGTCCTTGCTTCCGAAGGAAGCCCTGAAGAAATTCCTGCCTATTCTTCCGAATCCGTTGATGGCTACTTTTACCATGGCTAACCTCCCTTTTGGATTCCAACTATAATTTATTACCATAGGTCTCTGGTTGTCAACAGGATTTTTTAGTAGGATAATTAAGAAACACGGAGGTTGTTATGATTGAAGAGAAGAAAATATCAGAAGCCATTATAAGAACCTACAGCGAAAGGCTGGTGGACCGCCTTGAAAACGATGTTCTCATTGCAGGGAGCGGACCTTCGGGAATGGTTGCGGCCTATTATCTTGCCCGCCATGGACTGAAAGTTACTATTCTGGAGAAGAAACTCAGCATCGGAGGGGGAATATGGGGTGGGGGAATGATGTTCAATTACATTGTGGTGCAGAAGGAAGGGAAGGAAATACTGGACGAAGTGGGAATTCCCTCCAAGGAAATTTTCCCTGATTACTTCGTGGCGGACTCGGTACTCGTTGCCACCACCCTCGCCTCCAAGGCCATTCTTGCCGGCGCTGTGATACTTAATGGAATTTTCCTTGAGGATGTCATTTTAAAAGAAGGCAGAGTATCAGGAGCGGTAATAAACTGGTCTGCGGTGGAGGTAGCAGGTCTTCATGTGGACCCCTTAGCCATACATTCAAAATTCACCGTGGATGCTACGGGCCATGACGCAGAGGTGGTAAAGGTTCTTCAGGAGAAAAGCAAGGTTAAACTGAAAACCCCTTCAGGGAAAATGGAGGGGGAAAGGTCCATGTGGGCTGACAAGGCGGAAAACTTCGTGGCCGCCAATACCAAGGAGGTATTTCCAGGGCTTATAGTTGCAGGGATGGCGGCCAACGCAACCTTCGGGGGGCCCAGAATGGGTCCCATTTTCGGCGGCATGTTTCTATCAGGGAAAAGGGTCGCCGAGATGATACTTAAAGAACTCAGGGGGTAAAAATGTCCAAGAAAAACATCCTCCCCTTTGAGGAACCCATAGTAAAGATCAGGGAGGAAATAAGGGAACTGCAGAAAAGGAGGGATGAAGAGGCCAGGAAAAAGGAAAGGGAACTTATGCAAATTCTGGAAAAGGAGTGGAGGAGGATAACCTCTTCCCTGAACCGCTGGCAGAAAACCCTTCTTGCCCGCCATCCCCTCCGTCCCTATACCCTGGACTATATTTACAGGTTATTTGACGACTTCGTGGAAATCCACGGGGACAGGAGATTTGGCGACGACCCTGCCATCGTTGCGGGATTGGGTTTTTACCACGGGCAGTCTGTAGCGGTGGTTGGGCATCAGAAGGGAAGGACTACCCAGGAAAGGCTTAAAAGGAATTTCGGTCAGGCCAATCCCGAGGGATACCGCAAGGCCATAAGGGTTATGAAAATGGCGGAGAAATTCCATCTTCCGGTGATTACCTTTATAGACACTCCAGGGGCATATCCGGGGATAGGCTCCGAGGAGAGGGGTCAGGCAGAAGCCATCGCTTATAATCTGCGGGAAATGGCTGGGCTTAAGGTTCCCGTGATTTCCGTGGTTATAGGCGAAGGGGGAAGCGGAGGGGCCCTGGGTATAGGGGTTGCAGACAGGATTCTTATGATGGAATTCTCCATTTACTCGGTAATTTCCCCTGAGGGCTGCGCTGCCATCCTGTGGAGAAATCAGGCAGCCGTTGAGGAGGCGGCGGAGAATCTTAAACTTACCGCAGAAGACCTCCTTTCCTTCGGCATAGCCGACGAGATAATCCCGGAGCCCCCGGGGGGAGCCCATAGTTTTCCTGAGATGGCTACAGAGACCGTGGACGAGGTCCTTTTGAGAAACCTTCAGGACCTCATGGGAATGGACCCTGAAGAGAGAATAAATAAGAGATACGAGAAATACAGGAAAATAGGTGTCTTCAGTGAAGAAAATAAATCCTGAGGAATCTTCCTTCGATTTACCAGAAAGTCTTATTCCCACGGACTTCTCCAGACTCACCTCGGTAAAAGGGATTATAGGACAGGAGAACGCATTAAGGGCTCTAAAGTTTGGTCTGAGTATAGAAAAAAGGGGGTTCAATGTTTTCGTGGCCGGGGAGCCGGGAACTGGCAGGACCTCAGCGGTAAGGGCCTTTCTTGAGGAGATCGCATCCAGGAGAAAAACACCTCCTGACCTGGTTTTCGTGAACAATTTTTCTGACCCCTATTCCCCCATTCCCCTATTCCTGAAGGCAGGGGATGGTAAAAGGCTCGCCCGGGAATTTTCCAGGGGCATAAATGAACTTCTGGATTATGCGGTTAAAATTGAATCCAGCCAGGAATTTCAGAAGGCCACTGAGGAGAGGAGAAGGGAATACGACAGGAAACACAAGGAATTTATAGACATGCTCAACAGGATTGCCCTGGAAATGGGTTTCGCCCTGGAGGTTTCCCAGGCAGGGGTGGCCATGGTTCCCATAAGGAAAGGCAAAAAACTCTCCCCTGAAGAATTCAAGGCTCTTCCCGAAAGAGAAAGGGAAAAGATAGAGGAGAGAAGACGGGAACTGGAGCAAAAAATTGAAAAACTCTCCGATGAGAAGAAAAAGATGGATGATGAAATGAGAAGGGCCATGGGGGAGGCCATAAGGAAACTCCTGGCCCGGCGCTGGGACGAGGTGTTCAAGGGAGCCAGGAAACTCCTGAGCCAGACCGATGAGGGTAGACAGTTTTTCTCCTCTGCCAGGGAGGCCTTCCTGAAAATACCCCAGGAGATAAAGCATCTCAGCGGAGAGGATCGGGACGAATACCTGAAGGCAGCCAGGAGAAAGTTTTCGGTAAACTTGGCGGTGGACAATTCCAGGCTTAAAGGGGCTCCTCTAATAATAGAAACCAATCCTACCTACAAAAATCTCATAGGGGCCATAGAAAGGGAGGCGGTTTTCGGCACCTATACCACGGACTTTACCATGATAAAGGTGGGTTCCTTAGTAAGGGCTAACGGGGGATTTCTGATAATTCACGCTGAGGACCTGACCAATCCCTTAGTCTGGAAAACCCTGAAGAGGACCCTGGAGACCGGCACGGTCCGCATAGAAGACCTGGAAAGCCTTTTAAATCCGGTTTCCACCAAGGGAATAAAGCCCCTTCCCATTCCCGTGGAGGTTAAGGTCATTCTCATAGGCTCCTATGGAGTATACTCCCTGCTTTACAGGCTTGATCCGGAATTCAAGGAGATTTTCAGGGTTAAGGCGGAATTTGACTGGGAGATGCCCTTAAACAGGAAAAACCTGAGGGCCCTTGCCTCCTTTTTCGTGGGATACAATCGCCGTAGGGGATATCTCCCACTTACCAGAGACGGGTTTAAAGAACTTGTTCGTTATCTGGCAAGGCAGGTAGAGTCAAAGAAGAATATAAGCACCAATTTTGGACTTATGACCGAAATAATGGCAGAGGCTGATTTTCTGGCCAAAGAAAGAAAAGCCCGGGGCATTGAGGCAGCGGACATCAAAAAGGCCCTTCTTGAAAGGGAGGAGAGGATTTCCATCTTCAGGAGAAAGGAAATGGAATACTTCAGAAAGAACATCCTGAGGTTGGAGATTTCTGGAAAAAGAGTGGGGCAGGTCAATGGACTTACCTTCATTGGAGTGGATGGTTTCAATTTCGGAAGGCCCGTCAAAATAACCGCCACCGCAGGCCCTGGCAAAGAGGGTATAGTCAACATAGAGAAGGAAGCCGCCCTTTCCGGTCCCATCCATACCAAGGGGGTTTGTATAATCAACGGTCTATTAGCACAAAGGTTTGCCCGGGATTTTCCCCTCACCCTTTCCGCAAGACTGGTATTTGAACAGAGTTATTCGGAAATAGACGGGGATTCTGCCTCGGCAGCGGAATTTCTTGCCCTAATCTCCGCCATTTCCGGCTTTCCGGTGAAGCAGAACTTCGCCCTCACCGGTTCGGTTAATCAGAAGGGTGAGATCCAGGCCGTGGGGGGGATAAACGAAAAGATAGAAGGATTCTATGAAGTCTGCAGGATGAAGGGACTTCGGGGAAAGAAGGGCGTGGTTATTCCCGCAGACAATGTTCAGGACCTTAACCTCAAGGATAAAGTGATAGATGCTATAAAGGCAGGGAAATTTGAAATTTACGCCGCTTCCACCATAGAGGAAGTCTGCGAATTTATGATGGGAAAACCCTTCCAGGAAATAGCCAGGAGGGTCGGGGAAAAACTAAGGCAATTTCATTCCCTGTCTAAGGAAGCGTAGATTCCCGGTATTTTTTAGAGATAAAATTTATCCGGGATGAGGAGTGTGGTAAAGGAAAATGCCCATTTTCTCGCCGATGGTTTTACCCTTTACCGTTTTCTTGCCTCCAGTTTCATAATATACGGAACCTTCCACCGTATGGATGCCGGGAAATTTTCCCTTGCGGTGATTTCCGGCATGCTTTCTGACATATTTGACGGTGTAATTGCCAGAAAATATGGCGGAACCTCCCTGGGAAGTCTTGATTATCCTGCAGATCTAGCCTTGGTAACTTCCATGGGAGTTTTCTTTCTTCAAAGGCATTTTCTTCCCTTTTTGCCTTCCCTTCCCTGGTTTACACCCTTTTCCTATTCCTTTTGACCCTATTGTTTAAAAACGATTCCCCTGTGGCCTTCTGGATGGGCTCTATCTACGCTTCTTTCCTTTTTTACGCTTACAGGTATAACCGGAGTGGTTTTATTGGCGGGCTTGTTACCGTACTTCTGGCGGTGGCGGTTAATCCCGGGAGAGCCAAAGAGAAAATAATCGGTTTCCTCATGGATGTGAGAAAGGGGATCAGGGGAGGGTAGTTTTAAGCGGAATTTTCGTGTTAGAATAGTTCTATGAGTAGATTATTTGCCTTAATTACCCAGGATGTGGTGGATGTAAGTTTTGTGGTTCTGAACCCTGATGCCACAGAAAAGGTGGTGGCCCAGTTGAGGGAAGGAATAGGGGTTGGCTGGTACGAAAAGGATGTTCTTCATTCGGTAAGATTGGTTGGTCCTCACCCTAAGGGGGTATGGCGACTGGCCGAGACCATACATTCAAAAATAGTTCTTTTCCACGCCAGAAGAAAAACTGTGGGGGAAGCGGAGGTCATAAACACCCATCCCTTTGCCCACGAAAATTACATGTTCATCCATGGCGGGACCCTCCGGGACTGGGAAAAACTGGAGAAGGCCCTGAAACCAGAGTGGAGGGAGAAAATAAAGGGAGAGACCGACAGCGAAAGGCTTTTTTACTTCCTGTTACAGAATGCGGAGGGAGACATAGACCTAAGACAGGGCCTGAAAAAGGCCGTTGAGGGTGTAAAAAACCTTACATCCTATGATTATCTGAACTTCATCCTTTCCGACGGCAAATCCCTTTATGCTTATTCCAGCGGTGAAAGACCCCTTTATTACTGGAAGGGAAAAGTTGAGGAGGAACTCTGTTGCACCTCGGTTACGGAAAACGTAGCAGTGAGGTCCAGGGGACTGGTGGGGAAGACCGCGGTGGTGGTAGCAGGTCAAAAATTCCAGATGGAAGGCTGGAAAAGCCTCAGAGGATTTCTCCAGGTCACCCCTGAACTGGGAATAGAGTTATTTTAGAATGGGAAGTTTCAGGGTGAGAAACACCCTTCCTTCCCTTTCCTCCAGGCTTATGTTTCCGTAATAGGCCCTGGTGATTATTCCATGTATAAGGTTAAGACCAAGGCCGGTTCTTCCTTCTGTTGAGAAAAAGGGCTCAAAGGCCTTTTTGGCCGCTTCAGGCCCTAGGGGACCCCTGTTAGAAACTTCCAGAACTACCTGGTCCGATTCCCTTCTCAGGAAAACCTTTACATCCCCATGCCTTTCCGCATTTTCCTTTATCTCCTCTAATACCAGGGAAAAAAGGGAAGGGTCCACGGGAAAGCCCACCTTTGGGTGCTCCCCTCCGAAAATCCTGGATACCAATTCCCCAAGGTCCACCTCCCCTTCGGCCTCTCCCTCCCTGAAGGAGAAGAAATTCAGGGTTCTGGTGAGGATACCTGAGGCCTCGGCGGCGGAAGAGAATATGGGATTTGCCCCGGGAATCCCGTCCATCTGGAGCAGTTGAGCATTGGCTATAACCGAGGTGAGTTTGTTGTTTATCTTGTGGGCTATGGAGGAGAAAACGGCTCCCGAGGCCTTGGAATGGTAACCCCTGTAAAGAAGGGAAACCCTTCCCTGGCTTTCCCCCTCCCCTCTTATGAAAACCCTCCTTCCCTTCACTTCCAGTTTTCCCTCAAAGAAAAGCCTTACCGCCTCGGGATAAATCCTGTGCTCCTGTTTTAAAATCCTGGCTGAGAGGCTTTCCTCGGTGTCCCAGGGGTATACTGGAACCACCGCCTGCAGGATTATGGGGCCGCTGTCCACCCCCTCGTCAACGAAATGAACGGTGGCTCCGCTGAACTTAACCCCGTATTCCAGGGCCTGCCTCTGAGCGTGAAGACCAGGGAAGGAAGGAAGAAGGGCAGGGTGAATGTTCATGATTTTCATGGGAAATTTCCGGACGAATTCCGGAGAAAGTATTCTCATGTATCCAGCGAGGCAGATGAGGTCCACCCCCCTTTTCTCAATCTCCCGGGCCATGGCTAAATCAAAGGAGACCCTGTCCGGGTAATCCTTTCTCCTGAAATAAAGGGTTTCAATTCCGTATTCCCGGGCAGAGGCCGCCCCCGGAGCGTCCTTCCTGTCAGTTATTACGAGAACTATCTCCGCAGGTATTCTCCCTTCCTTTGTGGCCCGGTAAAGGGCTCTGAAGTTGGAGCCCCTTCCGGAAAGAAGAACCGCTATTTTTTCCTTCATGCTATCTCAACTCCTTCTCCTTTTTCTATCTCCCCCACCATCCAGAATTTTTCCCCTCTTTCCTCAAGATATTCCTCAAGCCCATCCCCTGTTATAATCAACATTCCTATTCCCATGTTGAAGGCCCTGAAGGCCTCTTCCTCGCTCAGTTCCCCTTCTTTTATCAGGAAATTGAATATCTCCGGGACCTCCCAGGTGCCCTTTCTTATAACTGCCTTCTTTCCCCGGGGAAGGATTCTTATGAGATTTCCGGGAATTCCTCCTCCGGTTATGTGGGCCATTCCCTTTATGAGCGCTCTGGCGTCTTTTAGCACCGTGTAGTACTGACGGTGAACCTTCAGGAGTTCGTCGGCAAAACTATGCTCAGGGTCCCAGGGAAGGGGCGCGGAAGGGGAAAGGCGGAGTTTTTCAAAGATTATCTTCCTGGCCAAGGAATAGCCGTTGGTGTGAAGGCCAGAGGAGGGAAGGGCTATTATCCTGTCGCCTTCCCTGATATCTCTTCCATCTATGGGCTCTCCGTCAATCTTTCCCACTATAAATCCCACCAGGTCGTATTCGCCCTCGGGATAAAAGCCCGGCATTTCAGCGGTTTCCCCTCCTAAAATCAGACACCCCACCCGGGAGCAGGCTGAGGCAAAGCCTTCCATTATGCTGCGAAGAACTTCCAGGTCTAATTTTCCCATGGCTATGTAATCCATGAAGAAAAGGGGGTCCGCTCCGTGGACGAAGATGTCGTTTACACAGTGATTCACCAGGTCTTGACCCACGGTGTCGTGCCTCCTGGTCATGAAGGCTATTTTCAATTTGGTGCCCACCCCATCGGCGCTGGCTATGAGGTTGGTTCCTGAAATTTTGTAAATTCCACCGAAGAGGCCGAACTGGGAAGGAGAGACCCCGTGTTTTTTCAGGACCTGCGCGATTATTTTTACCGCCTTATCCGCTTTTTCTAAATCAACTCCGGCTTCCCTGTAGGTTACCATGCTCCCTCCGGGTATAGAATTGAATTTAAGATGAACCTGAAGGTTCCCGCTGCCTGGGCCCTGTAAAGGGCATCTATTCCTATGAGGTGGAATCTTCCCTTCCTGTACTTTATATCCACTACCGCAGCCAATCTTTTGAGGTTATCCCCTCCACTCAGGTATCCGGCCACCAGGAGGTCGTCGTCGGGGTAGTAAGCAACCACCCTGCGGTCCACATAGGGTCGGAGTGGTATGAAGGTTCTCATGGCCACGGAACCATAGAAGATTCCCGCCTCATCATCGTCAAAGGAATAGCCCAGGGGAAGGTTGTTTCTTACCTTTATTTTCAAAAGAGCATGGGGGCAAAAGAAATCTTTAGCCCTGGCGAGACCGTCCATTACTGGAAGTTCAAAGGCCTTCCATGCAAGGCCAACCGCCTTTCCCATGAGGACTATTCTTCCGCCTGCCGAGACGAATTTAATCAGGTTCTTCACCCCTTCCTTTCCGATGCCTCCGCTGTATTTCCTGGGGAGGTTCATATACCAGCGATAAATTCCCCTGGGCTTTTCCGTGCCCATAATGAAGTTGGGAGACAGGGACGGGAAGAATATAAGGTCGTAGTCCTTAAGTTTTCCTTCCTTGATGTCCTTGTTGTGGATAATCTTGTAAGGAATCTTATATTCGTCAAAAAGATATCTGAGCCATCCTTCTGTCATTACATGGCCCCATTGCTTGTATATGGCTATCCTGGGGAATTTGACCTCCAGATATCCCTGAAGGGAATTCTTACCCTTGAGGATTATGTGGTTTTCCTTAGCCAGCCTCTCTGCAACTGCCTTTGAAATCTCCATGCATATTTCCCCGGTCTCTGATTTTCTGTAGATTTTCCCCTTTTCCTTCGCAGCCTCTATGGCCGCCCTGTAAACATAGTTTACTTTACCGCATCCGCAGAAGTACTTACCATCCCCTATGACTTTTCCCCGGGGGAACGGGTTCTCAACGGGTTCAAGGTCCAAGGAAACCCTCTGGTTTATTGTCTGGAATTTTACCCCCATGAATCCCGGAAGGAAGGTTGTAGTAACATCATAGGGCCTTTCTTTCAGAGGATATTTTCTTCTTCCAAAGAGTTCCTCTATGTAAGGCCTGTAGGGCTGGGAAAGGGGTATATAGAAGTCCCCGGCCCTGAAAATGCCCTGGTCCTTCTTTACCCTGTAAACCCTTACTCCTCCCCAGATAAGCCTCTGTATCATTTTAGCCGTCCTTACCGGGTCCTGCTGAGAGGCAGGTATAAGATAAGCATAGGGTTTTTGCTTCCTTCCCTTCTCCTCTTTTCTGTTTATCCGGTATATGGTCCTGAGGATTTCCCGGGGATTTTTAGCCACATAGTCAAGGGAAGATAAGGAGAGTTCCAGTTCGTAATCCACGATGTCCCTGAGCCTCCACCAGCCCCCCTTCCACGGGTTGGGAAATGCCACCTTTTTACCGTATGCCCTGTCGCTCCAGGTTATGGAAAGTTCCGTGGGCTCCACATAGACCGGGGTTGCGATTTTGGCGCTGGCCATCTCAGAGAGAAGAC
>JALVRF010000117.1 GCA_027025175.1 Candidatus Aminicenantota bacterium | reverse complement strand
GAGGGGAGAAGGTATGGGAGTTCGTCTGCAAGGTGGGTGAAGATGTGGTAGTGGGCGGAGGGGAATTTGATGTATGTGCGGGCCAGTCTTGCCATGGGGAAATTATATCATAAAAGGGTCTGTCCCTGAAATAAATCCGAATCTTGACCGGTTTTTTAAAGGGTTCTAAAATGGAGGCATGGAAGCCAAGATTACCGTAATTGATTTTGATAAGGATAAGTATTCGGAAAAAACGGCCTCTTTCCCCAAGGAATGTTTCCCTTACCTGGAAACCCCTACTACCACATGGATAAATGTTGACGGGCTCGTTCCTGAGGTAATTGAGGAATTAGCCCTTCATTTCGGGCTTCATCCCTTAGTCCTCAGGGATATTCTCAATCCTTCCCGCAGGCCGAAACTCGAGGACTTTGGTTCTCATCTTTTCTTCATCGGGAAGATGCTCTACTACGATGAGGGAAAAAGGAAAATTGTGGCGGAGCAGATAAGTATTGTGGTGGGAAAGAATTTCGTGCTTTCCTTTCAGCAGAGAGAAGGGGATGTTTTTGAGCCCATAAGGGAAAGGCTGAGGACCTCCGCAGGGGTAATAAGGAGTAAGGGAAGCGATTATCTTGCTTACTGCATGATGGCTTCCATAGTGGACAATTATTTCACCGTTCTGGAAAGACTCGGCGAGGAAATAGAGGACCTGGAGGAGCATCTGGTCAGGTTCGCCTCCCAGGGAACCCTCCGTTCCATCCACCGTTTGAAAAAGGAGGTTCTGACGGTGAGGAGGGCAGTTTGGCCCCTGAGGGAGGTTTTTTCCTGGGTGGAGAGGCTGGAGTCCCCTCTTATCCATCCGGACACTCGCCATTATCTGCGGGACCTTTACGAACACTCGGTTCAGGTCATAGAGACCGTGGAGACCTATCGGGAGATGCTTTCAGGGATGGTGGACATATATCTTTCCAGCCTGAACAACCGCATGAACGAAATAATGAAGGTGCTCACTATTATAGGAACCATATTCCTTCCCCTCAGTTTTATCACGGGAATTTACGGGATGAACTTCGTATACATGCCCGAACTTGCCTGGAAGTGGTCCTATTTTGTTGTTCTCGGGATAATGGGAATTATAGCCCTGGGGATGCTGCTTTACTTCAAGAAAAAGAAGTGGCTTTAGGAAGTGCTATTGGTTAGCCAGGCCAGATAATCCTCCGAACCTTTGACTATGGGAAGGGCGATTATCTCAGGGGTTTCGTAGGGATGAATTTCCTTTAATCTTTTCTCTAAGGCAGGGTAAAGGCTGGAGGTGGTTTTTATGAGGCAGAGATATTCTCCCGAGTTTTCAATATTTCCCTTCCAGCGATAAAAACTCTCTATGGGCATTATCTGGACGCATGCGGCAAGGCGTTCCTCAACCAAGGTGGAGGCTATCCTCCTGGCATCGGCCTTTTCCTCCGTGGTGGTAAGCACCACAAGGTATTCTCCCATTTTCCCCTCCTTACTGGTTTTCAAGAAGGGCCAGGATGGAAGGGTCATCCCTCCATCCCTTTCTTACCTTAACCACCAGGTCAAGGTATATTTTCTTTCCGAAGATAAATTCCAGTTCCTCCCTGGCCCTTTTCCCCACCAGTTTTATGTTTTCTCCTCCCTTTCCAATGACTATTTTCTTGTGGTTTTCCTTTTCCACGAAGATGGTTGCGTAAATGTAAAGAACCTCCCCTCGGTCCTCCATTTCCTCTACCAGAACCCCCACCGAATAGGGCAGTTCCGCCTTCAGGCGGTGAAGGAGTTTTTCCCGGATTATCTCGGAGACCAGAAACCTATCTGAAATATTGGTTATGGTCTGGGGGGGAAAGAGGGGTTCGCCCTCTGGAAGGTATTTGTAAATAAGGTCCTCCAGGAGGTCCAGATTCGTTCCCCTGTATGCGGATATTGGGACTATCTCGGCGAAGTCCAGAAGGTCCTTGTAAAGGTCAATCACCGGTAGAATTTTTCCCTTGGAGACAAGATCAATCTTGTTTATGACCAGAAACCTGGTGGGTTTTACTTCCTTTAGCATGTTCACCACGAACTGGTCACCCTTTCCGAAGGGCTGGGTTATGTCCACCACCAGAAGAATGAGGTCGGTATCCTTCAGGGATTCATAAACCTTCTCCATCATTAATTCGTTGAGTTTGTGGAGGGGGCGGTGGATTCCCGGGTTATCCATGAAAATAATCTGCCCCTTTTCTGTGGTCTTTACCCCTAAGATTCTATGCCTGGTGGTCTGCGGGGTGGGGGAGACGATGGTGACCTTTCTCCCCAGCATGGCGTTGAGCAGCGTGGATTTTCCCACATTAGGTCTTCCTATTATGGAAACGAATCCAGCCTTCATTTTTCCGTCCTCCTTATAAGTATTTTCTTAAGGCTCCTCCGGTCCGCATCCAGGATTTTGAACCGGAAGTTCCTGTATTCAAATTCCTCCCCCTTCCTGGCTATCCTTCCCAGATGGTCCATTATAAATCCTGAAATGGTGGAGTATTCCCCTTCGGGGAACTCTATGCCCAGGTTCTCCTCAAGCTCCCAGAGCGGACAATCCCCCTCCACCTCAAGGGCCCCTTCGCTGGGGAGAATTTCCCTTTCCGGGCTCTCGTCTATTTCGGTTATCTCACCGAAGATTTCCTCCACGATGTCTTCCATGGTTATGAGGCCAGAAACCACCCCGTATTCGTCCACCACTATGGCTATTTTCGTCCTCTTTTCCTTCATGGTCTCTAAGGCCCTGGATACGGGAATGCTCTCGGGAACGAAAATGGCCTCCCTCATGAGATCCCCGGCCTTAGTCTGAGAATTTCCGGAACAAACCCCCACTATGTCCTTGGCATAGATAATTCCCTCTATGTTGTCCAAGGTATCCCTGTATACGGGAAGCCTTGATTTTTTCTCCCTTTCTATGACTTCTGCCACCTCCTTAAGAGAGGCCTGATAGGGAACGGCTATTATTTCCTTCTGGGGAGTCATGATTTCCCTGACCAGGGTGTCTGAAAATTCTATTATATTCCTGAGAAATTCCCTCTCTTCCTGGTTGATTATCTTCTCCTCCATTCCCTCCTCAATGAAACCCTCAACCTCAGCCTCCTCGGCTTCCTCGCTTTCCTCTTCCTCTTCTGGCGCCTGCCGCAGGAGGGGAGCAAAAATTCCAGCCAGGTATAGGGCTATTCTTATACCCGCCTCCCTTTTTCTGGAGGCCAGATACCAGGGCAGGGCTATGTAAAAAAGGAGGAATGAGACAGTGGTAGCCGCCAGTTCCCAGGCCACGGACATTTTTACAATCCTGGAGATATAACCCACGAAGAGTATGAAGAAAAAGGTCCCGACTATGGAATAAGCCGGCTTAAGGCTTTCTACCGTGCGGGTTTTCGCTGGAATCTTTCTATTCCACAGGAAGGCGAAGAGTTTTATTCGGGATATGGAAAGTGACTGGCGGAGCCAGAGAAAGAAAATTGCCAGAAGGAGAAATCCCAGGGAGGTAAGGGTTTTTATCAGAGAAACTTCTTCCATAGTTTTTTCTCAAGTTCCCTCATTTCTCCGTGGTCCGTCTCGTGGTCGTAACCCAGGAGGTGAAGGAAACCGTGAATCATCAGGATTTTTAACTCCTTCTCCAGGGAGTGGCCCAACTGCCGGGCCTGTCTTTCTGCGGTCTCTGCGGAGATTATAATGTCCCCTAAATAATCGTCCTGGCCCGCCTCGAAACTCAGAACATCCGTGGGACCCTTTCTTCCCCGGTAAGTCTTGTTGAGTTGGGAAATTTTCCTGTCGCTCACGATTACCACGGAGAAATCCCTGTTTTCCGAAAATTCCTCCTTGAGTTTTTTCTCAAGTTCAAGAAGGGGTTTTCTGTTTATTTTTATTTTCCTCTGGCGGTTTAGAACCATTTTTCCCTTCCCTTGGGTATTCCACCCTTTTGTGATGAATGGCGGTGAGGCTTTTTATTATTTCGGACTTAACTATTCTGAGTTCCCTCATGGTTATGGGGGCCTCGTCAAATTGGCCGTCATCCAGCAGGGACCTGAATATGGAATTTACCGTGGAGCGTATGGTTTCCTCGTTAGGTTCCTTGAGGGATTTTACCGCTGCTTCTGCCGAGTCGCACAGCATGACGACGGCCGTTTCCTTGGTCTGGGGTTTCGGACCAGGATAGCGGAAGGTGGTCTCGTCCACCTCTCCGCCCATTTCCTTTGCCTTGGCGTAAAAATATCTCACCAGGGTGGTTCCGTGATGCTGTGCTATGAAGTCTATGATTTCCTGGGGAAGTCCCATTTCCCTGCCCATTTCCACTCCCTCCTTCACATGGTTTATTATTATGATGGCGCTCAGGGTGGGGGTTTTGTTCTCGTGGGGATTGGGGAGGTTTACCTGGTTTTCTATGTAGTACTGGGGCATTTTGAGTTTTCCTATATCATGATAGAGGGCTCCGGTCTTGGCGAGGAGGGAATTGGCCCCTATGGCATCGGCGGCCCTCTCAGCCAAGGTGGCCACCATGAGGGAATGGTGGAAGGTGCCCGGAGCCTCCAGGGCCATTTTTTTGAAAATGTCCTGGTTAGTGTTGGCCAGTTCTATGAGCCTGAGGGGTGAAATTACGCTGAAGAGATATTCTATTATGGGAATCAGGAAGGAGGCTATTATGCTTAGTTCCAGGACGTTTATGGTGGAAGAGGCCAGGTAATTTAGAATTTCCCTGGGGCTTATTTCGGCTATTTTGTAGAGAAGAAGGAAAAGGAAGGATGTGGGATAGAGTATTACGAAGGCGGTTCTGTAAATGGTTCCCCTGCGCATTTTTCCGTAATGAAGCACCCCGTAGATGGCCCCGAATCCCAGAAGAAGAGCGTAAAGGGAAACGAACACACTTCCGGTTATTCCCAGAATTCCAAGGGATATTAGGATGGTGAGTATTACCGAGGGGAGGGGAGGAAATATATATGAGAGCACCAGCACCCCAAAGGCATAGGGGAAGGAATAGTCAACGAGCACCTCGTTTCCAGTTCCTGCCAGACGGGTTATGGCCAGCCGGTGAAGAAGGTAGAGAAGCAAAGTTAACAGGAATGTGAAAATCATTACATTAAGGGTTTTATCAAAATTGTTCTCTATCTTCTCAGACTTAAGGATTTTCGTCAGGAAGTAGAGGAAGAGAAAGGAATAGAGCAGGGCAAAGGGGGAATACTCAATGGTATACAGAAAATAAACCCCCACAAATACCGTAACCGCCACTGCCGTGATCTTAAGAAGAAGGCCTATTCTCAGGGTTTCTTCCCTTAGTTTTATTCTGCCTCGTTTAGGTTTCCCCATTTTTCTCCTTTTCCCGCCTCTCCTTTTCCTCGTAGGCCTCAATGATTTTCTGAACTAAGGGATGGCGAACCACATCCTGCTTGGTGAATTCCACCACCTTTATTCCCTCGATGTTTCCCAGAAGTTCTATGGCCTCCACCAGGCCGGATTTTACATTTTTCGGCAGGTCTATCTGGGTTATGTCCCCGGTGACTATGGCCTTGGAATCAAAACCTATTCTGGTGAGAAACATTTTCATCTGTTCCGGAGTGGTGTTCTGGGCCTCGTCCAGGATTATAACCGAATCGTTCAGGGTTCGTCCCCTCATGAAGGCTAAAGGTGCTATTTCTATGGTGCCCCTCTCCAATAGCCTTATGGCCTTGTCCGTATCCAGAAGGTCATAGAGGGCGTCGTATAGGGGTCTGAGGTAAGGATTTACCTTTTCCTCCATGGTCCCGGGCAGGAATCCCAATTTTTCTCCGGCTTCAATGGCGGGCCTGGTCAGGATGATTCTTCCGTATTTCCTTTCAAAAAGCAGGTAAATGGCCATGGCCATGGCTAAATAGGTTTTTCCTGTCCCCGCAGGGCCCACGGCGAAAACTATATCGTATTTCTGGATGGCCTCCATGTAAACTTTCTGGGCCAGGCTTTTAGGCCGGACCGGTTTTTTGGTACCCCTGAACCTTATCTCTCTCCTCCGGTCAAATAGGGCTTCAAGGTCGGCATCGGAATCCTTCTCCAGAATGTCCAAGGCTATGATAAAATCCTCCTCCCTCAGGGCTCTTAACTGATTGAGATCCGCCATTTTACGGAAATAATCCCTAGCGAATTTTACCCTCTCTTCTGGACCGGAAATCATCAATGTATCCCCCCGGGCGGTTATTTCCACCTTCAGCCTTTTCTCAATCACAAGAAGGGTTCGGTTCAATGTGCTGGAGAGTATTCTTATGTATTCCTCAGGTAGATGAATTTTCTCCATTTACTCCACGAACACGGGGCAGGTTATGGTCCTTTCCACCCCCTCCAGGGTCTGAATGTGGCCCACCACGAAGTCCCCCAGGGAATTGAAATTCCCGGTCTGGGCAAGGGCAATTATGTCGTAGGGACCGCTTACTATGCTTGCCTTCTGGATTTCCTTCATTTTCTTTATTTTCTCAAGGACTTCCTTTGTTTTTCCTGATTTTACATTTATTAGAATATAGGCTTTAACCATTCCTCCTGCCCCGGTTAACATACTTATTCCTGTAGTGGGTAAGCAGTTTCCTCCTTCTGATTTTTGCCAGCATCTCCTTTATTTTCGTTTTTTTCTTCATCAAGTATTAATTATAGAACGAAATGTCTTTATTTCAATGGGTCTTGAGAAACTCATCCCTGCATTTTTCCGAACAGAAGTAATAGGTTTCTCCCTTGTAAACCAGTTTTATTGCCACCTCCTCGTCAATGTAAACCCCGCACACCGGGTCCCTGACCAATTTCTTGACCTCAGGATTCCGGGAGGAGTGTGGATGAGAAGTCTTCCTCTTTGGTTTGGAAAACAGTAGGTAAAAGATAAGGCCCACAAGGAGAAGGAAAATCAGGAAACTCACCGGCCTTCCTCCAGGAGGGATTTTATGTCGTCGTGGTAGAAAAAGAGGTTGGGAGAGGCCTCAGCGGAGCGAACTCCAATTGCCCTTCCCTCCACCCGGGAGATTTCCTTTATCCCGTCCACATGGGGGGTTATGGCATCCATGGTCTTGAGAAGGGCCCTGGCCTTTGTCCTGGCTTCCGCCTGGTCCTTGGCAGCCACGAATATTATTCCGTGGTTTTCTAAGGGACTTCCCTTGGTGTAAAATCCTGAAAATACTGCAAATAGTTTTTCCTCGCTTTCTTCTCCCACCACCACCCTTCTCCCGTCGGCGTAGTTCACCTCCACCAGGGTGTCAAAGTGGAAGTTAAGGTCCCTGAGTTCCTCCTGTATTTTTGAGAGAACCTCTAAGGGAGTTTCCCCTATCCTGAAAAGAAACCGGTGGGTCTCCTCAAATTCCCCGTCAATTCCCAGAGAAACCAAGTAAAGTTTCAATTTTCCCTCCCTAAGGTCCTTAAGAAAAACTCCTCTCCCCTGTATTCTATCCTCTTGAGGAGCCCCTTTTCCAGCATTTCTTCCACTAAATCCCATCCCTTTCCTGCTTTTTTTAGAATGTCCTCCACGACATCCCTCCTCAGGGGATGAACCGAGGCGGTGGAGAGTATGTCCTCCTCGGCCTTTCCAGTAAAGCCGAATTCTCCGGTTTCTGCTCCCGTAAGAAGTTGCGGTCTAAGGCCGTGCTCTTTGAATATGAGGTAAGCCCTGCTCAGGGCCTCCTCGCTGGCAGGCTCAGCCCAGGCCTCTGCCGGGGGACGGGTGGGTATCATGAGGTAGGAAACCTTCGGTTTTACCTCCTCCAGGAATTGGGCTATTTTTTCCGCTTCCTTAGGAGAGTCGTTTATTCCCCTGATGAGCATGGTTTCGCTGACGAGGAAACCCTTAAATTCCCGGGAGAAAGTCTTAATTCCTTCAAGAATTTTCCCCAGTTCCAGCCTGCCGTGGGGCCTGTCCACCTTTTTGAAAACCTCTTCGCTTACACCGTCAACCTTTACGCAGACCCAGTCTGCTAAGGACAGGTCCTCTCTCACCTGAGGGAGCCAGAGAAGGGAGCCGTTGGTTATAACGGCTATTTTTATGCCGAGTTTTCGCAGGAGATGGATTTCCTTCCCCAGGTTAAGGTCTAAGGTGGGTTCCCCGTCGGGGACGAAGCTCAGATAATCTATTTTTCCGCCCTTTTCCCTTATTTCCCTTACCCTTTCTTCCACGCTCCGGTAAATTTCCTCCGGCGTATAAAAGGCCTGCCGGTGGGTGGAAAGTTTCAGGGTTCTTCCTATCTGGCAATAAACGCAGGAATAGGTGCATATTTTGGGGGGGATGTTGTTGATTCCCAGGCTCATTCCCAGCCTTCTTGAAGGAACCGGTCCAAAGGCTATGAGGTCTTCCATGAGGAAGAATTATAACATCATTATTCAGGTCTTGGCCCTACGGGATGGAGGATAAGGGCAGCGGAATTTTCCCCGTCCAGTTCCAGGATGGAGTTAACATAGGTGTCGTAAAAGGCGGCTATTTCCACGGTGGAAAGCCCGTAGGCCTCACAGGCTAAGTAAATGTTCTGGGAAATGGCCCCGGCCTCCATGTAAGCATACCTGTATCCCCTGTCAAGGTATTTCCAGGTAACCCTGGGGAAAAAGGAAACCAGAACCAGAAGTAGGGGAGCCTTTGCCATTATGTCCCCCTGGGGGGAGAAGCGCAGGATTTGCTTTCTGAAACTTCCTGGTTTTAAAAGGCCTAAGGAGTTTTCCTCGGGAAGGAATACATATAGTCCCTGGTCCAGGCCCTCTATTCTCCCGGCAAAAAGGTATATAAAAATGGGATAAAGGGCCCCTGCCGAGGGAGCGGTCCTCAAGTTTATTCCCCATTTTTCCCCGCTTACCCCGTCGGCGGCGTTCAGGAGCCCTGAAAGGACCTTCAGGGAAATAGGGGCCCGGTAAAACCTCCTGCGGGACCTTCTTGACCAGAGGGCCTCTTTGAGGGTTATTTCCGGAATCTCCGGCCGGGGAAGTTTTATTTTTTTTAGAAACTTAAATTTCACCTTTGGCCTCCTTTTCCATATAACCGGGCCCAGGTATCCCTTGGGGGAATAGGAAGTCAGACGATGAAACTGCGGACCTATGGGCTGGGAAAGGGTAAGGAGAAGGGCCAGTTGAAGTAACATTACTCCACGAAAACCGTGGAATTTCCTGTGGAAAAAACAGTGACTCCCGGTATCAGGGAGAACCTCAGATAAACCTGATATAAACTGGGCTGGTCCCTGGTTAGCCTCCAGTAGCGAAATCCAGTGCTTACCCCCAGATCCAGGAAAAATCTTCCTCTGGTAATAAGCCGGGCTTTTTTGCTGGATAGGGATATGTCAAAGAGTTTTTCCTCCCCGTTCTGATAATATCCTATGTCCGTTCCCGCAAGGTAGATTACAAAGAGCCTTCTTGTAGCCCGTTCGGTATAAGGGGAAGCGAAGTTAATCCACTTGAGTCCCAGGCCTATTCCCGCAAAGGTTATGCCAGCACCGTAGGCGGTTCCGTTGACGAAGTTAAACTCCACCTCCGGGAGTCCCTTATCCGAAAAACTACCCTGGGTGTGGAAGAAGGAAATTCCCATTCCAAGATTGAGGAATCCCTCTATGTCTTCTCCCCTGAGGGGAAGGAGGAAAATTGTTGCCAGTATAAGTGCGTAAACCCCTCTTTTCATGAACAAATAATAGCACAGGTCAGGATTATATTTCTATTTCCTCCCACAGGGTAATGACCTGGGACAGGATTTCTATTGCCTCCAGAACCAGTTCTCCGGCGGTGGTTATCTTGTCCTCCTTGAAAAAGTGGGAAACTTTAGCCTGGGTTAGGGTCTTTCCGAAAACCTCAGGGTCAAGTCCGGAGATTTTTTCCGCCTCCTTGAGGTTTATCCTTCCTTTGTCGTCGGTGGCTTCCCTGGCTGCCATAAGGAATCTCGCCAGGTGAGGGGTAAGGTGAAACTCAATCCCATCGGGAATCGCTGCCACTGCCCTTTTCAGCCTTTCCCCTGCTTCGGTTATCCTGTAAAATCCTCCTGGCAGGGCGTCCACTAAGGACTGACCCACCAGTTTCCTCAATGCTCCCCTGACATGCTCCTCTTCCCTGGGGGGAAACTTGGAGAGAATCCAGGGTTCAAATACCCCTCTCCACAGGGGCATGGTTTTGAGCACCCTGGCTTCAAAGGCCGATAGCATGGGTAGCCTTTCTATGGAACTTGCCAGTTGGGCGAAGAATCTGCCTGATTTGGAAGGGAATCCGTTCCCCAGAAGCCCCTCTTCCTCTGCGCTGGCCACCCAGGAATCCCCGGGGGACAGGTTTTCCATCCTGGTGGTGGTTATGGCCATGATAGCGGTGGCTCTCACTTCCTTCTTACCGTGACTCCTCCTGTCCTGGAGAACCTTTTCTCCCCACTCGGTAAGTTCGTAAACCAGATCGCCCTTTTTCCCCAGGTAAGAGTGCAGCATCCTGTAACTTTCAAGAAGGTACAGGGAATAGGAAACCTTCCACGGAGTTATGGAGTGGTCCTCCTCGGCCTTCTTCCTTATCCTTGAATAGGACGGATAAATTTCCGGGTTGGTTTCGTAAATTTTCCAGAGGTCGTCTACCATTTCCAGAATAATGAGGTCCTGGGTGTCAATGTCAATGGAAGGGTTAATAAGGATGGGCTCCACATAGAGCAGGTGAGCGGCCCTGAGAAGATGTTGCCCCGCGGGTAAAAGTTCTCCCCGGGAATCCACGGCTCCCATGAGCATGAGTTTTTCCTTAATTTCCCCTTCCTGTTCACCCTCAAGAAGCGTTATCAGAATCTGGGAGGTCAGGGGAAAGTTCACCGCTGCTCCCTTGATGAGCCCTGCTCTTATCTGCTGGCCTGCTCCGGTAAGGGAGTAGTTATTTCCGTGGGGGAGGGAAAAGGTGAGCAAGCCCATGGCCTCAAGTTGCATAATTTCTTCCCTGTCCAGGGGGAGAAAGGATTTTTTTCCGGGCCCTGGAGGGGTTTTCCTGAGTTTTTCAGCCAGATTTGGAGTTATGAAAATCCTGGACTCGGCAATCTGATATGCCTGAAGAAGGGATTCACCTAAGGGCAGGAGTTTTCCGTCCTCGGCGAGTCCTCTTCTCTCAAGGGCAGAGGAAATTTCCTCCTGAAGGGAAACATCCCCCTGGGCCAGGAGGGCTATCTCCAGCATGGAAATGACCTCTGAGCCAACGAACCGGAAGTCCTCATCCCATTCCTCCACAGGACCCAGTTTCTCCTCCGCCTCCCTTATAACCTCCCCCACCATGTGTCCGGCCTGGGTAAGGGTGTAAATACCTTCCTCCTCGGTAAGAAGGCCCTCAAGATCAAGGTGGAAAAGATATTCAATGTCCTCGTCGGTTAATTTGTCCAGAACCCTTTCAAGTTCAAGGCCCTGGTCCCATTTATCCAGCATTCTTTTTATGAGTTTTGCGTGTTTTTTAAGGATTATCATGTTCTCCTCCTTGTGGATTTAATCCAGTATAAATTATAAGGTGGATGTCAAAAGGTCTTTTTCCAGAAAACCTCTATTTTCTGATATGGAACCCAGATTCCATCCACCCAGCCGCTGGTTAAAACGAGGTTGAGGTGGAAGTTTTTCAGGGTGACTTCCTTCCGGTATCCAAGCCATATCAGATTTTTCCCCTGGTATAGGGGGTCACCGTCCTGGTGGTAAAAACCATCTCCATTCCAGTTTGAGGCGAAGACTTCCCCGTATTTTCCTGAAAGGGAGACGAGAAATTCGTTCCCCCTGCCGCTGGAGTGTTCTTCCAGCCACCGGTCAGGGATGAAATAGGAATAGAAATAGGCAAAGGAAATCTTTAATAAGCCTAAATTTCCTAAACCCGCGCTGATGCCGGCCTTTCCCATAAAAACCATGTCGTCCTGAGGTCCCCTGTGATGTTCCAGGTATTCCCCTCCGTAATGAACATAATGGTATTGAAAGGAAGAAAATAGGAATTTCCACATGCAATCTGCCTTGAACCCCACCTCGAAATTTTCCTGAACCAGTTTCTTCATTTCCCTTTCCCAGTTTATCCAGGCCTCACTTTGAAGAATATTTCCGTGGTAGGATAGTTGAAAGCCTCTCTCAGATGGTCTCTCGTAATAAAAGGTGTCAAAATAAAGGGCCCTGTG
>JALVRF010000116.1 GCA_027025175.1 Candidatus Aminicenantota bacterium | reverse complement strand
TAACCCATACCTTTGAGTTCTATATACTCTACGAGGGGCTTTCCCCCTCAGCGGTTTTCAGGATAAAGGTTCCCCTCTGGATGATGGAGGGCTTTGCTGAATATGCCACCGGGGACTGGGAGCCCTTCCCCCTGGTTACCCTGGTGGATGCTGTGGAGACCGATTCGGTTCCAGAAATAACCCGTTCCGGGGACCTGGCCGGGGGCGTAGGTAGAGTTCCCTATGACTTCGGACATGCCCTCTTTGATTTTATGGAAAAAGAATACGGGCTTACAGGCATAAGAAAACTCTGGTGGGAAATGAAAAAATTCAGGGTTATAAGATATTCAAATCCCCTCAAAAGGACCTTTCATATTGAAAGGGAGGAGTTTAACAATAGATTCAGGATTTACCTGAGGAGAAGGTTCAGGAAAAGGCTCCTGAAATACCTCCCGGAGGACTACGGCCCTGCGGTATCTCCCAGATTTCCCTTTTCCCAGGTTTTTTCCTTCCAGATTTCCCCCAGCGGGGAGGTAGCGGCGGTTCTTACCGTAAACTACTCCCAGGCGGACTATGATATAGTTCTAATCTCCCTGAAGGACGGGAGGAAACTCAAAAACCTTACCAACGGGATAACCCTCAAGTATCAAAAAATAAAATTCGGCTACGACCCTTCCTCGGGAAGGGGCATAGCCTGGGATAAAGAAGGAGAACGAATAGCCTTTTTCGGTAAAAGAACCAAATATTACCGGCTTTTCATCATAGACTCTTTTAAAGGGAAGATCCTTCGGGAATATCGGCTCAAGGAGATATACAACCCTACCTCTCCTGTTTTTACCCCTGACGGCAAAAAACTGGTTTTCGTGGGCTTCAGAGGAACCACCTCAGGAATCTTCGTTATTGACCTTGAGACAGGGAAAATATCTGAAATTACACCCGGGAAAATGTACATAAAGGAGGTTGCCCTCTCGCCTTCAGGGAAAAAAATAGTTTTCACTGCCTCCCAGGGGAAGTACATTAACCTGTTTCTTGCAGATTTCCCATCCATGGAGAGAATAAGAAGGTTGACCTATTCCCGGGCCCAGGACATAAATCCTCAGTTTTACGGAGAAGACCATGTTCTATTTTCCTCCAACAGGGACGGGGGCTTTGACATATATTCCATAGATCTGCGAAGCCTAAACCTGAAAAGATACACCAATGTCTCCACCGGATGTTTCTTCCCGGTCATTAAAGGAAACAAACTCTTCTTCACTGGATTCCACAGGATGGGCTTTAAAATATACCGGGCAGAGCCAAAGGTTATAGGAACCTACAGGGAAAAGGAGAAAATTCCTCAGGCGTGGAAACCGAAACTCGCCAAAATAGACCCAAAAAAAATAAAGATAAAAACCGGGCTGGGGAAATTATCCCCTGATTTTCTTTCACCCATTTCCATAGGATATTCCACCGACGGGAGGCTTTTCACTTCCGCATATCTTTCCTTTTCGGACCTTTTCGCTGATCACAGGCTCTTCTTCTTCGCTTCCAATGATTATCGCTATCAATCCTACCAGCTTGGTTATTTCAATCAGAAAAGAAGGCTCTGGTGGGGCGTAAGTGCCTATCAGTTTAAACTTTATTACTTCTACGGAATTTTCGCCGTTTATCCCTCAATAGTACTGAGAAGATATACTGGAATTTCCGCCTATGCCTATTATCCCCTGGACCTCTACCACAGGGTAGAGTTTGGGCTGGGAGGGGAAGAGATAAAGGAAAATGTGGGGGGATATTATCCCTATGCAGGCCTGTTTTATACAGGGAAATATCTTCACCTTGATTTCAATTTCGTCAGGGAAACCTCAAGGTTCAAGGGATTTGGTCCCCTGAGCGGTGATACGGTATCGTTGATGTTTACGAAAAGATTTGGTCTGGATAAGGCTGAGATCAGCAATTTCACCGTTAAGGTGGACGCAAGAAAATATTTTAACCTGGGAAGGGATTTTGTCATTGCCTTCAGGCTGAACTATTACGGAAGTTACGGAAAAACGCCCTTTTACAACTTCATCGGAGGAAACAACGAACTGAGAAGTGTCGGCTACAGGTCTATAGTGGGCACAAAAACTTTCTTCCTTAATGCTGAATTCAGGTTTCCTATTACCTACCTGACCCTTACACCCATAGGTAATATAGGCCCCATAAGAGGTGTTCTCTTCTTTGATATAGGAGGGTTCTGGCTTCCCGGATACAGAACCACCCTCTGGGAGGGTAGTTTTCCGTTAATAACCCTCAGGGATGCCATAGCCTCTTACGGTTACGGCATTGAGGTCTTTACCTTCGGATATCCCGTTCATATAGAATATGTGATAAGAACTGATTTGCAAAGGACCCTTTATACCACATATAATTTCTGGGTAGGTTTTGATTTTTAGTTTTCCACATTTTGTGGATTTTATGTGAAAATGAGGATTTGGGATCAGATTATAAAAGAAGTAAGGGAAAGGGTGGATAGTTTCACCTTTGAAACATGGTTTGAACCCCTTGTTTATGTGGGTAAGGTGGGAAATATTTTATATGTCAGGGCACCAAGTTCCACCTTCAAGAGGATGTTTAAGGAAAATTTCCCTGATATTTTTCAGAAAATAATAAAGGATGTTCTCGGTAAAAATTACGAAGTAAGGCTTTTTCACGAGGAAGAGGAGGAGGAAGAGAGGAAAAAAAGACAGAGGGAAAACATATCGGTTATTTTAAACCCAAAATATACCTTTGAAAACTTCGTGGTGGCGCCTGAAAACGAATTCGCTTATTCTGCTGCCCTTGCCGTGGCAAAGTCTCCCAGTAAAAGTTACAATCCTCTCTTTATTTACGGAGGTGTTGGTTTAGGAAAAACACATCTTTTAAACGCCATAGGTCATTTCGTCTTGAAAACGAAACCTGAACTCATAGTTATATACAGAACCACCGAGGAATTCATGAACGAAATGGTCTCCTATCTCCAGCACGACAGAATAATAGATTTTAAGGAAAAATACAGGAGTGTTGACGTTTTACTAATAGACGATATACAGTTCCTTTCAGGAAAGGAGCAGACAAAACAACAGATTTTTCATCTTTTTAATTCGCTCTATGAATCCCAGAAACAGATAGTCCTCTCCAGCGACAGACCTCCCAAAAACATTTCAGGACTTGAGGATAGGCTCATGTCAAGGTTCGAATGGGGTCTTATAGCCGACATACAGCCTCCTACCCTGGAAACGAGAATTGCAATTCTGAAAAAAAAGGCCGAGTTAATGAATTTTGATGTTCCAAACGACGTGGTGGAATTCATTGCTATGAAGATAAAATCAAATGTTAGAAAACTTGAAGGAGCCCTTACCAGGCTCAAGGCACTGTCAATCCTTAAGAACGAACCAGTGTCAATAACCCTGGCAAGGGAAGCTATGAGAATCATAGCCGAGGTGGAAACAGACAGGGAATCCAGAATAACCCTTGACGACATAGTTGAAAGAACAGGGGAAGTGTTCGGGGTTGCTCCGGAAAAAATAAAGGGAAAAAGCGGGGTAAGAAGCATTGCCCTGGCAAGACAGGTTTCAATGTTCCTTGCCAAGAAAATTCTCGGGATACCCCTAACAGAAATAGGAGAATATTTTGGGGGAAAACATCACACCACTGTTATTCATTCTATAAAAAAAGTAGAGAACCTTATAGAAAAAGACCCGGAAATAGCCAAAAAGATTGAGGAAATTGAAGTATTTTTCAGATAAAATCCACAGGGAAAAACCTTGTATTTTCGTTATTTCCACAAATTCACATGGTATTATTTTTCTTGAAGATAAAATATGTTTTCTAATAGAATTTAAACAGGAAAAATAAAGGAGTGTGAAAATGTGGATAAAAACCGGAAAAGATAATTTATCCAAGGCTTTATCCTCAATCCAGGATGTTGTGGAAAAAAGGTTAATCAATCCGAAATTATCCAATGTTTTGATGAAAACCGAGGGAAATAAACTTGAATTGAGGGCCACAAACCTTCAGATAGGAATAAAAACCTGGGTTGAAGCGGAAACCAAGGAAGAAGGAGAAATTGCCATAAACGGCAGGAAAATATACGAGATAGTTAGGTCCTTTTCAGGCGATCAAGTTGAACTTAAAACAATCTCTTCCACACATTGTGAGGTAAATGACGGAAAATCTCCCTTTAAACTCGTTTATAGCGGACCAGAAGGTTTTCCAGAATTTCCTACTCCTAAAATAGATGTTCAGGATTTTCCCTCGGAAATAATGAAGGAATTTATAAGAAAG
>JALVRF010000115.1 GCA_027025175.1 Candidatus Aminicenantota bacterium | reverse complement strand
AGGGTTTACAGGAAGGGAGCAGAAAACCTCAGCAAGTTCATAAACGAGGGCATCCTTGTTCAGGATCCCGAAGAGTATTTTTACATATACCGCCAGGAAATGGGAGACCATGTTCAGACGGGGCTGGTGGTGGCTGCTTCCTGCGAGGACTACGGCAGCGGTAAGATCAAGAAACACGAATTAACCAGAGAAGCCAAGGAACTCGACAGGACAAAACACATACTCTATACCAACGCCAATACTGGACCGGTCTTTCTTCTCTACAGGGACGGGAATTTGCCGGTAAAGGAACTTCTGGAAAATTATACGCAACAGCACGAGCCGGAATACGATTTCACCAGTCAGGGCGTGAGGCACATTTTCTGGGTGATAAGGGACAAAGGTCTAATAGAGAGGATAAAGGGAATTTTTGAGGGTATTCCCCACCTTTACATAGCCGATGGTCATCACAGGGCTGCCGCAGCCCACAGGGTGATGGAAATGAAGAAAAAGGAAAATCCATCCCATACAGGCCAGGAGGAATACAATTTCTTTCTGGCCGTTGTCTTTCCTCACGACGAAATGCAAATACTTCCCTATAACAGGGCAGTGAAGGACCTGGCCGGGTTTTCAGAGGAGGAGTTTCTGAAAAAGGTGGAGGAGAATTTTGAGATAAGCCCGGGAGGGCCTGAACCTCCACAAAAGCAAACTATAAGCATGTATCTTGGGGGGAAATGGTATTACCTGCGGCCCAGGGAAGGATTGTTTGACCCGGAGGACCCTGTCTCCTCCCTTGATGTGGCCATCCTTCAGGACCACCTCCTTTCCCCGGTCCTGGGAATAGAAAACCCGAGAAAGGACCCCAGGATAACCTTCATCGGAGGAATAAAGGGGACTGACTACCTTGAGAAGTTAGTGGACAGCGGAAAATATGCGGTAGCCTTTTCCATGTATCCAACATCGGTGGAGGAACTTTTAAAGGTGGCAGATCAGGGCAAGATAATGCCTCCCAAGTCCACATGGTTTGAGCCCAAACTTAAAAGCGGTCTGGTGGTTCACCTTCTTTCATGAGAAAAGCACTTTTCCTTTTGCTGGCTTGCTTTCTGCTGGCGGATAAGATTCCCAAGATCACAGCGGATTATCAGAAGATTTCAGGGGACCTTCTTATAGCAAAGGGGGATGTGGAGGTAAGTTCCGAACTGGGCAAACTCTACGCTGACCAGATGGAAGTTAACATGAAGACCGGGGATGTTCACCTGATCGGAAATGTATCGGTTATCTTTGATTCGGGATTCATAGCCGGAAAGGAGGGATTTTACAATTACAAGACCGGTAAACTCCGCTTCGTGAATGTCTGGGGATGGCTCCAGAAGAAATTTTTCTTCCAGGCAGAGGAGGTGAGGGCATCCTCCAGGAAGGAATTTTCCTTCAAAAAAATATGGTTTACCCCCTGCAACCAGACATGCCCTCTCTGGGAGACCAGGGCTAAAAGGGGAAAGTATTACCGGGATGACCACATATCCCTCTGGGGAACGGTCCTGAGAATCAAGGGAGTCCCGGTGCTTTACCTTCCTTACCTCTACTATCCTGCTTCAAAGAAGAAGAGGAAAACGGGTTTCCTCATGCCGAAATTCGGTCACAGCTCCAACCGGGGATATTATTTTGGCGAGGATTTTTACTGGGCTCCTGCAGATTGGCTGGATTTTACCCTTTCCTACGATTACATGTCCCAGTTAGGGCACATGTTCACAGGGGAATACAGGTATGTGTGGAGCGGGGGAAATTACGGTAACATCAGGGCTTCCTATTTTAAATACTGGGACGGTAAAGCGGACTACCTGATAAAGGGAAACGAGGTTCTGGACATAGGAAGGGGATGGAGGCTTACCGGCAATGCAGATCTGGTGAGTTCCTACAAATTTCTGTGGAACATCTCCACCAATTATTTCCGGATAGTTCAGCGATTTTTCTATTCCTCTGCTTATCTTACGAAATCCTGGGAAGATGCCAGTCTGGTCCTTCGGGCGGATGAGCAGAAAACCTACCTGGGAGGGGAGACGGTTTTCCGCCATCTTCCGGAGATGAATTTCACCTTTACCAGGAAGAAAATAATTGGAAACCTCTATTTTTCCAGTGGATTTATCGCCAGCAATATACAGGAGAAAAAGAAAAAAAAGACCTATGACCTCAGAAGACTAATATGGAAACCCAGTCTGGTTTATACCATTTCACCAGCACCCTGGATAAGCATGGACAACAGGCTGAGTCTTCACATGGCCTATTATTCCCAGCAGATAAAGGATGAAAAGAGGATTGACGAGCCCCTTAAACTTTTTGCCTATTCCTATTCTGCCACCATTACAGGGCCCGTTTTTTACAGGATTTTTAAAACCCCCAATCTAGCCTATTCCCCAAAATTCAAGCATTTGATAGAGCCCTCGGTTTCCATTGTCTTCTCCCCTGATTACGATTATTTTCCCAGAATAGTTTCCTACGATGGCTACGATTATTTTCCCGCCTCATCCCATGTGGATTTTTCCCTGACCAACCGACTGCTGGCAAAGAAAAAGGTGTGGGGAGAGAGAACCCCTGTGGAAATACTCTCCTTTTCCATAGGGGGGAGTTATTATCCGAAAACGGAAAATGTCATAACTCCCTTAGGGCTTCCCATCTCCCACAAATTTTCCTCGGTGAATATGAACCTGAGATTTACCCCTGACGATTCCTTCTCACTTTACTGGATAGGCCAATACGAACCCTACGATAAGTATTTCCTCTTCAACTCCATAACCCTCAGTTTAAGGCCCAGGGGTCTTCCCTTCTATGTTTCAGGTAATTATTTCACCACCAAGTCGGTGTTTAAGGAGACCTCTCTGATTTCCAATCAGATGAGGCTTGCCGGAGGCATTGCCATTTCCCCCCTTGGGCTCAGCCTGAGCGGTTTCTGGTTTTACGACATAGGCAGCAAAAAGACCAGGCAATACACCATTATTGCAAACCTGAACCTTCAGTGCGTCCGCTTTATATTCAGATTCGCCTACATGCCCTTCAGAAAGGAGAAATACTTTTTCAACATTTCCTTTTCCCTTCCCCAGGTGGGATTTGGTATAGATAGATTTGGAGGGTAAAATGAGAAAATTTGCGATTTTTGCAATTTTAACGGGTTTAATAATGGCAGGAGGGGTAAGGCATTTCTTTGATAATGTGGGATTCTGCACCAAGCCATATCAGATTGAGACCATAGTGAAGCTGTCGGAGAAATTGGAACCCGGAGCATCAAAAATCAGGGGAAATTATTTCGCCGTCATCTCTCCCCACGATGACCACATTTACGCTGGAAGGGTTTACATTTACGCTATGCCCAGGGTTGCAGGAGCAAAGACCGTGGTGATTTTCGCAGTCACCCATCACAGGGCAAGAATGCTCCTCAAGGACCCCCATGGGATAATAATCCTTGATGATTATGACCGGTGGGACGGTCCCTATGGCCCGGTGGAAGTGGACAGGGAACTCAGGCAATACATAAAAACACACCTTCCCTCCCAGTACTACATGGTTTCGAACGAGGCTCAGAAAATAGAGCATTCCGCTGAGGCCATGGTCCCCTTCCTCCAGTATTACAACAGAAAGGTCAGGATTCTTTCCATAATGGTTACCGGTATGAATTACTGGAGAATGAAGGAAGTTTCAGAGAAACTTGCCGCAGTTCTTTATTCCTATATGAAGGAAAAGGGACTAAAACCTGGAAAGAACATTTCCTTCGTAATCTCTGCTGACAATACCCATTATGGGCCTGATTTTGATTATTCTGTTTTCGGTCTTGACGAGAAAGCCCACAGGAAGGCCACAGCCCAGGACCGGGAATTAGGGAAGAAATTCCTTTCTGGACTCATCACCGAGGATAAGATAAGGGCCTTTGCCGACAGGGTATGGGGCGAAGAAATCCCCTGGTGCGGGAGGTATTCCGTTCCCTTTGGCCTTCTTACATTGGGGAAAATGGCGCAACTTATGGGAAGGAAAATGGAAGGAGTAGCCTTCCGCTATGGCGACAGTTACAGTCTGGGGGTTCTTCCTGCTTTCCGTCTGGGAATAGGAACCACCGCTCCCTTTTCCCTGAAACACTGGGTAGGCTACTGGGCCATAGGTTACCGCCTGATCAAATAATTTTCCCTTTTCCGTAATAATAAATTTCCTCTTAACAATTCAAAAATTAGGGACAGAATGCTGTGTTAGGTGTCAAGGGCGGGACGGTAAAATTCTCCCTTCTTCCAGCACGCAAACGCTATAAGCAAAAGCTTCCTCGCGGC
>JALVRF010000114.1 GCA_027025175.1 Candidatus Aminicenantota bacterium | reverse complement strand
CGGATTTCGCCTGACAACCTTTCAAGCAAGAAGATTTGAAAGGAAGGCAAAACTTCTTTCCCGTTTTCCAGAAACGAGGAAAATTTTCCTTCCCGGAGGAAAGCCTCCTGCTCCAGGATATATTCTCGTCCAGAAGGACCTGGCAAGGACCCTTAAATTAATAGCCCAACGGGGAAGGGATGGTTTTTACAGGGGAAGGACGGCAAAATTAATAGAAAGGACCATGAAAAAATGGGACGGCCTCATAACCCGAAAGGATTTATCTTCGTATCAGCCAGAGTGGAGGGAACCGGAAGAATTCGCTTTCCTTGGAAGGAAGGTTTATTGCTCCTCCCTTCCCTCCAGCGGGGGACTCATTTTAAGGACTATCCTTGGCTCTATGGAAGTCCTCAAGCCTGAGCGCCGGAATGCCTATTATTATCATGCCTTAGTGGAGGCCATGAAGTTCGCCTTTTACGACAGGGCAAAGTTCATGGGCGACCCGGATTTTTCAAAAATACCCATCCAGGGGCTGAGAAGCAGGGACTATCTTATGGAAAGGCTTAAACTCATAAGGTTGCTTTCCCCCTTGGACGGGAGCAAATTCAATTTCAATCCCTGGGCCTTTGAGAAGACAGAAACCACCCATTTTTCAGTTTTTGACGGGAAAATGGCGGTTTCCAGCACCTACACCATAAACGGCCTTTTCGGAAGCGGTCTGGTGGTGGAGGGAGCAGGATTTCTCCTCAACAACGAAATGGATGACTTTACCACCCCGGGAACTGCCAATCAATTCGGTGCCCTGGGAAGCCCGGCCAATTACATCCAGGAAGGAAAGAGGATGCTTTCCTCCATGAGCCCCACCATGGTAGTAAGGGAAGGAAAGGTGGAAGCGGTTCTTGGAAGCCCTGGGGGAACCACCATTCCCAGCGCCGTGGCCCAGGTGATTCTTAACCTTTATCTTTTCCAGATGGACCCGTGGGAAGCAGTGGCATCCCCGAGGCTCCATCATCAATGGTGGCCGGATGTGGTATTTGCAGGAAAGGGATTTGACCCCGGGATAATTCAGGGCCTCCAGAGGATGGGATATAAGATTAAGGTGAGAGGCCCCATAGGGGATGTTAACGGAATTTACCTGTGGAGGGGAAGGTATTATCCCATCCCAGACCCCAGGGGTGACGGAAAGGGAGCAAGGGCTGAGGCCAGGGTGGGAGCATACGAGGGCCTCATTTTAAGCGGCAAAAAATCCCGCTAAAGGCTGGAAACGATTTCCGCTGTATCCCGGGCTATTACCAGTTCCTCGTTAGTGGGTATAACCATCACTTTGACCTTTCCCTTAGAGATTATTCCCTCCCTGCCCCGGACCATTTCCCTGTTCTTCTCAGTGTCTATTTCTATGCCCATAAACTCAAGTCCTTCGCAGGACCATTCCCTTATCAGGGGGGAGTTTTCCCCTATGCCGGCAGTAAACACAAGGACATCCAGCCCGCCCATGGCCGCAGCATAGGCACCGATGTATTTCTTGACCTTATAGGCATACATTTTAAGGGCAAGGGTAGCCCTCTGGTTTCCCTTTTCTGCCGCCTCCTCTAAGTCTCTCATATCAGAGGAAATCCCTGAAACTCCCAGCATGCCACTTCTTTTGTTGAGAAGGTGGTCAACTTCCGGTGGGGTAAGTTTCATCTGGTTCTGTATGGCCAAGGGAACTGCAGGGTCAAGGTCACCGCATCGGGTCCCCATGTAAAGCCCCTCTAAGGGGGTATATCCCATGGTGGTGTCCACGGACTTTCCCCCCAGCACTGCGCACATGGAAGCACCGTTTCCTAAATGAGCGGTTATGATTTTTAATTTTTCTTTGCTTGTTCCCAGAAGGGAAGCGGCCCTCTGGGAAACATAACGGTGGGAAGTTCCGTGAAATCCGTATCTTCTTATTTTTCTCTCCCTGTAGAGATCGTAGGGAAGGGCATACATGTAACTGTGGGGAGGCATGGTCTGATGGAAAGCGGTGTCAAAAACTGCCACCATGGGTTTTCCAGGGAGTTTTTCCCGGGCTGCCAGGATTCCAGCAAGATTGGCAGGGTTATGAAGGGGAGCTAGGGGAATGCATTCCCTTATGCTCTCTATTACCTCGTCGGTTATAAGAACCGAACCGGAGAACTTCTCTCCACCGTGAACTACCCGGTGACCCACTGCATCTATTTCCTCTGGATTCTTTATGGCACCGTGCTCAGGGTGGGTGAGGTATTTCAGTATAAGTTCAATGGCCCCGGAATGATTTTTTATCTCCTCCTCCACCACCAGTTCCCTATCCCCCTTTCTGTGCTTCAGTCTGGAACCTGCAAGGCCAATTCTCTCCACTATACCCCTGGCCAGAACCTGCTCACCTTCCATGTCCAGGACCTGGTATTTTACAGAGGAACTCCCTGAGTTGAGCACAAGAATCTTCATGGCCCTATCTCCTGAGCAGAGCCTTCATCTCTGCCACGGCCTCCCTCAGCCCCACATAAACAGCCCTGGAGACAATGGCATGACCGATGTTGAGTTCCTCTATCTCATCTATGGCTACTATTTCCCTCACATTCCAGTAATTGAGCCCGTGACCTGCAAGCACCCTGAGTCCGAGTTTACTGGCCAGTTTAGCCGTCTTTTCCAGGATTTTAAGTTCCTTTTCCGGGTCCTTTCCCTCGGCGTATTTAGCGGTGTTCAGTTCCACGGCGGAAACCCCGAGTTTAGCACATGCCCTTATCTGCTCGGGTTCAGGGTCAACGAAGATAGAGACCGCTATTTCCGCTGCTGTTAACTTGGTGATTACCGGCTTTATGAATTCCCCCTGAAGGACCACATCAAGCCCGCCTTCGGTGGTTATTTCCTCCCTCCTTTCAGGCACCAGGGTAACCTGGTTGGGGAGCACTCTAAGGGCTATGTCCACCATTTCGTCAGTGGCTGACATTTCCACATTAAGCATGGTTTTAACAGTTCTTCTGAGAAGTTCCACATCCCTCTCCTTTATGTGTCTGCGATCTCCCCTCAGGTGAACGGTTATACCGTCGGCTCCCCCAAGTTCAGCGAGGAGGGCCGCCTGAACTGGATCCGGCTCCTGGGCTTTTCTTGCTTCCCTTATGGTGGCTATATGATCTAAATTAACCCCTAATTTAACATCTTTAAATTTTTCATCTCTCATATTAATCCTCCAGTATATTTTCCCTTTTTAATATTTCCTTAAGGTCTCTTTCCAGTTCTTCCATTATATGAAGGGTTTTAGCCTCATCTGGACTTTGGACCATAACCCTCAACAGGGGTTGGGTTCCGGAATATCTGATGAGAATGTAGGCGTCATTATGGCGATTTTTTATTTTCTGAATCGTCTCCCTGTATCCATAAAGTTTTTTAAGGTCTTTTTTGCGCTTCACCGGGATGTTTAAGGTCTTCTGAGGAAACAGAATAAGCCTTTCTCTCCAGAGAGAGGGTTTCTCTCCCCTCTTTAAAAGGGATGAAGCGAGAAGCACAGAAGTGAGAATACCGTCTCCGCTGGGTAAAATTTCCCGGAATATGGTATGGCCGGACTGTTCACCCCCCAGCAGAGCACCTAACCTCAGCATTCTCTGATAAACGAACTTGTCTCCCACAGGGGCTCTGAAAAATTCAACCCCAATCTTTTTAAGGGCCTCTTCCAGGGCGAGATTGCTCATAACAGTCCCTACCACCCTGCGGTTCCATTTTTTCCCGGTTTCCACATAGTGGGATGAGAAGAAATATAGGGTATGGTCTCCAGTAAGAATCTCCCCTTCCTCGTCCATCCATATACACCGGTCAGCATCCCCATCGTAGGCAAATCCAATGAATGCCCTTGTTCTCTTGGTCTTCCAGGAAGCCTCACCGGGGTTTTCGGAACCAGTTATGTTTATGTTTCTTCCATTTGGCTTAGGAGAAACTTCCTTGACCTTGGCCCCTAAGGAAGAGAAAACTTCCTTAGCCACCCAGTAGCCTGCACCGCTGGCGGTGTCAACTACCACCTTTTCCCCTTTAAGGTCCTCCCCGTGGGAAACTACAAAATTAACATAATCTGCGGCAAGGTCAACCTCCTCCCTATCCTTACCCCGGGAGAGATTAAGATAAGTTAAACTGAGGGCCTCCTGTTCTATTTCCATTTCCTCCCGGCGCGCGAGTTTTCTTCCCCTATGATTAACCAGTTTTATACCGTTATCTATGAAGGGATTGTGGGAGGCAGAAATGGAAATCCCCAGGGAAAAACCATGTTTGGGTACCAGGTATGCCAGGGAGGGAGTGGGCAAAATTCCTGCAGAATAAACTTTTCCGCCGCCCTGGTTTATCCCCTCTGTCAGCAGTTCTTCCACTTCCTCTCCGCTTTCCCTGGTATCCCTAACCACAAGAATCTTCGTATACCTTTTTCCCAGCACATAGCCCAGGCGAATTACATTTTCCCTGGTAAAGGGTTCCTTCCAGGGTTGCCCTCTGAGTCCGTCGGTGCCGAAAAGTTTCATTTTCTTTCCCTCGTGATTTTGAATTTAATTATTCTAACTCCTGCCGGCAGGTCCACCACGGGGACTAACCTCCTGCCCTTCCTCTCCAGACCCTTTATAACATCCTGGTTTAGACGGGAAACCAGGCTGTGAAGCCCCTCCACGGTTACAATGACAAGGTATCCATCAATGCTCTTTTTTATGCTCTTTCTTTCCTTTCCTTCTTCACCTTCAAGAATAAGGCTCACCATTCCGTCTTCAGGGGAAATTATTGATATAGCCTCTTTTGGGGGTATCAACTTCAGTCTTATGGGCTCCCCTATTTTGCTATCCCTGAGATTAAAGGGTTCAGTATAAATTACCCTCACCCTGGCCAATGAGGTTTTGGTGCCCGATATTACCGCCCTGGGAGGGATAACCTTGTAACCCTTAAACTCAAACCAGGGGGGAGGGGTGCCGAGAATCACAGGTTTTATTTTTACTTTTTTCTGAAGGATGGCCTCCAGTTTTACCCTCACATAGGATGGGGAAATCTTAACAACCTCCACATCTTCCGGAAGAATAACCATGTTTTTCTTTATGGGGAAAATTTCTTCCCCTTCCCTGGCCCCGGAAAGGTCCACCATGACGGATATGCTACGGTAATCCTGGGAAAACATCAGGTTTTTCTGAACCCTGAGCCTTATCTTTACCTCCTTCGGAGAAAAGGAAATTAACTCCAGGTTCTTGGGAAGATTCTGGAACCCCACAGGAGCCCTTACCATGATTTCAACCCTCTGCCTTTTCTCCCCGCTTACCATCATCCACAGGAGGAAGGCCAGAAGGAGGGATAAAAATTTAAGGGGAAGATTTTTCATGAAAATGCCCCTGCCGCTCATTTCACCTCAAAATACTCCTTTAATTTGTTCTCCAGAGCCTCCCTGTCAAGATTGGAAAAAAGAGTTCCCCCTATGGCCAGGGAAATGGTGCCCTTTTCTTCGGAAACCACCACCACCGCGCTATCCGTCTCCATGGATAGACCCAATGCCGCTAAGTGTCTGGTTTTGGTGCCGAACTTCTCAAGAAAGGGGTGTTCTGAAGGGTGGGGAAAAAGGCAGGCTGCGGCCAGAATCCTGTCAGCGGAAATTATCATCCCCCCATCGTGAAGAGGAGAATTGGGATAAAAAACGGAAACTATAAGGTCCCTTGATACCAGGGCATCAAGAAGAACCCCCATTTCGGCATAATTCTTAAGGGAAATCTCCTTCTCTATGGCTATAAGGGCCCCTATCTTCTTGGAAGCCAGGTATTTGGCGGCCAAGGAAATGGTCCTGAGGGTCTCAGCGGAGGTTCTGGCGGGTCTGGTTTTCAGGAATCCCCGGGAACCTATTTCGGCCAGGGCCTTTCGGAGTTCCCCCTGATAAAGAACTATTACTGCGATAATCACATAGGTGAGGAATTCCTTCAATAACCAGTTAAGGGTATGCAATTTCAGGTAATAACTGGCCATGTAAACCCCTGCCACGGTCAGCAGGCCTATGGTCATCTGATAGGCCCTGGAGCCCTTTATCAGTTTAATAAACTGGTAGATTATGGCGGCTACCAGAAGTATATCCAGGGCATCCAGAAGTGAAAATCCCCTAAAGGCGTTCTTGAGGAATTCCACCATCAGGACTCTTCTTCTCCGGAAAATGCTGCATGTTTCTTAAATACTATTGCCTGAATCTCCTCGGAGGTAAGAATTTCCTTCTCCAGAAGATTTATGGCTATAGCCTCAAGTTTATCCCTGTTTTCGCTTACAAGCCTCTTGGCCCGTTCATAGGCGTTTTTAATTATTTTGCTAACCTCGCGATCTATGGCCCTGGCTGTTTCCTCGGATATCTCCTTTTTGAGGGTCAGGGATTTTCCAAGGAAAATCGCCCCCTCCTTTTCTCCGAAATTCAGAGGGCCCAGGTCGCTCATTCCCCATTCACATACCATTTTTCTGGCTATCTCCGTGGCCCTCTCCAGGTCCGAACCGGCGCCTGTGGTTATTTTTCCCAGAACCACCTCCTCGGAAGCCCTTCCTCCCAGGAGAACGGTTATCTGATCCTCAAGATATTCTTTTGTATAGGTATAGCGGTCATCCTCAGGCAATTGCTGGGTAACGCCCAGAGCGAGTCCCCTGGGGATTATGGTCACCTTGTGGATGGGATCAGCATTGGGTAAAAGTGTGGCAAGAAGGGCGTGGCCCGCCTCATGATATGCAGTGAGTTTCTTTTCCTCCTCGGAAAGCACCATGCTCCTTCTTTCCTTACCCATGAGGACCTTGTCCTTGGCCTCCTCAAAGTCCTCCATTTCTATGACATTTTTGTTCTTTCTCGCGGCTATAAGAGCAGCCTCATTTACTATATTGGCCAGGTCCGCGCCTGTAAGCCCGGGGGTGGAACGGGCTATCACCTTAAGGTCCACATCATCCGCTAAGGGGAGGTTCCTGGTGTGAACCTTCAGGATGGCCTCCCTGCCTCTAACATCTGGTTTTGGCACATAAACTGTCCTGTCAAACCTTCCGGGCCTGAGCAGTGCGGGGTCAAGGATGTCCGGCCTGTTGGTAGCCGCCAGAACGATGATTCCCTCGTTGGGATCAAATCCATCCATCTCCACCAGAAGCTGGTTAAGGGTTTGTTCCCTCTCATCGTGACCACCGCCCAGACCTGCCCCCCTCTGCCTTCCCACAGCATCTATTTCGTCAATGAAAATTACGCATGGAGCAAGCCTTTTTGCCTGGGCAAAGAGGTCCCTTACCCTTGATGCTCCCACTCCCACGAAGAGTTCCACGAAATCAGAACCGCTTATGGAAAGGAATGGAACTCCGGCTTCCCCGGCCACGGCCTTGGCAAGGAGGGTTTTCCCTGTTCCAGGAGGTCCTACAAGTAATATTCCCCTGGGCATCCTACCCCCGAGGCGGGAAAATTTCCTGGGGTTTTTGAGAAATTCTATTATATCCTTCAGTTCCTCCTTGGCCTCATCTACACCGGCAACATCCTCAAAGGTTACCTTTTTGTCGGAGGAGGTGAAGAGTTTCGCCCTGCTTTTGCCGAAGGTAAAAGCCCGGTTGCCCCCTGCCTGCATCTGTTTCATGAAGACAAACCATAAGACTATGAGAATTATCAGAGGAGACCAGGAAAGAAGAAGGGACCAGAATCCTCCTTCGCTCCTCTCTTCTGCCTTTATCCTTACCTGATGTGTCTGGAGCAGGTCCACCAGTTTGTTATAACCCTCGGGGATCACTGTTCTGTAACTGGCACCGGACCTGTCTTTAAAAATAACCGTCTGGCCCTTTATATCTGCCTCCACAACCTTCCCTGATTTAACCATCTCCACAAAACCTGTAAAATCAACTTCCTTTGGGGGCTGGGAATAATTGGCAAGTCCGTAGAGGAATATTATAATTAAACCTATTATGAGCCAGACTATAAGACTTCCACTATTAAATTTTCTATCCATTTCCTCCGAACACCTCCTTCTAAATTCTACCATTTTAATGTGGAAATTTGAATGGGAAAAATCTGGATAAAACTTCTGATAAGTTCAGGGATCCTGGCTTATCTTTTCCTGGTTAAAATAAAAATTTCGGTTCTATCTTCTCTGGCAGGAAAAGTTAACCCTCTGTGGTTTCTGCTGGCTCTTTCACTGCACATAGTTGGGTACCTCATAAGCGGTATAAGGTGGAAGTCCATCTCCGGGCATCTTAAAATAGAACTTCCCCTGCTCTTTTACATAAAGTCCTACCTGGTAGCCACGTTTTTCGGTTTTTTCCTCCCCTCCCGGTTCGGAGGGGATGTGGTAAGGGTAGCAGATCTGATGAACGAAAAGGGACTCTCCTCGGGACTGTCCACGGTTTTTTACGAAAGAATTATAGGCCTTCTGAGCATGGTTTCCATGGGCATACCTGTGCTTTTCCTCCTAAGGCCGGAGTTTAAAAAATTCTTTTTATTTTCCATGCTTCTCATGGGTGGAGTTCTGGGAATTTCCCTGCTGGTGCTGTTTAAACCCCGGGTCATATCAGGGCTCATCCCTGTAAAAAAAATCAGAGGGAAACTAATAGAAGTGGAAAATTCCATATCCTCCCTTCGGGTTAAAGGCCTTTTTCTTAAAACCCTCGCGTGGAGTTTCGCACTTCAAATTAATGTAATAATTTATTACTGGGCTATAGGAAAAGCCGTGGGAATGGAAATCGGTTTATTACATTATTTTTATCTTATCCCCACCATGTTAATCCTCATGGCCATACCTATCAGTTTCCAGGGAATGGGAATAAGGGACTACTTCGCAGTCAGCGTTTTCCCCCTATACGGAGCACTACCGGAACAGGGCTTTTTGTTCTCCCTCGCTGACCTGGCCATAGCAATATTTTACGCTGTGGTGGGCTTTTTCGTTTATCTGGCGAGGAAATGAGGAAGTTTATTTTTTTAATTTTTGCATTTCTTGTCTTTGCCGAAACTAAGGAGGAACTTCTGCTCAGAATAAGGCTCCTTGAGAGGGAAATAGCAAGCCTTGAGAAGAAAAGTCACAGCCTTTCCGCCAGACTCCAGAAAATCTCCGCAGAGATAAACCTTATCCAGGCGAGAATTTCCTTAGAGAAAAGGAACCTCGGGGAAATAGAAGGAGAGATAAAAAAAAGGCAGGAGAACATAAAGAACCTCAGGGCGAAGATGGAGGACCTGAAAAAACAGGCCGTCTCTTTAGCATTGTTCCTTTACAAAAGGGGATGGCTCAGGGAAAATCTGATGCTGGAACTTTTCTCCTTCAGGGACCCTACATACCTGATTTATCTTTACAGGAAGGTTTCTGGAATTTATAAAAAATATAACTCCCTGCTTCAGGAAAAAACTCTCCAGGAAAAAGCCCTGAGAAAGGCGCTGAAGGAAAAGATAAAGATCCTGCGTTCCCTTTCCCGGAGAAGGAAAATCTTATCAAGAAAGAAGGCTCTGCTTAAGGAGGAACTGGACAGGGTCATGAAGGACAGGGATAAAAAGAGGCAACTCCTTCGGGAAATTAAAACCCCTGGTCTTCCGGAAATCCCCACCCAGGAATCTTTCACCCTGGTAAAACCGGGGAAAATGATGTGGCCCCTGAAGGGGAAGGTGGTAAGGAAGTTCGGATACATAATTCATCCGGTTTTCCACACCAGGGTTAAAAGTAATGGCATAGAAATAAAACCATATAGCCCTGATGCACAGGTAAGGGCTGCCGGGGATGGGAGGGTGGAATTTGTCTCCAGTTTTTCCGGATACGGAAGGGTGGTAATAATATCCCACGGAGGAAGAATATACACGGTTTACGGTCACCTCCTTGAGGTTTTCGTTAAAAAGGGCCAAAGAGTAAAAGCCGGGCAACCCATAGGAAACCTTGGAGAAGGGGCTTTCTGGAAGGGGAGAACATTATATTTTGAAGTAAGAAAAGGTGCGGAGCCGGTGAATCCCTTGAGATGGTTAAAGAAAAGGTGATATCATTGGCTGGATGAAAAGGAAAATTTTAATTGCCGGGCTCATAACTATACTGGCCCTCTCGGCCCTTTTCTTCTCCATTGAAAGGGAAGAAATTAACTTTCTTGGTGAGGCCTTCACTTACATAATCAAATATTATGTTGAGAAATTAAACCCGGTTAAGGTGGCCAACGATGGAATCAGGGGAATGGTGAAGAAGGAAGGTTATGCCCTTCTTGAGGGCACCTCCAGAGAGTATTTTAAAAGGGAAAAACTTTTCCTTCCTGGCTTCCAGGGAGTATACGGCCACGATTCCTTCGTGATAACCAGGGTTTTCAAGGGCAGCGATGCCGAAGCCAAGGGAATAAAAAAAGGGGACCTTCTGGTGGAGATAGAGGGCTTTCCTGTCCGCCTCTCAACCCACGAGGATGTGGTCTGGAGGCTTTATGGAAGGAAAAATTCCCCAGTGAAACTTAGATTCCTCCGGAAGTTCAAGATAAGGGACATGGAGGTAAAAAGAGATTTTCCACCCCGGGACTTCGTCTGGAAGGGAAACCGCCTCGTAATATACAGACTCTTCCGCTCCACCGTGGACCGGATAGAGGCCAGGGCCTTTGGCAAAAAGAAGGTTATTGTGGACCTGAGGGCCTTCCTTGATGGGGACTGGAGGGCTGCCCTGTCCTTAAACGGCCTTTTCCCCACCGACCTTTCCCTTACCTTAAAGGGGGAAGGCAGGGAAAAAACCCTTTCTTTCAGGGGAGAATTCCCTGGAAAACTGGTAGTTATAACCAACGGCGCCTGTCAGGGAGCCTGTGCTATGCTGGTATACGCCCTTTACCACTCCGGTGCAGAGATACTATCTCCTGCCCAACCTCCTTCCCCATGTCCTTTATCCCCGGTTAAATTCGAGGATAATCTCTTCTTCCTCCTGCCAGTGATGGGCATATACCACGGTGAAAAGGACGCCTGTAAGGAGAAGATAAAATACACAAAAGTAAAGAAAAAGAACCTTTTAAAGGAGGCTAAAAAGAGGCTTGAGGCCTGAAAAATACAGGCTCCGGGTATTCCTGGTTCTTCTATTTTTATCTACAATTTCCCTGGGTTATCTGGAATATTCGGAAAAGAAACCCCCTGAAAGAAGAAGTTCATCTATTAAAAAACTCCCAACCTACCGGGGAAACCTGGAACTCCCTTCTCTCAAACCCCGGAAGAAAAGAAAAAAGAAGAAGGCCAGATACAGGATAGCCCTTATCATAGACGATGTGGGCAACAGCAAGGAAATGGTTTACAGGGTGGCAAAGCTTCCTGTCACTGTAACCCCTTCTGTCCTTCCCTTCCGGGAATACTCCCTCTGGGCCACCCTTTACCTGAAATCTATGGGTTTTGATGTCATGCTACACCTTCCCATGCAGCCCCAGAACCCTGAACTCATGGAAAAGGGAATGCTCACCGCTGGCATGGGAAAGTCTGAAATGGAAAAAAGGCTAAAAGAAGCCTTAAGGGATGTCCCCTTTCCTGTGGGGATAAACAACCATGAAGGTTCCCTGTTTACTTCCAGCCAGAGAGCCATGAGTTTGTTCTTTTCCCTGATAAAAAATAGAGGGATCTTTTTCGTAGATAGTTGGACCAGCGGCTCGTCGGTGGGATTGAACCTGGCAAAAAAAATGGGAATATCAGCCCTTAGAAGGGATGTATTTCTTGACAATCTCCAGGATGATTACCACATAAAAAAACAATGGGAAATTCTCCTTGAAACAGCGAGGCGGAAGGGTTTCGCCGTGGGAATTGCCCATGCCCGATGGGGAACCATGGCAACGCTCCCCGGGCTTCTTTCTTCGTTGCCCGTAGGTTTCTCCCTGGTCAGGGTCCGTTCCCTGGTAAAAGAACTTTCCTCAACCAGTAATAAAAAAGGCCAGCGTATTCGTGAAGGGCAATAAAGGAATTGTCCAGAGCCCTGGTGCTGGGAAGAAGGGGAAAAGTCTGGAAAGAGCCCCTGAAATCTGCTGGAACAGGACTCACCCTTATACCCCTTGCCTTAAAGGAGAAAATCGCCCTTCTCATGTGAAAAGCAGAGGTCACCAGATAAGCGCAGGACCACCCATGCTCCCTCATAATTTTTCCTACCTCCTCCGCCTCCTGCCTAGTATTTATGGACCTTTCTTCCCTTATGATTGTGCTTACACCAAGGGCCTTAAGGACCTCTTCCATAAATTCGGCCTCTGATTTATCCTCTTTCCTCAGCCTTCCTCCGCTCACAATTACAGGGAGAGCGGTTTTCTTCCACAGAAGATATGCCCTTAAAATTCTCTTTGTGGAACTGCAGGAAAGGCAGAATTTACCCATACAGTGGGAATATATTCCCCCACCCAGAACCACGATCACATCCCCTTTGCCTGATTGTGCCCCTGCATATGGGCTTTCAAGGGGGCTGAGGAGAATTTTAGAAACAGGGGAAATGGAAAGAAGATAAAGGGAAAGGGCGGAGAGAAGAACCAGGATTCTGGCCAACTTCGGTCTTCCTGACCAGAGCCATAGACTTATCCCCAGGATTATCAGAATGCCTCCGGGAGGAAAAAACAAGTAGGTAAGGATTTTTTCCAGCATAAACTTATTTTAACTCCTCCAAATTTTAGGGACAGACCCT
>JALVRF010000113.1 GCA_027025175.1 Candidatus Aminicenantota bacterium | reverse complement strand
CTGGGACCCTGAGGGCCTGGCGTGATGGGAGTTGATGGGGAAGCCTTTTTCTTGGCCCTCTTCCTTTCCTTTTCCTTTTTTATTTGATTTTCTATTATGTCAAAAGCCTTATTCAGGGCTGAAAGCATTTCATTGGTGGTTTCCCTGGCCCTGAACTCAAAGATTCCCCCCTTTACCATCACCTCTGCAGTGTGGCGATATTTTTCCTGGGACAGAATAATCTCTACATGCTGAATGTCTCCCAGCCACTTCTTCAGTTTGGCTATTTTCCTTTCGGCCCTCTTTTTAAGGGATTCAGGAATGTCGTAATGTCTCCCAATAAACCTTATCTCCATCATAAAACCTCCAGCCTATATTTTCTTTTTCGTTTTCCTGCATTTTCTATTCCAAGTTCTTCCCTATATTTTGCCACGGTTCTGCGTGAAATAATAATTCCCCTTCGGCGAAGAAGGGCCGCCAGGTCCTCGTCGGAGTAAGGGGAATCTTTGGGTTCGTTTTCTATTATCTTTCTTAAAACTTCCTTTACTCCTGCGGAGGAAACCCTTGAATTTTGCCCGGACGAAGAGGGGAAGAAAAATTTTAACCTGTAAGTTCCCCTGGGGGTGGATATGTACCTTGAGGATACAATCCTGCTTATGGTTGACTCGTGAACTCCCACCGCAGAAGCAACTTCCCTGAGGTTGAGGGGTTTGAGATATTCAGGGTTATACCCCTTTGCGAAAAATTCCTTCTGTTTCTCCACTATGTATTCTACTGTTTTCCTTAAGGTCTCTCTCCTCTGGACTATGGCGGATAGAAACCACTGGGCAGATTTTATTTTTGCCCGGGCGTATTTCTTCAGGCTTTCCGGGGAGGAAGGGTCTTCAAGGATTCTTATAAAGAAAGGACTTATTCTTAAAGGGGGAAGTTCATCCTCCTTTATTACCACTTTAAGGTCCCCATCCTGTTCCACGAGGCTTATGTCCACATAGATGGGTTCAGAGGCTTTACGGAAGAAAATGCCCCCCGGGAAGGGATTGAGGGTTTTGAGTTTCTCCAGGGTTTCCTTAAGGTCTAAGAGGCTGCATCCCAGTTTTTGGGCTATTTCCTCGTAGGCCCTTTTTTTTAAAAGATAAATGTTCCCTTCCTCCAGCAGTGATTGAAGGATTCGGTCTTCAGGATACTTGATTCTGGCCTGCACCTTAAGGGCTTCGAAGGAATCCCTGGCCCCAAGCCCATAGGGGGGGATCCTCATCATTTTTTTTCTCACTTCCTCTATTTTTCCGGCACTCTCCCCGGTTTCCTGAATTACCATTTCTAAGGATTCCGGGTCCAGAAATCCCTTGGGATCAAGGTAGTCTATCAGGGCCTCGGCAATTTTCCTTTCCCTTTCCTCGGTAAAAATCGGAAGGAAATTCTTTTTTATTTCCTCCCTGGGTTCCGGTTCATAGGGCACCAGGGCTTCGGGAGGTGGTTTTTCTTCCTCTTCATCGTAGTGGAATTCCAGGAATTCCTCACCCCGGGGTATATCCAGGACAGAAGGCTCATGGTCAGGCTCCTCGTTTCTGATTTCCAGGGCAGGGTTTTCCTGAAGTGCCTCCTCAATTTTTTCCTTGAGTTCCAGGTGGGTTAGAGGAAGAAGTTCTATGAAAAGGCGAATTTGATTGGTTAACCTTAAGGTCTGTTTCTGTCTTAAATTAAGTTCCTGCTTCTGTTTCATATTCTTCTAAATGAAAATCCCTTCCCAGGAATTTTTCCCTTACCAGGGGATTTCTATAAATTTCACCTGGACTTCCCCATGCGAGAATCTCTCCTTTATTAATGATATAAGCTCTATGGGTTATTTTCAATGTCTCCCTGACATTGTGGTCGGTTATTATCACTCCTACCCCCTTTTTCATGAGGTCCAGGATAATTCTCCTCATTTCCTTAACCGTAATAGGGTCAATCCCGGTGAAGGGCTCATCCAGGAGCATAAAGGCGGGTTTCAGGGAAAGGGCTCTGGCCACCTCCAGTTTCCTTCTTTCTCCGCCGGAGAGCAAAGATGCCCTTCTGTGGCGAAGATGGGCTATACCGAGTTCCTCCATAACCTGAAAAAGGATTTCCCTTTTTTCTCTCCTTTTAAAGGTTGAAAACTCCAGGTAAACCCTTATGTTCTCCTCAACGCTTAGTCCTTTGAAAATGGAGGGTTTTTGGGGAAGATAACCTATTCCCATTTTCACTCTCTTCCACATGGGATGGTGGGTTATCCTCTTGCCGTTAAGAGTTATTTCTCCCTGGTCCGGGGAAATCTCACCCAGGATTGTTCTAAAAGTGGTGGTTTTTCCTGCCCCATTAGGGCCCAGGAGCCCCACTATCTCCCCCTTCCTTACATTTATATTTATTCCTTTAAGTATTTCTCTTTTTCCGTATTTCTTTTTCAGTCCCCGAACGGAAATCATTCCTTTATCTCCGAAGAGGTTCTTCCCCTGCCTTTGATTTCGAAGGCCCCTGTTTTGGGATAAACCACCATGCTTTCCCCCTTAACCTCCCCGTGTCTGGCGGACCTTAATATGACTTTACCCTGAAGAACACCTTTTTCCTGGGGGAAATAGTAAGTGAGAATCTCGCAGCGGGCCGAATCCTTTCCCATAATTATTTTCCGGGCTTCCCTGGCCACCAGTTTTTCAAGTTTTCCGTTTTCTAAGCGGATTTCAATCTTTGGGGCAGACACCAGAAGATTGTCAGATTTTATGGTGGCGCTTCCCTCCAGGAGCATTTCATCATCAGTGTATTTCACCGTGGAGGCAGTGAGTTTAAAGCCCTGGGGTGAGATTATTGTGGCGTTTTTAAGAATGTATTCGCCCTTTGTCTCCTGGGCCTCATCGCAGGTTATTATGTTTCCGTCTTTGATTATACGGACATTCCCGGACAATATTCTTTTTCCTTCTGAATTGAGGAGCCTGTCGCTCTGAAAGGAGGAGGCCCCTATTTTTCCCTGGACCTTTCCCTCTGCTTTTATTTCCGACTCTTTGAGTAATATTTTCTCTGCGCTAAGGGAGAGGTCCCGAGCCTGTAAGAAGGCATCGGAGGCCTTCAGGCTCTCCTTTTTTCCAGCGATTCGGGAGGCAAAAAGTTTTCTTCCCCTCCATCTGGCCACTACCTTTTCCCCTTCCATCCTTCCATCCACCCAGAATTTCAGGGTTTTTCCCACGGTCCTTTTTCCATTCTGGAAAATCCGTCCTCCTCTGGACATTAAAATGGAATTTATCCTTTTCCCTTTCATATCTATTTCCATAACAGGGGCCAGAATTACCGCACCACTGGATTCCATTTTTGCCGGTTTTCCCCATAGCACTGCCTTCATATCCGTTTCATACACTTTTATTCTTTTGCCTTCAAGAATATTACCCTCAGAGGAGAATTTCGGCTTAAAAAGGAGAACATCTTTTTTCTCCAAATCCATCCTTCCGCCTTCTGCCCTTCCTGATATTTTTCCTATTTTAAAACTCACCTGCCCTTCAAGCCGTATCACTCCCTTTTTGGCCAGGTAAAGGGATTTTTCCCCTGAGAAGGTTCCGGTATCGCTCTTTACCCGGACTTTCCCTGGAAATTTAACCCGGTTTTTACCAGGCGAAACTGTGCATTCTTCGGAGTAAATAAAGGTTCTTGACCCCGGAATCTCTATGATAACCCCCTGACTCAGGAAGGTTTTTCCTCTTGCGTCTACAAAAAGTTTTCTGGCTCTGGCCATATATCTTGGTTCCCTTGCGGCTATTTCCTTTACCTGAAAGCCCCATTGTATGGACCTGGCAGAAGGTCCGGGAATGCGGATGCCGGAGACAGGGGGTTGATGTCCGGAAAAGGCCATAACACCTACAAAGGCTATGTATCCTACCAGAAGGAAATACAGAAGAGTCCTTAGAAACCTCATTCTTTTATAACCAGTCCTCCCTCTTTGAGGTCCAGGGAGAATTTGATCTCCAGTTTTTCCCCTTTCCTGAATCTGTTTAAAAGATTTCCCCTCCTGAATTTTGTGGGAAAAACCACCCCGTGCTGGCTTAAAAGCACCCTATAACCGTCATCGGAAGGTGACGGGTGCTGTATAACCTCAACCTCTTTTGCGAAAAAATAGGGGGGAGGATTTCCTGTTCCGAAGGGAGGGAAAAGACGGAGATAACCCAGGGAGTTTTTGACTTCATGGAAGTCGGTGTGCTCCAGTTCCGCCCTTTCCCCTTCTTCCGTGGTCTTCCAATTTCTGAGGGTCTCCTCGAGGGCAGATTTTAATTTCTCCAGGTTTTCCTCCCTTAAAGTTATTCCCACTGCAGTAGCATGTCCTCCGAAACTTTCCATAAGTTCATTATAAGGAGCGAGGA
>JALVRF010000112.1 GCA_027025175.1 Candidatus Aminicenantota bacterium | reverse complement strand
TTATTTTTAGGTATTGAAAATGCGAAATTCAGTTATATAATATAGTTGTGAATGTGAGAACTTTAACAGGTTGGGACGAAGATGATACCTGAAGCCACCATAAGGAGATTGAGCGTTTATCTTAGATGTCTCAGGAGAGGTTTGAGGAGGGGGGAGAGGATGGTAAGGTCAGGCCAATTGGCCAGAAGGTGCGGAACTTCCGCTTCCCTGGTGAGGAAGGACCTTTCCTATTTTGGTGGCTTCGGCATAAAGGGCAAGGGCTACAGGGTGGAGAGTCTCATAGACTCCATTGAAAAAATTCTTGGCATAAATAAACCCGTGGGTTTGGTTCTTATAGGAGTGGGGAATCTAGGGAGCGCTATACTGAGGTACCTCCAGAGCGTGCCTTATTTTACAATTCTCGGAGCCTTCGACCGGGACCAGAAAAAATGGGGAAAGAAGGTTGGCAGAATTGAAATCCTTCCTGTCCTTTCCCTCGGAGACTTCCTGAGGGAACATCCTGCGGAATTGGGGGTAATTGCCATTCCCCCTGACGGGGTTCAGGATGTGGTAAACACCCTTAGCGAGGGAGGGGTAAAGGGGGTTTTGAGTTTTGCCCTGAGCGAACTGGAAGTTCCCGAGGGAATGGTGCTCCAGTTCGTGGACATAGCCGCAGAACTGGAGTTTCTCTATTACAAAGCAAATAAATCAAAAAAATAAAAAGGAGGTTATCATGGCAAAAAAATTCGTTCTTGCCATCGTAAGCAGCGGGGCTGAGAAACTCACCGCTGGAGGAATCATCCTCAGCGGGGCTGTGGCCCAGGACATGGAATGTAAAGTTTTTCTACTTCTAGGGGGTGCCTATGGATTCAGGAAGGATTTTGCCGAGGGACACAGGGAAGTAGGAGATGCCAATTTGAAGACCGAAGAATTTCTGGAAGGGATTAAGAGGGCCAATGTTCCCCACTGGCTGGAGTTTTACAAGAAAGCCAAGGAAATGGGAAATGTAAAGTTCTACCTCTGCGGAACCGCCGGTAAGATATGGAAATCCGCAGAAAAGGATGATTTCTACCTGGTGGATCAAGTTTGCGGTATCGGTGAGTACATTACTTCCGCAGAGGAAGCGGACCTTTCCGTAATAATTTAAGGAGGTGAGAAATGACCGAACAGGAACTCAGGGAAATTAAGGCCGATAAGGTGGTAGATGCCAGGGGGACTTCCTGTCCAGGCCCTCTCCTGGCGGCTAAAAGGTCCATTGCCGATGTTCCAGTGGGTGGAATTATGGAGGTTCTCTCCTCAGACCCCGGTACCAATAGGGATATACCCCTGTGGGCCAAGAAAATGGGTTACGAATACCTGGGAACCCTGGAGGAGCCGGGATACTGGAGAATCTTTGTAAAGAAGACCAAGTGAAAATGGAAGGTGAAGTAAAAGGGGCGGAGGAATTCCGCCCCAAAATTCTGGTTTTTTCCACCAACAATATATCGGACCTGGGAATTGACCTGGCAGGTGGCATGCACATGCATTACCCCCCCACGGTTTACACCATATCCGTTCCCTGCTCCAGCGGAATAAAACCCTCGTGGATACTCTATGCTATAGAGAAGGGTTTTGATGGGGTTTTTATTGCTGCCGATGGCACTGATTGCCCTTACCTGGAGGACTGCACTGACAGGACCGCCCAAATAACCGGCAAGGCTCAGGAACTTCTCAAGGAGAATGGCTACAATCCGGTGAGGCTGAAAATGGCAGCCATATGTTCAGTATGTGCAGAGCCCTTCGTTAACCACATGAAGAACTTCTATCACACCCTGAAACAACTGGGACCCTCAAGAAAAGGGGAGGTGAAGGATGAAAAAATATGATGTTTTGGTGATAGGGGCAGGGATTGCAGGAATGGAAACTTCCCTGAACCTCGGGGATATGGGATACAGGGTTTTGCTGGTGGAGAAGACTCCCTCAGTGGGCGGGAAAATGATTCTTCTCAGCAAGGTGTTTCCCACACTTGACTGTGCCAGTTGTATTTCCACCCCAAAAATGGCAGCCACCGCTCACCATCCCAACATTACAGTTCTTACTTCCTCAGAGGTTGAGGAGGTGGCAAGGAAGAATGGAAATTTCAGGGCCAAGATAAGAAGGCGGGCCGTTTTTGTTGACCCTGCCAAATGCACCGGCTGTCAGGAATGCGAATTTGCCTGCACTGTGGCGGTGCCCGACGAATACAACTTCGGTTTGGTGGCCCGGAGGTCAGCCCACATCCCCTTTCCTCAGGCCGTTCCCAAAAAGGCGGTGATAGAAAGAGAAGGAACTTCTCCCTGCTCCTTTGCCTGTCCCACCTACATAAAGGCCCATGGGTACATAGCCCTGGCCAGGGCAGGCAGGTTTGAGCAGGCCTTCCACCTCATCATGGAGGACGCTCCCCTGGTTGGAACCCTGGGAAGGGCCTGTTACGCTCCCTGTGAGGATGAATGCACCAGGGGTTCGCTGGAAGGGCCTCTCCCCATAAGGAGAATTAAGAGGTTCATTTCCGACTATTACTACAGCCGCCATCCGGAGCCAGAATATGGCCCTCCCGAGGAGAAGAAGGACAAGAAGGTGGCAGTGGTGGGCTCAGGACCTGCAGGACTTTCTGCCGCTTATTTCCTGGCTAAAAATGGCTATCAGGTGGTCATATTTGAAGCCCAGGAGAAGCCCGGTGGAATGCTCCGCTATGCTATCCCTTCCTTCCGCCTTCCCAAGGATGTGGTGGAACGGGACATAAAGAACATTACTGCCCTGGGGGTTGAGATTAAAACATCCACCAGAGTAGAGTCGCTGAGGGCTCTCAGGGAAAAGGGCTTTGATGCAGTTTTCCTTGGTATAGGAACCTGGGAGGGAAGAAGGATGGGGATTGAGGGAGAGGATCTTGAAGGGGTGGTGGACAGCATAGAGTTTTTAAAGGAGGTTAATTCCGGCAGCGAATACGATCTTTCAGGTAAGAGGGTTCTGGTGGTTGGAGGTGGAAATGTGGCCATAGATTCAGCCAGGGTTGCCCTCAGACTCGGGGCCAGGGAAGTAATAGTCCAGTACAGAAGAAGCAGGAAGGAAATGCCTGCCTTTGATTGGGAAGTTACCGATGCTGAGGAAGAAGGGGTCAAATTCCAGTATCTCAAAACTCCGGTCAGGTTTATAGGGAAAGAAGGAAGGGTGAAACAGGTAGAGAGCATAAAAATGAGGTTGGGGGAAGCGGACGAGAGCGGGAGGAGAAGGCCCATTCCCATTGAAGGGTCCGAAGAAAGAATGGATGTGGACCTGGTTGTTCTGGCCATAGGTTTAAAGCCCGCCACCTCACCCTTTTCTTCGGAACTGGATCTCAACAGGAACGGAACGGTAAAGATAAATCCCAAAACCCTCCAGACGTCCCTTCCCTATGTTTTCGCAGGCGGTGATGTGGTTACGGGCCCGTCCATGATAGTGGAGGCCATGGGGCAGGGGAAGAGGGCTGCCTTCTTTATAGACCTTTTCCTTCAGGGAAAAGACCTTGAAAGTGCAGAGTACGAATACATGCTGCCCAAGGTCTCCAGGGAGGAGGTCCTGAGAAGGCAATTAACTCATTCCAAACTTCCTCCCCTGGAAAGAAAAATGGTTCCCCCTTCAGAGAGAGTAAAGGACTTTCGGGAAGAGGAACTTCCCATGAGCAAGGAGGAAGTTCTTTACGCCTCGTCCCGTTGCCTGGATTGCGGCATTTGCTCCCAGTGCCACGAGTGCGTAAGGGTTTGTCCCGCCGATGCCATAGATTTCAGTCAGAAACCTGTGGAGATGGAAGTGGATGTGGATGCAGTGGTCCTTTCCCAGGGTTTTAAACTTTTCCCTGCAGAGAAAAAACCCCAATACGGGTTCGGAAGATTTCCCAATGTTATAAACGCCATGCAGATGGATCGGCTTCTGGCTCCCACCAGGCCCTACAACACCGTGCTCAGGCCCTCTGACGGTAAGGTTCCTGACAATATAGCCTATATTCTCTGCACCGGTTCCAGGGACAGGACCGTAGGAAACCCCATTTGCTCCCAGATATGCTGCATGTATTCCATAAAACAGTCACAGCTTCTCATGGGGGCTCTCCCCTTGGCGGACATAACCATTTATTACATGGACATAAGGGCCTTTGGAAAGGGATACGAGGAATTCTATAAACAGGCAAAGGATATGGGTGTGCAGTTTGTAAAGGGAAGAATAGCCAAAATAGAGGAAAAGGAAAACGGAAACCTCCTTCTCCATTACGAGGACATAGAAAACGGAGGGGTTAAGAAAGTGGCGGAGCACGACCTTGTTGTCCTATCCGTGGGTCTTCTACCCAATCCTGAGATAGCCAGGATCTTCAAGGAGGAAAAACTTGAACTGGAT
>JALVRF010000111.1 GCA_027025175.1 Candidatus Aminicenantota bacterium | reverse complement strand
CCTTAAAACTGATAATTCTGTCTTCTCTGGTCAGGAGGGATAATCCCGGAGGGTAGAAGGCATAGTCCCCGTTCAATTCCAGGGACTGAAGTTTTCCAACCCATGAGAATATACGTTCCAACTGAGAGGCGAGTTCCTCTTCTTCCTCCAACCGCAGGAGTTTAAAGGATTCTTTAGCAGGTTCTTTATTCATTCTCAAGGGTTATAAGTCCGGCGGTAATGAGTTCGTATAGTATTTTCCCCACCTCAAAAACAGGGAGTCTTACATCCCTGGCTATTTCCTTTATGTTTCTTTTACCATCCACCTTGGAAAGGACAAGCCACATGGCCGGGGTAAGGGTAATTTTCCTTTTGTCGTTTAAGTCAAAAACCACGAATTTGGGGACAGCCTGGACTGACTTTATTTTTCTCTGAAGGACCTTCCACTCATCCAGTCTCCTTGCAGCCTCCATCATAAGGGATGCGTTGGATTTCTTTATGCTCCTCTTAGGAGCGGCAACATTGGGTTCAAATACAAATTCTCCCTTTGACCAGGGGGCGATTTTGTAGACTGCAAATTCCCCCTCTATGTTCCCCACTTCGGCGTGGACTATCTGTCCGTCCTCAAGATAAATATAACCTATTTCTTCCTCGTCCTCATTTTTAAGCACAAATCTTCCCGTTTTTCTCTGCATGCTCATTACCTGAATGAGATCGGGAAGTTGAAGGTCTTGAAGGGAGCCTCTCATTGCCATGGTGTAAAACCTCCTTTTTCAGAGGGGAATTTTAGCACATTCATTTGAATTTCTCCAGAACGGATCTGGCAGGGTCTTTATGTAAAAATATGGTTAGCATCTTGAGTTTTACATAATCTTCCCGGTAGAAATAATATCCCTTGAACTTTCCCCAGCGGGAACCGCGGGCAGAGTCCTTTATCAGGAACCAATCCCAACCCTTAACCCTAGTATAGCCAACCAGGTGGATTCCGTGGTCGTCGGTGGTGGTCTTGTTGTAAATCCTGAATTCCCGGGCACTCTGGTTGATCATCCTGGGAGGAATGTCAAAGTCTGGAATCACTGCGGCATCCTCAAACCCATTATATCCGGGTTCGGAAACATCACCTCCTATGACCAGGCTATACCCGTGGGTGATGGCATTTTTGATAATCCAGTAAAAATCCTTAAGGGGGACATTGTGATAATCCCGGGCCCTTCTCCAGTTATCCGGAACATCAAATAAGCCCTTAGTGTAGAAGGGAACGGAAAGGGTGGACATGAAGCCCACATAATCGTCCAGGTTGAGTTTTAGAACATCCTTAAGGAACTGTTTCGGGGTATATTCCTTTCCCCTGAAAACGAATTTCTCAGGGGGCCTTCCCATGTACTTATCCAGTATAGATCTTATGTGCCTGATTATTATTTTCTCGTCCCAGAAGTTCTTCTGACGACAGTACTGAAGAAATTCTTTCATCCTGCGGAACATTATGTAATGGTCATATCTTCCGTCCTTGGCCGTAACCCCCCTGTAAGCCGAGGCTGGGACTATACCGTATTTCCTCCATATCCTCGGGACAGCGTCGCTTTCAGAACCCTGTCCGAAGAAGGAATGTCCCCTTTCCCTTACATACCTCCTGGCCTTTTCCACATATTCCCAGTAAGCGGTATACATTTCGGATAATTTGATTTTCTGGCCAGTTAGTCTGTATACCTCGGATTCAAAGAAAGATGTGGTGGAGAAATCCCAGCAGGTTCCGGTGAGATATTGAGCCACTGGGGGGAAATGCCAGACCCTGTATTTGAAAGCCTGGGGAGAAGCCGGCTTTACTATCCCCTCAAAGGAAAACCTTAAAACCTTTCTGTTTTCCCTCTTTTTCTTTTCAAGTTCCCGGTATTTTTTGTCTATTTCCTCTGTTTTCTTTCTTTCCTGTTCCAGGAGTTTTTTGTCCCGGTCAATCATCTCTTTTATCACCGGGTCCACATATCGCTTGGTGTAATAGGCCCTCTGCCTTTTGACCTTGGCATTGGCGGTTGCCGAAATACCCAGCATTAAGAAAGAAATAGTGAGAATGGTCAAAATTTTTTTCCTCATATCAATCCTCCATGCATAAATTTATTTCTAATCAAGATATCCCAGATCTTTAAGGACTTCCCTTATTTTCTCTTTGTCCTCTTCCTCAATGGGTTTTTGAACCTCAATATCCTCAAGGGGATGTTTTTTCTTTCCTATGGGTATTATCTGCCATAGCCTTTCGTGAAGATAATAGACCAAGATTTTCACTGCAGAATCAAGGAGGCCCACTCCCAGGGCGAGGTCCCCTTTTCCGGTGAAAATGTAGACCAGACTCCCGGTGATAATGGACGCCAGAATTCTCCAACTGATGGCTTTGAGTATGCTCCTGGTCTTAGTTTCACTCACGATTTCTATTTTCTTCCAATTGGGTTATTTTGTCAATCAGGATATCTCCAGCATCCTTTTTATGCTTTTCCTTGCCCTCCGGGCCACTTCTTCGGGCACCTCCACTGGGTACCTCATTTCTTTAAGGGAGGTGTAGACGGAATTCAGGCTGATCTTCTTCATGTCCCTGCATATACCCTTCATTCCCGGAGATAGGATTTTTTTCTCCGGATGTTTTCTCCTCAGCATTTCTAAAAGTCCCTCCTCGGTGACCACTATAAACTCCTCAGCAGAACTTTTTTCCACATATCTTAGCATTCCTGAGGTGGAAAGAACCTGGTCAGCCAGAGCCACCACCTCGGGGTCGGCCTCCGGATGGACGAGAACCAGCGCCTGTGGATGTTCCTTTTTCAGTTGTTTTATTTTTTCAGGGTCAAAATCCTGGTGAACATAGCAGTAACCGTAGAAGGGGATAATTTCCTTGTCAGTATTCAGGGATACCCAGTGGGCCAGGTTTTTGTCCGGAAGAAATACTATCCTTTTCTGGGGGAGGGATTCTACAACCTTAACCGCATTGGCTGAGGTGCATATTATGTCCACCTCTGCTTTAACGTCGGCATTGGTATTAACATAGGCCACGAAGGCAGCGTCGGGGTACCGCTTGCGGAGTTTCCTTACCTCTTCGGCGGTTACCATATCCGCCATGGGGCACCGAGCATCCTTTTCCGGTATGAGAACGGTTTTTTCCGGATTGAGGATTTTGGCGGTCTCTGCCATGAAATAAACACCTGCGAAAACGATGACCTTGGCGTTTACTTTCTGGGAAAGGCGGGCAAGTTCTAATGAATCTCCCACGAAATCCGCTACTTCCTGAACCTCCTGTATTTGATAATTATGGGCTAGAACCACCGCATTCCTTTCCCTTTTAAGTTTTTCTATTTCTTTTTTTAATTCCATTAATACCTCCATTTTTTCAATTCGGCCTTCATTTCCCTTTCTATATCCTTTTCCTTTAATTTTTGCTTCTTTTCGTAGGCTTTCCTTCCCCGGGCCACCGCAATCTCCACCTTTACCTTCCCCCTTTTGTTGAAGTAAACCTTCAGGGGAATCACCGTCAGCCTCTTTTCCCTTATCCTGGATATTATGCGGTCTATCTCCTTTCTGTGCAGCAATAGTTTTCTCTGACGGAGGGGGTCATGGTTAAAGGCGGTTCCGTGATGGTAGGGAGATATGTGGGCCCCCACAAGAAAAAGCTCCCCATCCTTGGCCCTTACGAAACTATCATTTATGTTAATTCTCCCTTCCCGGACGGATTTTACTTCAGTTCCCCTGAGTTCAATCCCGGCTTCGTAGGTTTCCAGGATCTCATAATCCCTTTTAGCTTTCCTGTTGGTGGCCACTACTCTCATCTTTTCTTCTCGCTTCTACCTCAACTATGTAGTTCTTTAACATCCTCCTGATTTTAAACTCCCAGTTCTGGAAATGAAAACTTTCCCCCTCCTCGGGAACCCTTCCCATTATCTTCAGAACAAAGCCGGCGAAAATGTTAAACCCGTCTCCGGGCAATTCTATACCCAGTTTTTCCTCCACTTCCCTGGGGTCTGCATCGCCCTTTATAATGAATAATCCCGGGCGAATTTCCTTTACCTCATCTTCTTCCCCGGGAGTTTCGTATTCGTCCCAGATTTCCCCTACTATTTCCTCCAGGAGGTCCTCTAATGTTACCAGTCCTCTTATTGTGCCGAACTCGTCAACCACCAGAGCCATGTGTATTCTCCTTTTTCTCATGGTGTCAAATACCTCGTCAATTTTAGCGTAGATAGGGAAGAAATGGGCGGCCTTTATGATGTCCCTCAGGTGAAATTGCTGTGGGGAAACAGATATGAAATCCTTCACATTTAAAATTCCGGATATTTTATCTATTTCTTCTTTATACACAGGATATCTTGAAAAATGGTATTTTCTGATTATTGATAAAACCTCATCATAAGTAGCCCCCTCGTTCACGGCCACCATCCTAACCCTCGGAACCATGACCTCTGCCAGTTTTTTATCCTCTAAAAGAAGTAGTCTTTTAAGCATGAAGAAATCCTCTGTTTCTGTTCCTGAAAAGACCAGGGCCTTGAGTTCCTCCCTGGTGAGGGACGAGAAGGGCTCCCTGGTTTTAAGTCCCAGAATCCCCATCATACCCCTAACCAGCCATGTGAAGAAAAGGGCAAGGGGCTTGAATACTGTCATGAAAAATTTTATCCAGGGATATTCCCTAAAACTTAATTCCTCGGGATAATTTGCCGCTACTGTTTTGGGAAACATTTCCGAAAGCACCAGTATTAATACTGTGGATATAACCGTGGCCCAGAAAACAGATTTTGCTCCCTGACCAAGGGATTCTCCCAGAACATAAGTGGTAAGGGAAGCCAGAGCGGCGTTGGATAGCGTATTTCCTATAAGGATTGTTGATAAAAATAGATCTATTCTCTTTAAAATTTTCCTTATTCCCCTGGCCTTTTTGTTTCCTTGCCTCTCAAGAGCCGACAATTTGAGCCGGTTCAATGACAGGAATGCTGTTTCCGAAGAGGAAAAGAGACCGCTCACCAGGAGGAAGATAATAATTAAAAATATAATCTCCCCACTCACAACCCCATTATACTAACTGAGTTGTCAAATTTTCCAATCCTGTTCTATAATAAAAAAGGAGGGTAGTAGTATGAAGAAAGTCCTTTTGGTGGATTACGACGAGAATCATCTAAGGGAGCTTAGAAGCATACTGGAGGGATTTGATGTGGAGGTAGAGGAAGCGAAAACCGGCACCGCAGGTTTTGAAAAATTAAAAGAAGGTGAATATTCCCTTGTAATAGCCTCCACTATATTGCCAGGTATTAATGGATTTGAGTTAACAAGAAAAATAAGAATTGAACTGGGAAATAGCAAACTACCGGTTATACTCGTTTCCTCGGTTTATAAGGGGGCTCGCTATAAATATGACGCCCTTCATGTTTACGGGGCGGATTATTTTTACGAATTCCCCCTGAAGGAAAAGGAGGTTCTTCCCACTCTTAAAAAATACATTCCTGAGAAGGCTCCTACAACCACCATGAGGATGGAGACTATCTCAAAATCCCCTGTGGGCGTTGAAGAGTCTGAACCCCTGATCACCACAGATGAACTTTTCGGGGATATTCTTGAGGAGGTGGAGAAGGAGATGAAGAAAGGGAGGGAATTGAGGTCTGAAAGGCTTGTGGAGGGAGGCGAGACTACCGAGAAAACCCCAAGGGAAATCTCCTCTGAGAAGCCCCAGGAAGGAGTTCAACCGGAGGAAATCCTTAAGGAAATTATAGAAACCACCCCTCCCAAGAAAAAGAAACCTTCAGGGAAAAAGGAAGAGGATTTTATAGATAGAATCCTGGAAGAGACTCTTTCAGGTATAACCGGGAAGAAAACCCCTGAGGAAAAGTCAGAGAAAGAAGTGGTTGAAACACCTGGCGCTGAAGAATCGGTTACCCCGCAATTAGAAGAAGAAATATCAGAGGAGGTTAGTGTCCCAGAAATCCCGGAAATAGAGGAGGCAAAGGAAAATATAGAAGAAAGAGAAAAAGAGGAAGAAGAAAAAAGAGAGGAAATAGAGAGCCCCGAAGGTCCCACAGCAGTCTTACCAGATGAAGAGGCAGAAGAAGAGGTGGAGGAGTTAGAAGAAGTAGAAGAAGTGGAGGAGTTAGAGGAATTGGAGGGGGCAAAAGAGGCAGAGGGATTGGGGGAAGTTCTGGAGGAAGAGCCCTTTGGGCCTCTGGATGAACAGCCAGTTCTTGGGGAATACATTCTCCTTGAAAAAATAAGCACCGGGGGAATGGCAGAAGTATATAAAGCCAAGAAAAAGGGAGTTGAAGGGTTTGAAAAAATCGTGGCACTGAAGAAAATTCTTCCCCATCTGGCCGAGGACGAGGAGTTCATAGAGATGTTCATTGATGAGGCGAAACTGGCTTCCAAACTGAATCATCCCAACATAGCCCAGATTTACGACCTTGGTAAGATAAACGGTTCCTACTTCATAGCTATGGAATATGTTCTCGGGAAGGACCTTAGGACCATTCTCAGAAAAATAAAAAAGGAAAAAAAGTCCCTTCCGCCCATAGAAATTTCTTCCTACATAATAATGAAAGTGGCCGAGGCCCTGGATTACGCTCACAGAAAGGTGGACGAGAACGGGAAACCCCTAAACATAGTGCACAGGGATGTGAGTCCCCAGAATATACTCATATCCTATGAAGGGGAAATTAAACTGGTGGATTTTGGAGTGGCCAAGGCCTCAATAAGAGCCCATCATACTGTGGCTGGTTCTTTGAAGGGAAAACTTCTCTACATGTCCCCTGAGCAGGCCAGGGGGGTGAAAACCCTGGATGGGAGGTCGGACATTTTCTCCCTGGGCACCGTTTATTACGAACTGGTTACCGGAGAGAAAGCCTTCATGGCCCAATCGGAAGCAGAGGTTCTGGACAGGGTAAGAAAGGGCAAGTTTAAACCCCCCAGAGCCATCCGTCCTGATCTTCCCGTGGAAGTTGAAAGAATAATAATGAAGGCTATGGACCCTGACCCTGCCAGGCGATACCAGAGGGCTTCTGATATGAGGAATGAGATAGAAAAGTTTCTGCTTTCCTACAAAGGATATATTCCCAGCGCCAGGGATGTGGCAGAATTTATGTACAGTTTATATAAGGATGAAATAAAAAATGCCGGGATTGATGTCCAGATACTTAAGGCTCCCAAAAGGAAGGTAAAGGTAGAGAAGAAGGAAGGAGCCGAAGAAGCGGTCGGAAAAAAGGAAATAAAGGTGCCTAACTTTGGGATGACGGTGGAGGAAGAAGAAAGGAAGTCCAGAATCCTTCCCATAATTCTTGTAGTGCTTCTGATCCTCATTGTGGGAGGAGGAATCTTTTTCTTCCTGGGGAAAGGAAAGAAAACTTTCCACATACCCTTAAAGAAGAAGACAGTTGAAGAGGCGACGTCTCCTCAGGTGGAAGAAAAGGCCGCACCACAGAAGCCGGCCCCCCAGCAAAAGCCTTCTCCACCGCAAAATGCTCCCCAGCAGGCTTCTCAGGTTTCTCCACCTGCTCAAAAACCTCCTAAGGTTCAGCCGCCCCCGGTGCCTAAACCGAAACCTGTCACAGGGCCTACCCGGACAAAACCTCCAGTTCCTGCGAAAAAAACTCCTCCGGCTAAGACCTCCCCGAAAACCGCTCCTGCTAAACCAAAACCAGCGCCTGAAGCAAAACCTAAGCCTGTATCCCCTACCCAAGAGAAAATCCAGCCAAAGCCTCATGGGGTAAAACCGGTTCCTCCTGAAGAAAAACCCGCTCCAAAACCCCAATCTGTTACCCAGACCAGTCCCCCTGCGTCAAAACCTCAACCTAAGCCCCAGATAAAAGAAGGGGATGTTATCCCCTACCCCCTTCTGGACAGCAAGCCCAGACCAGTGAGGGCCGTAGCCCCCACAAAACCGAGGTTCCCTGATTTGAAGGGAAAAGTGGTTTTAAGCGTTCTCGTTGGGCCTGAGGGGAAGGTGGAACAGGTAAAACTCATCAGGGGAATACACCCCAGGTATGATGAGCAGGCGGTGAAAGCTGTAAGGAAATGGAAATTTACTTCCCCCATAAAACAGGGGAAAAGGGTCCGCACCTGGACCACTGTAACCATAAAATATTAAAAGGAGAGGTGAGATATGGCTTTACCAAAGGAACAGGAAGCCTTTTACAAACAAACCCTTGAAAACGCGAAAAACGAGATTAAAAGGATTGAGGCTGAGATGGAAAAAGAGGTGGCGGAATTTAAGGCAAGGATGGCTGAACTCCAGAAACAGAAGGAAGCCGTAAGGCAGATTTATGATGGTGCCGCTGCCATTCTCGGAGTTCCCAACGAATTTGAGGAGGAGTAAGTTTAATATCTTATGTGGACTAAATGTAATGTTTGCAAGAGAATAGTTTATAAGCAGGACATAATTGACAACCTTTATGTGTGTCCTCATTGCGGTTTCCATTTTCGTCTTACCGCACGCAAGAGGCTGGAACTGCTCTTTGACAGGGGCAAATACCAGGAACTATTTCCTAATTTAATATCCCAAGACCCTTTAAATTTCGTGGACCGAAAGCCATACCCCCAGAGACTTAAGGAAAGTATGGAAAAAACAGGGGAAAAGGAAGCGGTGGTGGTGGCCCGGGGCAGCATAGGTGGAATTGAAGTGATAGCAGCGGTAATGGAGTACTACTTTATAGGGGGTTCCATGGGCTCTGTGGTTGGAGAGAAGATTACAAGGGCAGTGGAGACAGCCCTTGAGGAAAAGATTCCCCTTATCATAGTTTCGGCCTCAGGAGGGGCAAGGATGATGGAGGGGATTTATTCCCTTATGCAGATGGCCAAAATTTCCGCTGCCCTGAAGCGCCTTCACAATGAAGGCATCCCTTACATTTCAGTGCTTACCGACCCCACCACAGGAGGAGTTACCGCCAGTTATGCCATGCTGGGAGATGTAAACATAGCGGAGCCCCAGGCTCTTATTGGTTTTGCAGGACCCAGGGTCATTGAACAGACCATAAGGCAAAAACTCCCTGAGGGTTTTCAAAGGTCGGAGTTTCTCCTGCAGCACGGCATGCTGGACATGGTGGTTCACCGCAGGGAACTTAAAGATACCATCGTCAGACTTCTCCGCCTCTTCCTTAACCGTCCCAGTTGAATTACCGCCAGGCCCTATCCTATTTAGAATACCTTCAGAATTTCAGGATAAAATTAGGGCTGGATAGGATTCAGACCCTGATTCAGACCCTGGATTTTCCCAATCGGGATTATTATTACGTGATTATCGCAGGGACCAATGGAAAGGGTTCAGTGGGGGCCTTCCTTTCCTCCATCCTTTCCAGCCGATACAAGATGGGCTTTAACTCCTCCCCTCACCTCATAACCCCCAGGGAGAGGATAAGGATAAACGGAGAGGCCCTTTCCGAGGAAAAATTCGCCCATTACATCGCAGAGGTGGCAGAGGCCTCTTCTAAAATAAATTCCCTTTTCCCCCATCCCATAACCTTTTTTGAAACCCTTACTGCCGCAGCCATGCTGGCCTTCAGGGAGGAAGGGGTGGACATAGGGATATTTGAGGTAGGAATGGGGGGAAGACTGGACGCCACCAATGCCTATCCTGCGGACCTCAGCATAATAACCGAGATTGGACTGGACCATACCGGACATCTCGGGAAAAGCGAGGAGGAAATAGCCCGGGAAAAGGCCTTCGTCATAAGAAGGGGAAAGGCCGTTATAGGAACCCGCAAGGAGAAACTTCTTCCCATTTTCCTTAAAAGGGCGGAAGAAAAGGGGGTGGAGGCCAGGGTAGTTTTCCGGGGAGATAACTTCAAGAGACTTTCCCCCTCAAAATTTCTCTACAGGGGAGATGAGGAATACGTACTGGAGCCATCCTTAGCCGGTCCCCATCAGGGACAGAACGCTGCCATAGCCGTAGCAGCAGCCGAGGAGCTCTCCCGTCAGGGTTTTCCCCTCACCAAGGAAGATATTCTTAAAGGAATATCCAAAGCCTTCTGGCCAGCCCGGTTAGAGAAAATTGGAAACCTGATCCTGGACGGCATGCACAATTGCCATGCTTCGTTCCCCATAAGGGAATATCTTGCCCAGAGCGGCCCCTGGGAAACATTGATTTTCTCCCTCCTAAGAGACAAGGATTACAGGTGTATAGGGGGGAACATATTCCCCTTCTTCAAAACCATAATTCTTACTGAAGCCCCATCTTACAGGAAACTCCCAGCCCATCAGCTCCTTCCCTTGGCTTCAAGGTATGCTAAGGTCATCGTTGAGAGGGAGCCGATTTCTGCCTTGGAAAGGGCCAGGGAAGTTTCCCAAGGTAAAATCTTGGTGGCCGGCTCCCTTTACACCGTGGGTAAAATAAGGGAGAGGCTAATGAAGGAGGGAAAAATAGATAGATTATGAGGAACATCCTCTCCCTGACCAAGGAGGAGGCCGAGGAGATAATTACCTCCTGGGGTTATCCCCGCTACCAGGCCAGCAACCTTTTTAAATGGCTTTATACCAAAAGGAGCAGGGATTTCTCCTCCATGACCGACCTTCCCAAATCCCTCAGGGAAAGGCTTTCGGGCGAATTTCGCATTGAATACCCAAGGGTTCTTCAGGTCAGCGAAGCCAAGGACGGGACTAAAAAATACCTTCTTTCCCTGGAGGATGGGGAAGCAGTGGAATCAGTATGGATTCCCGAACGGGGACACACCACCTTCTGCCTCTCTACCCAGGTGGGTTGCAGGATGGGGTGTCGTTTCTGCGCCACAGCCACCATGGGCCTAAGGAGAAACCTCTACTGGTGGGAGATAGTGGGGCAGGTTCTGAGGCTCCTGGAAGGGACCGAGGGCAGGGTGAACATAGTTCTCATGGGGATGGGGGAACCCTTAGATAATTGGGAAAATGTCTCCCGGGCCATAGGGATTTTAAAGGACTGGATGGGCTTTTCCCCCAGAAGAATAACCCTCTCCACCGTTGGACTCCTTCCCATCCTTCGAAGGGCCTTGGAGGAATTTCCCAACCTGAGGGTGGCAGTTTCCCTGAACTTTCCGGACGATGAAAGAAGGACAAAATTCATGCCCGTAAACAAAAAATACCCTGTAGGGGAAATCATTAAGACCCTGAAGGAGCTTCCCATAAGCAGGAGGGAAAGGGCTACTGTGGAATATGTGCTTTTTAAGGGATTAAACGACTCCCTGCGGGATGCCGAAGCCTTGGCCCTTCTTCTAAAGGGAACTAAGGTCAAAATTAACCTTATTCCCTATAACGAAAACCAGGCCTTTCCCTGGAAAAGGCCTCCCGACGAGATGGTGGAAGAGTTCGCTTCCGCCCTGAGGAGAAAGGGATATTCTGTTTTCGTAAGATATAGCAAAGGAAATGAAATCAAAGCAGCCTGTGGACAGCTTAGAACTTCGTGGGGTAAGGGTTCACAACCTCAAGGGAATTAACCTTTCCCTCCCCCACGGAAAGATAATAGTAATAACCGGAGTGAGCGGCAGCGGAAAGAGTTCCTTGGCCTTTGATACCATCTATGCTGAGGGCTACAGGAGATATGCGGAAACTCTCTCCGCCTATGTGAGGCAATTCCTTGAAAGGATGGAAAGGCCTGAGGCAGATTCCATAGAGGGAATAGCCCCTTCTGTGGCCATAACCCAGATGCAGGGTCCCAAGAATCCCCGCTCCATCGTGGCCACGGTCACCGGACTATATGACCTGCTCAGGCTCCTTTTTGCCAAAAAAGGGGTTCAGCACTGCGTAAAATGCGGAAGGGAGGTAAAGGAGTCCACGGCTTTGTCTGTCTGGACCGAACTCCTTAGAAGAAAGGGGAAGAGGCTCCTTATTGGCTTTGAACCCGTTCTTCCCCTCAGGGAAATAAGGAAACTGGGATTTACCAGGGTAATAAGGGAGGGAAAGGTTTTATACTGGGAGCAGGCAGGGGGTATAAGGGAGGGGGACCTGGTGCTGGCGGACCGGTTCGTTGTGGAAGAGGAAGAAGAGGAAAGGGCCAAAGAAGCCATATCCTGGGCCTTCAACTACGGAGAAGGGAGGGTGCACCTTCTCTTTGATGATGAGCACCTCGTTTTTTCAAACCGCAGGGAGTGCCCCTATTGCCGGATAGATTACCCTGAACTGGAGCCCACCCTTTTTTCCTTTAATTCCCCCAAGGGGGCCTGTCCGCGTTGTTCCGGAATGGGGGAAGAGGCGGTTCTGGACTGGGACAAGATTATTCCAGACCCCTCCCTTTCCTTGGAGGAGGGAGCCATCGCCCCTTTTAACACCGAATCCAACTACGATTACTGGATGGAGATGGTGGAGGAGGCAGGCATAAGGGCTGATGTTCCTTATGAGGACCTTTCCCCCCAGGAGAAAGCCTGGGTAAAGGATGCGGTGGAGGAGTTCTTCGCCTGGCTGGAGAGAAAGAGGTATAAGGTGCAGGCCAGGGTGGTTCTGGCAAGGTACAGGAAATACATACCCTGCAGGGCCTGTGGGGGAAGCAGGCTTAATCCCACTGTGCTTTCCGTCCTTTACAGGGGGAAAAACATTGCAGAGATTACGGAGATGAGCATATCCCGGGCCATGGATTTTTTCCAGGCAATTGTCCCGGAAGATGAGGCTGAGGGAAGAATACTTGAGGAGATCCGCCAGAAACTGGAGTTCCTTCACAGGGTGGGCCTTGATTACATTACCCTTAACCGAATGAGTTTCACCCTGAGCGGGGGAGAATGGGAAAGGGTCTCTTTAGCCTCTGCCCTTGGTTCTTCCATAACCGGGGCGATTTATGTTCTTGATGAGCCTTCCATAGGCCTTCATCCCAAGGACGTGGCCCATCTCATGGGAACACTGTCCAGGCTGAGGGACATGGGGAACACGG
>JALVRF010000110.1 GCA_027025175.1 Candidatus Aminicenantota bacterium | reverse complement strand
GGAAAATATTTTTAAAAAGGGAAAGGGAGGCAGGGGAAAGTAAATTTTATGGTATGGAACTGAAAGTGTGGTCCTTAATTTCGCCACCTTCCTTGGGGATTCTCTGAGCAATTCCCTTCCCAGGGAGAAGAGGTTTTCCCCGGGGATTAATAGGCCGAGAAGTTCCTTTAAGGGAATAAAGGAAATGAGAAGATCATAGGTTTCTTCCTCAAGGTTAGTCCTCAAGATTTTTTCCCTGTAATTTATTTCAATAGCCCTGGCCTCTTTAACCTCTATTGGCAATTCTCTCATCATGGATTTTATGGACCTGGTGGGGATTATTTTCGGAAACTTGTAATTTAAGTTTTCCAGTTTTCCCTGGGAGCCGAAATATATCTCCTCAGGATTGGGCCTGGGGTTAAGGTCGTCTGCCCATCCGTGGGATAGTTTATTCGGGGATACACCCCATAACTTGGTGTTGTATGGAATGAAAAACAGTTCTGACATGGCCCTTCCAAAACGGTAAAGAAACCATTCCTCAAGGTTTCTTGCCCCGGAGTTGCTGGAGTGATATGCGTTTATGTAATCCCTGAGAATTTCCATCTTTGCCTTCTGGGGCAGGGGATAAAAGAGGAGTTGGAAGGGATATGGTATGAAGTCTTTACCTACAGAGATGGCTGCGTTCTGCTCCCTGGGTAAGAGTTCAGAAGCCCGGGGAATCCCGGAAAAACACGAATATTGGGAATAGGGATCCGCTCTTTCAGGGACGGGGTGAAGGATTAAAGGAGCCCTGAGTTTATAGGCGGCGAAAAATGCCCATGGGGTATTTCCCAGAATTTTTATCCTCAATTTACCTCCGGTTATAGAAAAAAAAACTCTTCTTGACTATAATTATAATTGACAAAAGAGAATCTTTTCTATTAAATTTATGGTGGAGGTGATCATGAAAAGATTTTGGGTATTAGTTTTGGCCTTAGCCATTGTCTTCCCGGCGATGGCAACCACCAAGATTATGAGGTTGGGTCCTCACCCATTTTATAAGAGCAAACACCTTACTCCGCAGGACCTCTACAAGATAGCCATTGACTTCGCCGGGGATGTGAAAATAGGTTTTGAACAGGCCGGCTACGGTGATCTCTATCTCCCGTTCCTGGACCAGTTGAAGAATGCCAAGGTGGAGGAAGGAGAGATTCAGCCTGGAACCCACATTGAGTGGATGCTTTTCCGCAAGCACAGAAAGGTGCAGGTGATTAACGATGCAGTCTGGGCAGGAAGAAAGCCCATGAAGGTCTACAAGGTAACCATTTATCACGACCTCAAGGCCTATCACTTCATAGTTCCTCTTATTTGCGGAAATATTTCCCTTCAGTCCGTGGAGGAACTTCCTGCCCCGGTTTGTGCCCTCAATGTTTCCTCATCCAGGGTTGAAATCAACAATCCTGTAACCCTTGACCTTTGCGGCTCTCAGAACTGGGTGAAGGGAGTGGTCAAGGTTATGAAGGATGGAGCAGAGGTGGCAAAGGTTGAAGCAACTACCTCAAATTGTAAAGTTTCCTACACTGCCACTGAACCCGGTAATTACACCTTCTCTGCCACAGTTTACGACGAGCACGGCTTTGCCTCTTCCAACGGTTGCTCCGCTGCTGTGGAATACTGGAAAAACCAGCCTCCTGTCTGCGACCTCAAAGTTTCTCCCACCACCGTCCTTGCTGGAGAAGAATTAACCTTAGATGCTTCCGGCTCCTCGGATCCCGAAGGCAAACTCATTGGGGTGAAGTTCATCCTCAAGGATGAGAAGGGGAATGTAGTTTCTGAAAAGACCATAACCGAGCCCCCCTATGTCTACAAGTTTAAGCCCAGCAAGGCCGGTTCTTTCGTGGCTGTTGTTATTGCCGAAGATGACCACCACGTAACCTCCGCCTCCTGCCAGAAGGCCTATGAGGTTCTCAAGAGAGGATTCTTCGTGGTGGAAACCGGACTCCTCTCCCAGTCTGATCCAAGGCTTTTCGTGCCCCTGAGAGTGGGCTACGAATACAGGATAAACTACAATTACAGGGTGACCGGTCTGGTTGGTTACAACTTCAAGGTCAAGAAGATGTACGATCAGGAAGACTATGGAAACCCCATCACCGCAGACCTGCTCTTCTCCTATCATCCCACCAATTATTACTTCGGAATCGGTGTGGGTGCCTGGATCGTCAGCGGAGACAACAAGGGTGACATAATCGGTAAGGTCGGTTACGGATTCTACTCCACAAAGACCACGGAGGCCTCCCTGTTCTTTGAAGGCAGACTTCCCTTCGTGGAAAGTAAGAAATCCGGTGAAGTAAGGCTTCTCTTTGGTATAGGAGTCAGGTTCTAAGGTCAACATAAATCAGGAGGGGGGCATGCCCCCCTCCCTTTAGTTTTATAATGGAAATACTGATTTCGTTTGTTTTTGTGCTCTTGATTTCCCTTTCCATGTTCTTTGCCGGAAAGATTTTCGGGCCCAAGGGCGATGCTCCTGACAAAAGGGAACCCTTTGAATGCGGAGTTGAACCTCTGCAGAAGGGGGTCCCCAAAAATTTTTCCATTCATTACTTCAGGATTGCCCTTTTATTCCTGATATTTGATCTGGAACTGGCTTTTCTTATTCCCTGGGCCTTAGTTTTCCGGGAAAATCCAGGTTTTTATTTCCTCATTATGATAATATTTCAGGCCTTTATAATTCTCGCTTTAGTATATGCCTGGAAAAAGGGTGACCTCCAATGGGAAAGATAAGGGAGGGAAATTTTGTAACCACCACCCTGGAAAGTCTTATAGGATGGGCCAGAAAATATTCCATATTTCAGTATCCCTTCGTTACCGCCTGTTGTGGTATGGAATACATGGCCACCGCAGCCTCCCATTTTGATATTGACCGTTTCGGAGCAGGGCTTACCAGATTTACCCCCCGACAGGCTGATGTTCTTTTCGTGGTGGGAACCATTTCCCACAAACTGGCCCCTGTCCTTAAAAAGGTTTACGAGCAAATGACGGAGCCCAAATGGGTGGTGGCCTTTGGAACCTGCACCATAACCGGCGGAATATACGACAATTATGCGGCAGTCCAGGGCATAGATGCCATAATCCCTGTGGACATATACATTCCAGGATGTCCTCCAAGGCCGGAGACAGTTCTGGATGCCCTTATGAAACTTCAGGAGAAGATCCAGAAGGAAAAACAGAAATGGGCCTTGAGGAAATAGAAAGGGAATTTTCCTTGGAAAGAATAGAAACTGCAGACGGAATCCCCACCTATTATTGCGAAAAGGAGGGACTTCTTCCCCTTATGGAGAAGTTGAAGAGTGATTTTGAAATTCTCCTGGACATAACTGCAGTTGATTATTTTGGGAAAAGGGAGAAAAGGTTTGAGGTGGTTTACCTCCTCCTTTCCCTATCCCAAAAAATAAGACTGAGGATAAAAGTGAGGCTGGGAGAAGGGGAGAAAGTTTCCACCCTTTCCTTCCTCTGGAAAAATGCCAACTGGCTGGAGAGAGAGGTTTACGACATGTTTGGAATAGAATTTGAAGGACATCCTGACCTCAGGAGAATCCTCCTTTATCCCGAATTTAAGGGTCATCCGTTGAGAAAGGATTATCCCCTGAAAAAATCCCAGCCCAGGATAAAACTTCTCAGGTCCGAGAGGGAATAATGGAGAAGATGCTCCTCAACATAGGCCCCTCCCATCCCGCCATGCACGGCACCGTCCAGATAAAGGTGGAGTTAGATGGGGAGAGAATAATAAAGGCGGATGTGGAAATCGGGTATCTCCACAGGGGATTTGAAAAAACCGCAGAGCACAGGACCTACATGCAGGTTCTTCCCTACACCGACAGGCTTAACTATGTTTCCCCCCTTCTTAACAACCTGGCCTATGCCATGGCCGTGGAAAAACTCTTGGGAATAGACGTTCCCCCCCGGGCCAAATGGCTCAGGATGATTTTCGGGGAAATTTCCAGGATAACTGACCACCTTACCTGCATTGCCCCGGTGGGAATGGAATTAGGGGCCTTTACGATTTTCCTTTACATGATAAAGGCCAGGGAATTTCTCTGGGATGTCCTTGATGCCACTACAGGCGCCAGGCTTACCACCTCTTACATAAGAATAGGGGGGGTAAAGGCTGATGTTCCCGAAAACTTCCAGGATCTTCTGAAAAAGGCCCTGCGTGAGACGAGAAAGGCGGTGAAGGATGTTCACGGCCTCCTTTCCAGAAACCCCATTTTTCTGAAAAGGACCAGGGATGTGGCGGTGGTAAGTCAGGAGGAGGCCCTTAGTTATGGTTTTACGGGTCCTGTTCTTCGCTCTACCGGTTATTATTACGATGTTAGGAAGGCCTTTCCATATCTCTATTACGACCAGGTGGATTTTGAAGTTCCCTTAGGAGAGAAGGGCGACAATTACGACAGGTACATGGTAAGGATGAAGGAGATAGAGCAGAGCATAAGAATAATAGAACAGTCCCTGGAGAAAATGGAGAGGGGACCAGTAAGGAGTGAGGACGAGGTGGTGGAAGCCTACGAGGCCATAAAGGCCTCCCATGAAGGAAAATACCTTGATGGGAAACTTAAACTGGGTCCCAACTTGGAGGGGATGGAAAAGGAGGTCTATTATCAGATAATGGCCAAAGTGCCCCGCTATATTCTTCCTCCCAAGGAAGACCTTTACAGGACCATGGAGGGTATGATAAGGCATTTTAAACTAATAATGAGCGGACACGGGCTCAGGCCCCCTGCCGGGGAAGTTTATGTTCCTGTGGAGGGAGGAAACGGGGAACTGGGATTTTACATAGTAAGCGATGGGGGAGACCGTCCCTACAGGCTTCATCTCAGGGCCCCTGTTTTTTCCATAATGTCTGCTCTGGCGAAAATGATAGAGGGACATTACATAGCCGATGTTATTCCTACCTTTGCCTCCATTAACATGATAGGAGGGGAACTGGATAGATGAAGGAGATAAGCCCACAGGCAATGGAAAAAATAGAGGTCCTTGTTAAAAGATACCCTGTGAAGCGTTCTGCCCTCCTTGAGGTTCTCCACATAGTCCAGGAAGAGTGGGGCTACATTGACCAGGAAGGGGAAGAGAGGGTGGCGGAAATTCTGGATTTGGAGCCGGTCCAGGTTCACGAGGTTGTAAGTTTCTACACCATGTACGAGAGAAAGCCCGTGGGTAACCACATAATAAGGGTTTGCAGGAATCTCACATGCACCCTCATGGGGGCTGATAACCTGATTAATTACCTGAAAAGGAAACTCAAGGTAAAGGTGGGCGGGACCACCTCCGACGGGAGGTTTACCCTGCAGACTGTGGAATGCCTGGGAGCCTGCGAGATTGCACCGGTCATGCAGATAGATGGCGAGTTTTACGGAAACCTTACCCCTGATAAGATTGACAGTATTCTGGAGGAGATAAAGTGAGCCTGGTTATCACCCCCTGGTTCGGGAAGGTAAGCATTGAGTATTACATAAAGGCCGGAGGATACGAGGGGGCAAAGAAGGCCCTTTCCATGAAGCCAGAGGAAGTGATAGAGGAGGTAAAAAAGTCCAACCTCAGGGGAAGGGGTGGTGCTGGATTTCCCACTGGCCTTAAGTGGTCCTTCGTTCCCAGGGAGAGCACGAGGCCCAAATATCTCTGCATAAACGCCGATGAGGGGGAACCAGGCACCTTTAAGGATAAATACATAATAAAGGAGGCCCCCCATCTTCTCATTGAAGGGGCAATAATTGCCTCCTGGGCAGTGGGGATTAACACCGCCTTCGTTTACATAAGGGGAGAATACGGAAAATTTGCCCTCCTCCTGGAGAAGGCCATAGAGGAGGCGTATGAGAAAGGATTTCTGGGCAAAAACATTTTCGGAACGGATTTTTCCCTTGAAATTTTCGTTCATAGAGGAGCCGGTGCCTATGTGTGTGGTGAGGAAACAGCCCTTATTGAATCCCTGGAGGGAAAGAGGGGAAACCCCAGGATAAGACCCCCATTTCCTGCTACCATGGGGCTTTACAATTGTCCCACGGTGGTAAACAATGTGGAAACCTTAGCGAACCTTCCTGCCATTATAAGAGAAGGAGGGGAGTGGTTTGCCTCCCTGGGAGTTGAAAAAAGCGGGGGAACCAAACTCTTTGCCGTGAGCGGTCATGTTAAAAAACCGGGAATTTACGAACTTCCCATGGGTACCTCCCTCAAAACCCTTATTTACGAGTATGCCGGAGGTATAAGGGAAAACAGGAGGCTGAAGGGGGTAATTCCCGGAGGAAGCTCCTCCCCAATTTTGAAACCCCAGGAGATAGATATCCCCTTAGACTACGATTCCCTGATGAAGGCAGGTTCCATGCTGGGTTCAGGGGCGGTTATTGTCCTGGATGAGACCACATGCATGGCCAAGGTTCTTCAGGTAATTACCCGTTTTTACGCCCACGAGAGTTGTGGCCAATGCACCCCCTGTCGCCAGGGAACGCCGTGGATGGCTAAGATTGCCGAAAGGATTGTAAGCGGAAGGGGAAGAAAGGGGGACCTGGACCTTCTCGTTGACATAGCCAGGTCCATGATGGGAAAGACCATATGCCCCTTGGCCGACGCTGCTGCCATGCCGGTTATTGCCATATGTGAAAAATACAGGGAAGAACTTGAAGAACACATAAGGGAGAAGAGATGCCCGGTGGAAAGAGAATAAAGATAATCATTGACGGGCGGGAAGTGGAGACTGAGGCCGGAACCCTGCTTATTAAGGCCGCTGAGGATGCGGGAATTTATATACCGAGGTTCTGTTATCACGAGGGGCTCCGTCCCGACGGAAACTGCCGCATGTGCTTAGTGGAAATAGAGGGTCTTCGTAAGCCAGTTCCTTCCTGTATGACCCCGGTAAAAGAAGGAATGATCGTCAGGACCAATACCCCGGCTCTTCAGGAGCACAGAAAGAAGGTCCTTGAATTTATACTAACTTCCCATCCCATGGATTGTCCCATATGCGACCAGGCCGGCGAGTGCGTGCTTCAGGATTATTACTTTGACTACGACCTGGAGGACAGGCGATACTTGGAGGACAGGGAAAGGAAGCCCAAGAGGGTATACTGGGGAAAGAACCTTATTTACGATGCCGAAAGATGCATACTATGCCGTCGTTGCGTTCGTTTCCTGGACAATGTGACCGGGACCAGAGAACTGGGAGTCTTTGAGAGGGGAATACACTCCTACATCGGGCTTTTTGACGGGAAGAAGATAGAGAACGATTACTCCGGAAACCTGGTGGACATATGCCCTGTGGGTGCCATCACCGACCTGGACTTCCGGTTTAAAATGAGGGTCTGGTTCCTGGACAGGACCCCGTCTATCTGTCCCTTCTGCGCTCGTGGATGTAATATTGAAATTCACACAAATACCGACAGGCTCAGGAATCGTTTTTCCTCCCAGAGGGTCTTCAGAATAAAACCCAGGAAAAACCAGGATGTGAACGGGTGGTGGATTTGCGACGAGGGCAGATATTCTTATAAATTCATTGATGAGGGGAGAATTCTTCATCCCATGTCCAATGGAAGGAAAATCACCTGGGAGGCAGCCGGGAAAAAATTGAGGGAAATCATCGGAAATGAGATCAGGGTTTACCTTTCCGCCTGGATGAGCAACGAGGAACTAATTTACTGGAAAAGGCTGGCTGACCTTCTTCAATGGAAGGTTTCCTTAGTTAAGAGACCGGACGGCGACGAGGACAAACTGCTGAGGGTGAAGGATAAAAACCCAAACACCACCGGTGCTAAAATCCTTGGAATAAAAGAAGAAAGGGGAAACGAGGAGGTTTCCGTTGTCTTTCATTTTCCCGAATTTGCCCCTGAGCAGAGGATAAAAATCGGTATTTTCACCAATGAGTTTCCTGATATGGAGGGATGGGAACTTATCCTTCCTGCGGCGGTTTTTGCCGAAAAGGAAGGGCACTGGACCAATTTCCAGGGAAAGATTCAGAAATTCCAGAAGGCTTTAGAACCCTTAGGGGAGGCCATGGATGAGGGAAGAATAGGGGAATTTTTCGCCGGGGCCTTTGGGATAGAACTTCCCTGGGACAGGCAGGAAATGGAGAGGGAATTTTTGAAGGAGTATAAGAAATGGTCTGGGTCATAATAAAGGCAGTGGTGATATTTACCTGGGCCCTTATAACCGTTCTATACATAACCCTCCTTGAGAGAAAGGAATCCGCCCTTATTCAGGACAGGATAGGGGCAAACAGGGCAGAAGTGCTTGGCCTCAGGCTCAATGGCCTTTTCCAGCCCTTTGCCGATGCCCTCAAAATGTTCTTCAAGGAGGATTACATCCCTCCCTTCGTTGACAGGCCCTTTTACCTTGCGGCTCCAATCTTGTCACTGGTATTCGCTCTGGTTCCTATAGGGGCTATCCCACTGGCGGATAAACTGAGCATAGATGGGAGGGAATTTTCCATTTCGGTTATCGGTTCCAATGTGGGGCTGGTCCTGATCCTTTCCCTGCTTTCTCTGGGAATATACGGGGTTGTCCTTGGAGGATACGGCTCCAGAAACAAATATGGCCTTGTTGGGGGAATGAGGGCAACAGCCCAGGTGATTTCCTATGAGGTGGCCCTTGGGCTCTCCCTGGTGGGGGTCCTTCTGGTTTATCCCTCCCTTAATCTAAACGAAATTGTTTACATGCAGAACCGCTATGTCCTTGGGGGATGGGTTCCACTCTGGGGGATAATTCTCCAGCCCTTAGCGGCCATTCTCTTCCTCATTGCAGGGATGGCGGAAAATAAAAGGGTTCCCTTTGACCTTCCCGAGGGTGAGTCCGAGATAATAGGGTATTTCCTGGAATACAGCGGAATGAAGTTTGGGATGTTCTTCGTGGCGGACTTCGTGGAGGTTCTCCTGCTGGCTGCCCTATTTACCACATTTTTCCTTGGAGGATACAACCCACCATACCTTTTCCAGGACGGTTTCCATTTCCCCTGGGGGGGGGCATTGCTTCTTTCTCCCGTCTGGATAAGGGTTATTCAGTTTATAACCTTTAACATAAAACTCTGGATCGTGGTCTGGTTCTTACTGCTTGTGCGATGGACATATCCAAGATACAGGTTTGACCAGCTCATGGACCTTGGATGGAAAAACCTCATACCCCTTTCCATACTTAACATAATAATAACTGCTGGAATTATGGCGGTGATAAAATGAAACTCTTCTGGGAAGCAATAAAGGGATTGGGAATAACTGCCAGGCATTTAATAGTTAATCTCTGGAAGTTTTCCCTTTACTATGTGGGACTCAGCAGGGATAAGGGGGTGGTTACCGTTGAATATCCCGAAGAGAGGAGGGAGACCTTCCCCAGGGTAAGGCTTCGCCACAGGCTTCTTCGAAGGGAAGACGGTAGGCTCCGCTGCGTGGCATGTTTTATGTGCGCCACTGCCTGCCCTGCCGAGTGTATTTACATAGAAGCGGAGGAGGACCCGGATCATCCTCTGGAAAAAAGGCCCAGACAGTTTTTAATAGACCTGGGGAAATGCGCCTATTGCGGTTTTTGTGTGGAGGCATGCCCTGAAGATGCCATAAGGATGGATGTTCACATACCTGAACTGGCGGAATATGAAAGGGATAATTTGATTTATGATATAGAAAAACTTACAAAAAAATGATAAAATTCTCAGAATGAGAAAGGTTTTAATCGTTGATGATGATAAAGAACTTCTTGAAAGTTTGAAGGCCGAACTCTCCAAAGATAAAAAACTTTACAGGGCAGAATTTGCCCACAACGGTGCTGAGGCCCTGGAAAAATTAAAAAAAGAGGATTACGACCTTATTATAACGGACATAAGAATGCCTGCCATGGACGGTGTTCAACTCATAACGGAAATCCTCAACTGCGGGAAGTGGACACATGTACTCGTGGCTTCCGGGGAAACTACCATGAGGATGATGAGCCTGGACAAGATGAGACAGATGCAGAAATTCGGAGTCCTCAATTACATATTCAAACCCTATCTTCCCAGCAGCCTCAGAAAAATAATTCGGGAAACCCTGGCGAAGATAGACCAGGCGGATACCATCACTGGAATTTCACTTCCCACAGTTCTCCAGATGATGGAGCTGGAGGCGAAAACCGGGGTTTTGAGGGTAAAATCCGGGGAAAAGCAGGGTGCTTTGTTTTTTACCAGGGGCACCCTCGTTGATGCCGTGGCCGGGACAAAAACCGGGACAAAAACCGGACTGGAAGCGGCCATTGAAATTCTGACCTGGGACAATGTTCAGGTGAGAATTGAATATGTGCCCCATCACAGGGAAAGAAAGATTAAGAATTCCATAGCCTTTCTTGTCCTTGAAGCGGCGAGAAAAAAAGATGAAGAATAACCTCTGGGCAGTAATTCTTGCCGGGGGAAAGGGAACAAGGTTTGGCGCCTTAAAACAGAGGGAGAAACTCAAGGGAAAGCCTGTGCTTGAATATTCCCTCAGCGCCTTTGAATCCCATCCTGAGGTTGAGGGCATTGTACTGGTTGTGGTGAAAGAACTTTTCCCATGGGCTGAGGAACTAAAGATCAGGTACATGAAAATAAAAAAGATCGTAGAAGGGGGAAGGACCCGCCAGGAGAGTTCAAGGGCCGGTGTCTTTGCTCTGGAAGGGGAGGGGATAGTTCTCATTCACGATGCCGCAAGGCCCAACATTTCAAAGTCCCTGATAGACAGGGTAATTCAGGGGGCTAAAAAATGGGGGGCAGCGGTTCCAGTTCTTCCCGTTGCTGATACCCTGGCCAGGGTGGAGAGCGGATTTGTAAGAGGTTTTATTTCCAGGAAGGGAGTTTTTCGGGTTCAGACCCCGCAGGGATTCAAAATTTCCCTGATAAAGGAGGCCCACAACAGGACAGAAGGTGGAAATTTCCCGGACGACTCCAGCCTTTTTATTGCCTCGGGTATGGGGGAAGTCAGGGCGGTGGCTGGGGAGAAGACCAATTTGAAAATAACCCTTCCCGGGGACCTCAGGTTTCTTGAGGGAATTATTTGAAAATATAAAAGGCCGGTGGGAGGAAATAATAACCCTGATTGAGGAAAATTTTTAAACGGCCCAGGGCGTTCCACTGGCTGAAGGTTTCAATTACCCTTTCCCACAGGGTTTTTCTTCTGGGATAAAACTCCACGGTGTAAAAGGAAATTCCAGCCAGATGGGAGGCCTCTGATATGGCTTTTTCCATGCCTCCCAGGGAATCTACAAGGCCGAGATTTAAGGCTTCCTTCCCCAGATAAACCCTTCCCTGACCGAGTTTGTCCACTTCCTCCAGGCTCTTTCCTCTGCCCTTTGCCACCCTCCAAAGGAATAATTTATAGAAGGCCTTTAATCTTTTCTTGATTACCGAGAACTGATGCTCGTCGTATTCCGTATAGGGGCTGTTCCATATGGCTGTTTTGCTGAAGGAAACGTGGTCTTCGTCTATTCCTAACTTGGACAGGGCCTTTCCTATGGAAATCTTCCCTCCAATTATGCCTATGGAACCGGTAAGGGTAAGGTTCTCGGCGATTATCTTATTGGCCGGGGAGGATATGTAATACCCTCCAGAAGCAGCGTAAGAAGACATGGAAATCACCACCGGCTTCTTCCTTGCCAGTTTCCTTACGGAATTTTCTATCTCCTCAGAGGCGAGGGCAGAACCACCCGGGCTGTTTATCCTGAGAACCACCGCCTTCACGTTTTTATCCTTCTCCAGTTTCTTAAGCAAACCCCTCATGGTATCCGAACCTATAGACCTCCCGCTAAAGGGAAGATTTCCGCTCCTTCCCATGTTTATAACCCCCTCGGCAAATACCACCGCTATCCGATTGGGGGACAGGGACATGCGTCTCATGTGAGAATACCTTTTGGCTGTGACCCTGCTGAGAGAGGGGAATTCCCTTTCAAGGACCACCCCTTCCTCAAGAACCCCATCAAAAAACGGAGAGGCTTTAAATTCTAAACCTATACCACCCCCCTCATTATCCATGAATTCCTGAATTTTCTCCGGGGAGATTTTTCTGGTTTTTGAAATAGTCCCTTTAAGTTCGTCCATTATTCCGCCGCCGATTCTTGAAATCTGCTGTCTTTCCCACCGGTTCATCCTGTCTTCGGTGTAGGAATTATAAGCAGTTTTCCAGTTCCCTATGTGGAAGATCTGGGCGGAGATGCCCCATTTTTTAAAAAGCCTCTTGTAATAAAGCCTCTGGGCTGCGATGCCGTTTATCTCAACGAAGGAACCCGGGAAGGTGTAAATTTTATCCCCTGCGGTGGCTACGTAATAACCCAGGTCATCTGCCCCTTCAACAAAGGAGACCACCTTCTTTCCAGTTTTCTTGAAACTCTCAACCATCCTCCTTATTTCCTCGGCCTTACCCCATCCCATAAGCGGGAATGAAATTTTCAGGTAAAGGGCTCTAACCTTGGGATCAGATTTTGCCCTTTCCAGAGCCCGATAAATTTCCCTTACGGTTATTCCTGAAAAAGGAGGAAAACCCTGGGGAGGGGTTTCCGGAATTTCTCCCATGAGTCTGAGGTATAAATAAGAATCAGAGGTTAAAACCTTTCCCTGTTTCTGGAATAGAAAAATTAAGATGGTAAAGACAAAGAGGGAAATCGACACTATTAAAAAAACGAGAAGGCTTTTTTTCATTTAATAACCATGCCGGAGGTGGGATTCGAACCCACACGGGATTGTTCCCGGGAGATTTTGAGTCTCCTGCGTCTTCCAGTTCCGCCACTCCGGCAGAAATAAAAAATAAAGTGGACCAGAGGGGATTCGAACCCCCGACCCCTTGACTGCCAGTCAAGTGCGCTCCCAGCTGCGCCACTGGCCCACTTCGCTTTCATCTTACCACAATTCTTCCCTCTTTTCAATTCCCATTTTAGGGACAGACCCTTTT
>JALVRF010000109.1 GCA_027025175.1 Candidatus Aminicenantota bacterium | reverse complement strand
AAAAATTCCCAGTTCCACTTCCACCCTCCCCTTCTCCTCCACAGAGGCATCTTCGTAATAAAAGGGCTTAAAGGCAAAAAGCCTGACGATGGTTAGCATTACCAGCCCCACCCTGGCTAACTTCATTTTTCACCTCCTGGCAGAAAGACAAAGAGAATTATTATAATCAAAAAACTGTTGAGAAGAGAAAGGGCAGAGGGAACCTTCAGGGGAGAATTTACCGAAAGGGTGTAAATTCTCACTATCAGGGGTTCGCCCCCCGGCGGATAAAGCATGGTGGAAAGTCCCAGTTCATTTACCGAAAAGACGAAAACAAGGAGGAAAGAAACAAAAATCCATTTTCTTACTGAGGGGAAGGTGATTTTGAAAAAGGTCCGGGTGGGGGATGCCCCGCTAATATATGCAGCCTCCATGGGGGAGGGGTCAAGGTTCCTTGCTGAATTTTCCATAACCTTCAGGGCAGGGAAAGAATACCTGGCTGACAGGGCAAAAATAAGTATGAGGGCAGTTCCGTAAACAGGAAGGGGAAGAGACCTCCAGAGGGCAATGAATCCCACTGCCAGTGCCGTGGGAGGAAGAAGAAAGGCGAAAAGGGAGAAATATGAAAAAATTTCCTTCTGTTTTTTTCCGGAAAGGAAAGCAGATGTCATGGCCCAGCCCACAACCAGCAGGGCTGCAGAGGAGGAATAGAGAAGGGAAAAACCCATGCTTCTGGCACCCCACCTGAGGGCTGATTGAAGGGCTGGAATTCCATTTTCCAGCAGTGAAAGAGATGGAAGGAGGAAAAAGAGGGTAAAAACAGTAACCATGAAAAATTTACTACTCAGCCCACCTTTAAATGCAAGACCGGTATAAAGGGAAGACCTCTCCCGCCACTGCATTTTTTCTCTCCAGAAACCTGTCTGGGCCCAGAAAACCGCAACCCCCAAAATTACCATGGGAAGGGAAGCCATAAGGGCAGCCCTGAAGTTATAAAATGCTGAGAACTGGGTTAGCACCTGAAGGGGAAGCACATTCACCCCAAAATAGGCAGGGACCCCTGGCTCGGCAAAGGAAAGGAGGAAGACCAGCAGTGATCCTGCTATAAGGGAAGGAAGGATTCTGGTGAGGGTTATGCTTTTAAGGACCTTAGCCGCAGGGGCAAACAACAGGGCCACCTCTTCTTCCTCCGGCGAGACGGAATACAGGGAAATAAGAACCAGCCAGAAAACCACGGGATAGAAACAGCCTGTAAGGACAAAAACAGTCCCGGGAAGGGAGAAAAGAGCCGCCATGAAACCGGAAGGAAGGAGTCCGCTCCATCCTAAGGCGAACTGATAGGGTGGAAAGAAAAGAGGGAGGCTGAGGAGAAGGGACACAAGACCCCGGGCAGGAACCCTGGTCTTCCCGACAATCAGGGCCAGGATAAGACCAAGGACTGCGGAAAAAAACGCCGTGGCTAAGGAGAGGAGAAAACTGTTCCTCAGGGCCAGGAAAAAACTCCGGTCAAAAACCTCCGGGGAAAACCTGTAAATTTCAAAAAACAGGGGCAGAACCGGAAAGACTAAAAAGACCAGGGCATAAAACCAGAGCAGGAATTTAACTGCCCTCATAGACCGGAAAGCCAGGATTTCAGGAAGGGGATAATCTCCTGCATCTTCCTTCCCACTTCCGGATAATTTACCTCCATGGTCTTAATGTGGAAAATGTCAGGCATTCCCTCCGGAGGCTTCACTCCGGGATGCAGGGGTATTTGTCTGCATGTGGCCTTAGCCAGCATTTCCTCCACCTTCGGGGAAAGGAGGTAATCTACCATCTTTTTAGCCAGTTTGGGATGGGGCGCATCTTTTATGAGGGCCACGGCATTGGGCATGAAGAGGGTCCCCTCCCCGTTCTGGTCCGGTATTATCATCTCCACTGAAGCGCCTTCGTTTATTAGGGAAAAAGCATCGTCGTTATCCACAAACCCGAATTTAACCTTTCCCTGGGCAACCCATCTGGCAATTTCCCCGTTGGAGGAGGCCAGCCTGAGGCCGTTCTCCTTTATTTTCTCCATAAATTCCCTGGCCTTTTCGTCACCCCAGAGCACGAACAGGGAGGCTATGTGAAAGGAAGTGGTCCCGAAAAGGGGATTGGCTAAGGCGAACTCCCCTTTCCACTTAGGATTCAACATGTCCCTGATCCCATGCGGATACTCTTCCTTTTTTACCAGTCTGGTATTTACCAGAATAACCCTTATCCTTCCGGAAAATCCCGTCCAGTACCCCTGGGGGTCCTTGAATTTTTCAGGTATATCCTTTGCGTTTGGGGAGAAATACGGTTCCAGCACCCCCTTCTGTTTCAAAATTTCCACCCTCAGGGGGTCATTGGACCAGAAAACATCGCACCGGGGTTTTTCCTTCTCGGCAATGAGCCTGTTTACCAGTCCTGTGGATTTGGTCTCCTCGGTATCAAATACCATCCTGACCTTAATTCCCGTCCTCCTCTGAAATTCCCTTAAAACCGGTTCTGAAAACACCTGGTCCGTGGAAGTATAAACCACCACTTCCCTTTCGCTTCTGCCACAACCCCAGAAAACAGCCGTTAAAAGAACGAACAATAAAAGCCCTGTTCTTTTCATTGCACTTCCTTGACCTCAAGGTCGTCAAATTCGCTATGGGCGTCGGCCTTGGTCCAGAGTCCGAATTTTCCCGCCTCAGAAAAGACCGAGGAGTAGAATTTCAGTTTAAGTTCTCCGTCAAAATAGCACTCAATTTTCTTTCCCTGGACCATTACCTTAATCTCGTGCCATTTGCTGGCATCTGTCACAAGTCTCGCAGAGGCGAGCATTCTCCTTTTTCCGTTTTTAACATAATAAAGCCTGAAGTTGTTTTCTAAGGGATTCCACCGCACCACATAATAATTATTCTCGTCCTGGGCCCTCCACAGGAGCCCTCCGCCCTGGTCCTCCCTTCCGCTTATGGGTTTGATTTTCACCGAAATCTCCAGGTCCTTTAACTTGGCCTTCTGATATATGAGGACATTATAACAGGCCCCGTAATTGGTCTTAGGATTCGGCCTACCCATAAGAGCCCTGCCTCCAGAGGGTGCGGTTTCGTCCTCCACCACCTTCCATTGCGCAAGGGTTCCACGATTGGCGGTCTGAGCCGGGGTGAAACCCTCGGGAATTTTCCCCACCGGCACATTATCGAAATTGAAAATTAGAGAATTTCCGGCTAAAAGAAGCAAACCTGTGAAGATGAAAATACCGAAATTTCTAATTAATCTTTCCATAATTCACCTCCTGACCTGAGTTATTATAACATTCAATGTAAAATCAATCCTCCCCGGGAAACAATGTGTGATATTATATTCCAATGAAACGGGCAAAAAAGGCATACAAGGATCCGGCTTTTCTGAATTCGCCGTCAGCGAGAACAGTAAGAATTCTCGCCGAATACCTTCATCCGGAAAGCAAATTAAAGGAAGTGGGGATAAGGCACACGGTGGTGTTTTACGGCTCTTCCAGGATCAGCGAAAACGACCCTGACCCGGAAAACAGAAAATACTACCTGCAGGCAGAAGAACTGGCCTACCGGATAGGAATGTGGGTTAAAGAAAACCATCGAAATCACGGTTTCGGCATATGCACTGGCGGTGGTCCAGGAATAATGGAGGCAGCCAATAGGGGTGCTAGAAGAGCAGGAGTTCCATCCATAGGTTTCAACATTTCCCTGCCCCACGAACAGATTCCCAATGATTTCATAGACCGTGAACTTAATTTTGAATTCCACTATTTCTTCATGCGCAAATTCTGGTTCATGTACCTTGCCAAGGCGGAGATATTCTTTCCCGGAGGATTCGGAACCATGGACGAACTTTTTGAAACCCTCACCCTGATTCAGACGGGAAAGAAGAAACCCCTTCCGGTAATTCTTTTTGGTCGCTCCCACTGGGAGGAGACCGTAAATTTTCCCAGGCTCGTGAAGAAAGGCTACATTTCTCCGGAGGATGTTTCCCTTTTCCAGTATGCCGACTCGGTGGAAGAGGCCCTGGGAAAACTCAAACCCTGGCTGGAAAAACACCTTCCCGAAAAACATTAAGCCGTGAAATTTAATTTTTCCCCTCGTAAAATATTCTTAGGAGGTAATTATGCGAAAAATTATTGTATTAATTTTAATAATGATATCTCCCTTTCTCCTTTTTGGGAAAAATGATTTCACCCTGAAGGATGTAATTAATTATCAGACCGTTTCCAGCTTCAGCCTTTCCCCGGACGGAAAATACGCCCTGTGGACGCAAAGAAAGGTTGACCTTAAAGAGAACAATTTCATCTCCCACATCTGGATAAGCGATGTCTCTTCCCCCAATCCCCTACAATTAACCAGGGGGAAACACTCGGAATTTTCCCCCCGATGGTCTCCTGACGGCAAATACATCGCCTTTCTATCCGACAGAGACGGAAAAACCCAGGTTTACCTGATGAGGGCCTCCGGTGGGGAACCGGAAGAAATAACCTCCATGAAAAAGGGAGTGGTGGATTTTCGCTGGAGAAATGCCAATGAACTCATACTGCTGGCCAGGGAAAAGGATTATCGGATAGAAAAGAAAAGGAAAAAGAAGAAGGACGATTCCATTGTAGTGGAAGATATGGAATTTTTCTTCCCCACAAGGCTTTTCCTTCTGGACATTAAAAAGAAAAAACTGAAAAGAATAACTGACAACAGGGACAGGATATCCTCCTTCACCGTTTCCCCTTCGGGAAGATTCGTAATAACCACCCATATCAACACTCCCTCCTATGTGGCTGAACCCGAACCAAGGCCACTATATTTTCTCTGGGACCTTGAAACGGGGAAAAATAGGGAAATATTCAGGGATAAATATTTTTCTCCCACAAATTTCGCTTGGCTGGACAATGACCGGGTAGTTTTCCTTGAGACCTATTCCCGCCACGAGGAAAAAAGGGGCCCGGGTATAAATCTTCTTTATGTTTACAGCATAAAGGAAAACCGTTATGAAAAAATACCTCTGAGGTGGAAAAACGGGGTTGGAGGGCTTTATTACGGCCCTCTGGTAGCAGCGAAAGGAATCATAGTTACCTCCCTGGCCAATGGGGTCAGGAACATTCCTGTTATTATTGAGGTAAAGGGAAAATCCCCTGAAAACTGGCCCATTCATCGGGTAAAGGAGGATTTTTACCAGACCATAATGGGGATGAGCCTCTCCAAGGATGGTAAAAGGCTCCTTTTCCTCAGAAGTTCATCTACAGAACCTCCCCAGCTGTATGTGGCTGAGATAGACGGAGGAAAATTAAAAGGGAAAAAACAGATAACTCAGCTGAACTCATATTTAAAGGATAAATTCATAGCTAAGGTTGAAGTAATAAAGTGGAAATCAGAAGGGGGGAGAAAAATTGAAGGCCTGCTCTATTATCCCAGAAATTACCGCAAGGGTGAAAAATATCCCCTGCTCCTTAACATCCACGGAGGACCTGCTGGCTACGATGCGGACTGGTTCAAAAACTCCTGGGCCTATTATCCCCATTACTGGGCTAATAAGGGATTTTTCGTCCTCTTCGTCAATTACTCCGGAAGTTCCAATTATGGCCTTGACTTCGTGGAATCCATAATAGGTCATTACTACGAACTTGAGGTCCCCGACATATTGTCCGGGGTGGACTATCTTATAAAAAATGGCATGGTGGACCCGAATAAACTCGGGGTGGCAGGATGGAGCAACGGAGCCATCCTCACCATTGCCCTCATTACCGAAACCAATCGCTTTAAAGTGGCAGCGCCCGGGGCAGGTGATGTCAACTGGACCAGCGACTACGGAAATTGCATGTTTGGCCCCCAATTTGACGAATTATACTTGGGTGGGACGCCCTGGGACAATACAGAAACCTACATTAAGAAATCGCCGCTCTTTCGCGCCAGAAAAATAAAAACTCCCACCATAATATTCTTTGGAACCAGGGATAAAAATGTGCCCACAGAGCAGGGATGGGAGCTTTTCAGGGCTTTAAAAAGAATAGGAAAGGCACCGGTAAGGTTCATATTATTCCCTGGAGAACCCCACGGATTAAGAAAACCCTCCCACCAGATGAAAAAGATGCAGGAGGAAGTGGCATGGATTGAAAAATACCTTCTGGGAAAAGAAAAACAGGAAAAACCCTTTGGAGAAAACTCCCATCTGGCAAGATTACTGGAACTTAAAAAGGTTTCGGCAGTCAAGGGAAAATACGGGGTTTTAAAGAATGGTATTCTGATCCCTGAACTGGTAAAGGTAAAGGAAATATGGGTCTCAAGGTTTGAAATCACAAGGGCGCAGTTTAAGGAATTTCTCAGCGAAAACCCGGAATATAAGCATCACTGGAGCCCATGGACCGGAAACCTCCCTGCTAATGGTATAGGGTTCAGAGAGGCTATGGCCTATTGCCGGTGGCTCTCTGAAAAAACCGGGGAAAAATACAGGCTTCCCACCGAGGAAGAATTCCAGAAACTCACCTCGGAGGCTAAGTCCCCGGGAAATGTTCTTGACCACTGGGCTGGATACTCCCCTAACCCTGAGGAAACGGAGGCATTGAGAATTTATGTGAAAAATACCCTTGGCTTTACCTCCCTGATACTTCCCGTGGGAAGTTTCCAGTCCACCAGCGGAGTTTATGACCTGAAGGGGAACCTTTCCGAATGGGTCGTGGGGAAAGACGGGAAAGGAAAAATAAAGGGTCTTTCCTGCTGGCATACTTCGGATGAGATGGAAAAATACGCATCTCCTCCCCTACAACTGGTGGGTTTCAGAGTGGTAAAGGAGGTTAAAAAATGAAAAGACTCATAGCAATATTATTGGCCCTTCCCCTGCTTGCAGGGATACCCCTTACCAGGGCAGAAAAAACCAATTTCATGGAAACTTCCACCTACAGAGATGTTATGGAATTTCTCTGGAGCCTGGCTGAAAAATATCCACAACTAAAAATTACTTACCTGGCCACCTCCACTGAGGGAAGGAAAATACCTCTGGCCATGGTAAGCAGCGATGGCATAGCATCCCCTGAGGAAGCAAGAGCCTCAGGAAAAGAGGTGGTTTACATTGAGGCCAACATACATGCTGGGGAGGTTGAGGGGAAAGAGGCCTCTCTCATGATGATAAGGGATTTGCTCCTGGGAAAATATCCCGAACTTCTAAAAAATCAGGTGATAATTTTCTGCCCCATATTTAACCCCGATGGCAACGAAAAATTTGGTAAAAACCGGCGCGACAACGGCCCCCCGTTAGCCGGGGTAAGATACAACGGTCAGGGCCTTGACCTTAACAGGGATTTCATAAAACAGGAAACCCCGGAAGTCAGGGGCCTGGTAAAAGCCCTGGTGAGGTGGGACCCGGTTCTGTTCGTGGACATGCACACCACCGACGGCTCCTATCACCGCCATGTGGTAACCTGGCAACCCCAGATGGCCCCATGGACAGACCCTGTCCTTTTCAGGTATTCCTGGGGGAAAATGAAGACCCAACTTGAAAAATACATGAAAGAAGAGGGTTTCCACCTCATCCCCTACGGAAATTTCGTTGACAGGAAAGCCCATGAAAAAGGCTGGGCTTTCCAGGCTGTGGGGGCCCGTTATGGAACAAATTATGTGGGCCTGAGAAACCGCTTCGCCATACTGGACGAGAACTATTCCAGGGCGGATTTCAAAAAAAGGGTAATGGGGGCCTATGCCTTTCTAAAATCAATTCTCAGGTTTACCTCCAGATACGGCAAAGAGATGAGGAGGATAGAAAGGGAGGCCGACCTCAGGGCCATGAATTACGCTGGTAAGGACTTCGGCATTAAGTTTGAACCTCAAAAAATCACCGAGTTTGACCTCCTCTCCTATAAATTCCGGATAAGGAAAATTCCAAAAGACCAGTTAAAGAAATACCCTTCCTGGATGGGGGGATTCCTGGTGGAAAAGACTGACAAACTCACCACCTACCACCTCACCCTTTACGCTACCATAAAGCCCATAAGCAGCGTTAAACTGCCCGCAGCCTACATAATCCTCCCCTCAGCAAAACACCTGGTTAAGATTCTCAAAAGAAACGGGATAGTGGTTGAGAAAATCCTGAACCCCCTGGAAATTTCTGCGGAGAGGTTCGCCATTGAGGAGATAAAATCAAGTCCCCTCCCCTTCCAGGGACATCATCTAAAGAAGATAACAGGGCATTACGAAACCGTAAGGGTGAAGATTCCCCCCAATTCCTATTTAGTGCCATTAAATCAGCCCCTTTCCAGACTGGCAGCCGTAATGCTGGAGCCCTTGAGCCCTGACGGCTTCCTCACCTGGGGACTTCTGGATGCCACCCTGGTTCATGAGTGGAGCAACCGACCCTGGATGATTCCCATCTATAGACTCCATGAAATACCGCACATAAAAACCATTGTTTTAAAGGAGTAAAAAAGCCTCCCTGCAAATTATAACATAACACCCTTCTCATAAATTCATAACGCTCCCCTTAAACAAAAGGGGAAAATGGTATCTGTTCTTCCTCTTTTTAATTTACTTCTTTATCCTCCTCCTTCTCTCTTTTATGTTCTTTACCGGTGCTCCTGCTCCTGCAGTGAACCTTCCTCTTCTTCCATAAAATCCTCCGCTCCTCTTCCTCTTCACAGTTATCTTTGCCCTTGCTGTGGTTACGGTCTCCTCCGTCATCCTCCATTTACAGATGCGGTGATTATAATCATCCGCTATTAAAACATCACCATTTTCAAGGACTTCTATCCCAGCAGGAGCGTGAAAATTTCCCCTTCCAGTTCCATATCTTCCAAAATGCAGTATCTCTGTTCCATCTGACATGAATTTATATACTCTATTATCATTATGGGCTACGACATATACATGCCCCATTCTATCCACAGTTATCCCATCAGGACAATTTATCGTCCTGGAAAACTCCCCTTTTTCTGTTCCTGAAGGAGAGTAAATTTTTACTTTGTTCTTCCAGCAAAGAGAAACATATACATTATCCTCGTAAGGTGCAGCCTCCATGGGCCAACTTCCTGAACCAGTTGACCATTCCGCTATCTCAATTCCCTCTGAATTTGTTTTGACTATCCTATCATTTCCTGCATCTGCTATGTAAATATTCCCTGAAGAGTCTCTTCCGAGGTAACGAGGATTGTTAAGACCTAAGCAATGCCCTGATATATAATCAAGGTTGAAATTATACCAGCGAAGGCAAATAGAATTATTCATAACTCCATAAATACGGTTGTTTGATGGAGAAAAGACTATGCCTGAGGGTCTAAAAGTAGTATAAGAATGCTTCGTAATAAAATTACCGGATGAGTCAAATTTCTGGAATCTCTTGTTTCCCCAATCTGCCACATAAATGTTCCCATCGTTATCCACTGTCAAGTCCCATGGGTGGTAGAATTGTCCATCTCCTGAACCAATACTGCCAAAGCAAAAATCCGGCTCATATCCGTATGGAGCAAGGGTCGCATTTATGTCATATTCCTGGTATCCCTTGACCTCCATCTCCCTTGACCACTCCCCGTAAAGTTCCCTTACAACCTTTATGGTGTGGGTCCCAGGGGAAACATTTTCCACTGTGCACGGGGTCTCACACTTCTCACCCCCATCCACATATACCTTGGCCTCCGATGGCGTGGAATTCACCCTGAGGGTGGCTGTGCCTCTGTTGAGAAGTCCTCCTTTCCTGAAGAGAATGTATGCCGTTGCCCCCGCCACAGCAAGTCCACCTGCTATGTATAAAGGAAGAAGAGAACGCTTCTTAGAAACCGTGGTCCGGGCACCGGAGGGAGGGGTTGTGGGAGGCTGGACAGAAGTAGTTGGCGGAGGCTGCTGGGAAGGAGGCTGCTCAGCAGGAGTCACAACCTTCTCTATCTCAACCTGAACCAAGGGAGAGTAAATAAAACCCACTATACCTGTTTTTGTCCTTACCTTGAGCCATGTTCCTAAATCCTCAACGAGTTCTAATTTCTCTCCCTTCATGGCCACATGAACAATGGAGCCATTTTTAGAGGGTGCAGAGCGTATGTTGGCAGCGGAAGCCTTAACTATTGCGTATTTTTTTACCGTCTGAGCGAATACCGGCGAGAAGGCAAGCATCATAAAAAGCAAACCAAGCAAATAAACCACCCCCTTCCCCCTCAATTTTTTTTTCATAATTTACCTCCTATTTATTTCTTTTCCCGTTCTGGCTAATTATTAAAAACTTAGGATACCAAACCTCCTCTTTCGATATTACTCTCCACTGTGTCACTCACAGTATTTCCTCTTTAAAAATTATAGAACATACTAAAGACATTTCAAGAAAATGTAATTCAATGTATTCCCACAGATATCTTTTGCCTTTTAAATTTACTTCTTTATCCTCCTTCTCTCCTTTATGCTCTTTACCGGGCTTCCTGCTCCTGCTGTAAACCTTCCTCTTCTTCCGTAAAATCCCCCGCTCTTCTTTCTCTTTACTGTTATCTTTGCCCTTGCCGTGGTTGTAGTCTCCTCCGTCATCCTCCATTTGCAGATGCGATTGTTATGTTCATCTGCTACTAATACATCTCCATTTTCAAGAACTTCTATTCCAAAAGGATAGTGAAAATTTCCCCTTCCACTTCCATATCTTCCAAAATGCAATATTTCTGTCCCATTTGACATGAATTTATATACTCTATGATCACAAGTTGTGGTCACATACACATGTCCCATTCTATCTACAGTTATACCTACAGGACAATCTATTGAGAACTCTCCTTTTTCTGTTCCTGAGGAAGAGTAAATTTTTACTTTGTCTTCAACGGAAACATATACATTATCCCTGTAAGGGGCAGCTTCTATAGGCCAACTTCCTGCACCAGTTGGCCATTCTGCTATCTTAATTCCTTCTGCCTCTGTTTTAACTATCCTATCATTTCCTGCATCTGCTATATAAATATTTCCTGAAGAATCTACTCCGGGATGACGAGGTCTATTAAGACTCAAGTCATGTCTTGATATCCAGTTAAAATTGAGATCGTACAGGCGAAGGTAAACAGAATTATCCATAACTACATAAATACGATGGGTTAATGGAGAAAAGACTATGCCTGAAGGTTTTGAACCACTATATTGATGCTTGGAAATAAAATTACCAGATGAGTCGAATTTCTGTAATCTGAGATTATTACTATCTGCAACATAAATATTTCCATTATTATCTATTGTTAAATCAGATGGTGCACTGAACTGTCCATCTCCTGAGCCCAAACTACCAAAGCAAAAATCCGGCTCATATCCGTATGGGGCAAGGGTCGCATTTATGTCATATTCCTGGTATCCCTTAACCTCCATCTCCCTTGACCACTCCCCATATAACTCCCTTACAACCTTTATGGTGTGGCTTCCCGGGGAAACATTTTCCACAGTGCACGGGGTCTCACATTTCTCATCCCCATCCACATATACCTTGGCCTCCGATGGCGTGGAATTCACCCTGAGGGTGGCTGTGCCCTTGTTTAAAAGACCACCCTTTCTGAAGAGAATGTATGCCGTTGCCCCTGCTACAGCAAGTCCACCTGCTATGTATAAAGGAAGAAGAGAACGCTTCTTAGAAACCGTAGTCCGGGCACCGGAGGGAGGGGTTGTGGGAGGCTGGACAGAAGTAGAAGGCGGAGGCTGCTGGGAGGGAGGCTGTTCTGCAGGGGCCACAACCTTCTCAATCTCAACCTGAACCAAAGGTGAGTAAACAAAGCCAACTATACCTGTTTTTGTCCTTACCTTAAGCCATGTTCCTAAATCCTCAACGAGTTCTAATTTCTCCCCATTCATGGCCACATGAACAATGGAGCCATTTTTAGAGGGCGCAGAGCGTATGTTGGCAGCGGAAACTTTAACTATCGCGTATTTTTTTACCGTCTGAGCGAATACCGGCGATAAGGCAAGCGCCAGAAAAAGAAAACCAAGCAAATAAACCACCCCCTTTCCACACAAAAATTTTTTCACAATACACCTCCTTAAATTATTTCCTTTCCCGCTCTGGACTAATTATGAAAAAACTTTGGATATAAAACCTCCGCTCACACTGTTTTTCTCAACTGTTTCACTCAATATTTCCTCTGTAGAAATTATATGTAGATATTAAGGATAATTCAACAAAATATAATTTCAGAAAAGTCTGAATAGCGAAAAAGGGCAGCACTTTTATCTAAATGTCCACTTTTTACCAAAAATGTAAAGGCGTTTCCCTTTTATCTCTGTGTGGAATTTGCAGCTTCAAAAAAAGGAAAGCAGAAATCAGTTCCAATCCCCTTTCAAGATGCCCCACTTGTGAAGAAGTATGTAGTAGGTCCTGGGGTGCAGGAAGATGGGAAGGCGGAACCCGGGCCTGGGTATTTCCCAGTTGGCCCTGGAAATCCTCTCCTTCATGACCCCGGGATGGGTTCCCCGAAATTTCCTCAGCACAGGGAGGTTGGGAAACTCGTATCTTAATTTTTCCCGGTATTTCTTCTCAATGTACTCGTCGTCGTGATAGAGTTTTTCAAATTCCCTCCTCTTCTCCAGCATTACTTCAGGGCTTTTCACCCATCCGTAATGGTAAATGTGGGCCTTTGAACGAAAGGTCTTGGGCCTTTCTCCGTTTCTTTTTCTGAAGGTGGCGGCATCCCCCCAGGAGATTATGTCCCTTCCCAGGCGAATAGCCCTTATCTCCCTCCTGTATCTGAAGGGGTTGTAAAAATCGTAATTGGCCTCAAAATGAATGTATCTGAAGGAAACTGCCTCGTAGCCCTTCTCGTGGGCCTTTCTTATGTCCTCAAGGATCTGCTCGTATTCTCCTTCGTGTAAAACTTCATCTGCCTGAAGATAAAAACCCCAATCCCCCTGGCATCTCTCCAGGGCCATGTTGGTTTCGTAGGAAAGGAGCCTGCCTCCCTCTCTCATGGAAAGGTCCCACTGGCGAACGAAGATTTCCATTTTTGGTTCGTTCATGGAGTTTAAAATCTCCAAGGTTTCGT
>JALVRF010000108.1 GCA_027025175.1 Candidatus Aminicenantota bacterium | reverse complement strand
AAGGGCTCCCAGTCCCCGGTGGCATATTCAGCAAAGCCCTCCATCATCCAGAGGGGAACCTTTATCCTGAAAACCGCTGAGGGGGAAAGCCCCTCGTAGAGTATATAGAACTCAAAGGTATGGGTTAGTTCGTGGTTTATCAACCGCTTGAGATAAAAGGGAGGAAGGTCTGCGGGTATTACCACCCTCCTCCTGAATGGTTCTGAGAAGCCCAGGACCTCCTCCGGGACAAGCCCTCCGTAAAGATTTGTCTGTTCAAATTCAAAATGATTTCTGTAAAAGATTATGGGGATTTTTTCCTTTGTTTCGACGCCGGTCAGGCTAGAAAGACGGGCATAACTTTCCCTGGCATAAGTGACTATTTCATCAAGCCTTCCCTGATTGTAGAAGAGAAAACGGAAATGTTGGGTGTCGTATTCCTTCCAGCGAAAATCGTTGTATATAACCTTGTTTTTTCCGTAATAGGGAATTAATTGCCCTAAAAGGAACGAGGAAAAGAAAAGAATTATAAATTTCCTCATTTCTTCACCTCAGAAGGTAATGCATAATTTCCCTTTTCTGGTAGGAAATGTCGGAGAGCAAACTTGAACTCATTCTCTGAAGAACGGAGTAAAGGGCAAATATGGCGGATTCATATTCCCGGAACTTCATCCGCTCTTCAATACACCTGTGGTATTTAAATTCCTTTATGGTAAAGCACATCTTTATGTGGATTATCTTTACAGGAACCAGGGTTGGTGGGGCAACGGCTTGTTCCGGGGGGGAATAATAGGTGTAAGCCCTTTTAAGGGAGGCCTCGTAGACCACCTTCAGCAGGGGGCTTCCCTCCCCGCTGGCCACCTTTATGTTTCCGGTGGTTTCCAGTTCGTTTCTCAGGAATTTTTCAACCTCTTCCCGGACGTTCTTTATTTCCACGAAGTCGTTTTGAATGGAAGTTTCTTCTACTTTAAGGTGCAATTCCTTTATTTTCACCCCAAGGGCAGGGGGGCGTTCCACATCCACCCGGATTCTATAATAATTCACGCAGGAGGAAAACCCGAAAATTAGCAGAAAAAGCAGCGCTATTTTTCTCATTTCTTCCTTCTCTTTTTCAGTTCAAGAAATATGGCGTAGTTGGCCCGAATTTTGGTATTGTTGGGCTCAAGTTTCAGGGCCTTTTTATAACACTCCTCCGCCCTTTTAAAATCACCCAGGGCCTCGTAGGCCACTGCCAGATTGTTATAAGCCTCTGCGGTGGGCTTAAGTTCCACTGCCCTTTTGAACCTGTACAGGGCTTCCTTCCAGAGTTTCAATTTGGCAGCCTTAATACCAAGGTCTATATTGTAGCGGTAAAAATCCGGGGCGCAGGCGGAGAGGAAAATGAAGGCTAAAAGGAGAAATTTCCTCATGATAAAATTATAGGCCCATCAGGGCGGAAAGGATAAGAATTTTTATAATATCCCCGGGGATAAAAGGAAATAATCCCAGAGCCAGGGCGGACTTCCAGCCCACAAAAAGGGAGAGCCAGGACAACCCACCAAGATAAATGGGAAAGGATGAGAGGGAAAGAAGCAGAACCCTGGAAGGGAGGTCGCGGAGTTTCCCCTTCTCGTGGAAGTATCCTGCCAGATATGCCGAAAAGGGAAAACCCAGAAGATAACCGGCGGTGGGTCCCATGAGGAAGGGGCCGGAGGCAGCAAAGAAGGGAAGCCCTGCGTTTCCCATAAGGAGGTAAAGAAGGACGGTTTCTGTGGCTAACTCCTTTCCCAGGAAGATTCCCAGGAAAAGGACGGCGAAGGTCTGGGCTGTAACTGGCACAGGACTGAAGGGCAGGGGAAAGGCTAAGCGGGAAGAGAAAATCAGAAGCAATAATCCCCCAATAATCCTTATTCCTGGCAGTGAAACTGTCATCTCTAATCTTTTTTCCATTTTTCACCCCTTTTTCTTATAGTTTTTCCCGGGCTACCCACTATTATACTAAAGTCCTCGTATTCTCCCCTGAGGAGGGAATTGGCCCCTACCACGCACCCGTAACCCAGGTGAGTCCCGTCAAGAACCACCACCGAGGCTCCAAGCCAGCAGTCTCCCCCAATTTTAACCCCCTTTCCCTCCTTTATCCCCTGTTCCACTATTGGTTTTGAGGTGTCTTCAAAATAATGCTCCCCACCGGCAACTATGTAGCAATGGCCTGCCACAAAGGTCTTGGGGCCAATTTCCACCCGGTGATTGGAATAAACGGTAACATTGTTGGAGAGGTTAACCTCTTCGTCCAAGAAAATGTCTCCATATTTACAGGACAGGGTGGAGTTTCTGGCGATTATGCACCTATCCCCTATCCTTAGGATTCCCCCTTTACCGTCCAGGAGAACATTTTCGTCAAAAACCACCCCGTTGCCAATCTCAATGTTCCTGGGATTTCTTATGGTTATTCCTCTGCCAAAAACCACCCCCTTCCCGCAACTTTTAAAGAGGGGAGGAAAGAAAACCCTTCTCAGAAAATATCCCAGGGCCCCGGGTATGTTGGTGAACAGGGTCACCACTATTTCGTAATAAAGGAACCTGAGAGGGCCTACCTCTCCGGGGCCAAGTTTCCTGTATTTTTCCAGGGCTGATGCCCTTTTCTTTAAAACATATCTGGTGTCCGGGGGTGTTTCACGTGAAACATTCATTTTTTATGGCCCTTTCCACTAACTCCCTCAGCGCCCCCTCCCCTCCCCTGCTTTTGAGCAAAATCTCCGCCCTTTCCCTTACCTCTTCCACAGCATCGGCCACCGCTGCCCCTAAGCCTGCCTCCTCCATGGCCGGAATGTCCTGGATGTCGTCCCCGAGAAATATGGCTTCTCCCCTTTTAAGGCCATATTTCTCCATTATTTTTCTCATGACTTCCGCTTTATCCCTTACTCCGAAGAAAGCGTCGGCGATTCCCAGTTTCTTTGCCCTTTCCTTCGCTGCCCTGGATTCAAGGCCAGAAATTATGGCGATGATTATTCCGGCCCTTCTGGCCAGATGAACGGCCATCCCATCCTTTACATTAAAGGCCTTGGCGGGTTCGCTATGGCCCTCAAAAAAATATAGTTTCCCGTCGGTTAATGTTCCGTCCACATCCACGGCTATAAGTTTTATCCTCATCAGAAAAGCTCCGTTCTCCAGAGGTCGTGTAGGTGCAGGAGGCCCTCTAACCTGCCCCGGCTGTCCGGCACCAGAAGACAGGTTATTTTCCTGTCCTCCATTATTTTAAGGGCCCGGGTGGCCAGTTCTTCCCGGGATATGGTTATGGGGTCCCTGGTCATTATATCCTTGGCCCTCTTTTTCATTATATTACCGTCCCTGAGAAGGGCCCTTCGCAGGTCCCCATCGGTTATAATCCCCACTAATTTCCCGGAGGGAGAAACCACCGCAGTGGTTCCGAAACCCTTGCGGCTCATCTCCTCCACCACTTCCTCCAATGGGGTGTCCTCGTAGACCATAGGGAGTTCCTCCCCCGTGTGCATGAGATCCGCAACCCGTAGGAGTTTCTTCCCCAGAGCACCCCCTGGGTGAAACCTGGCGAAGTCCTCCTTTCCGAAGCCCCTCTTTATCATCAGGGCCACGGCTAAGGCGTCTCCCAGGGCCATGGCTGCAGTGGTGGATGAGGTGGGAACCATCCCGAAGGGGGCCGCTTCCCTGGGAACCTGTCCGTTAATTACTATATCGGAGTTTTTCCCTAAGGTGGAGTTGGGGTTTCCGGTTATGGAAATGAGTTTGAATCCAAGCCTCTTTACGAAGTAAACCAGTCTTTTTATTTCCTCGCTTTCTCCGCTGTAGGAAACTGCCAAGATTATATCCTGGGGGGAAAGGGTTCCCAGGTCACCGTGGACGGCTTCCGCTGCGTGTATAAATATGGAAGGAGTCCCCGTAGAGGAAAGGGTTGCGGAGATTTTCCTGGCCACAAGGCCGGATTTTCCTATCCCAGTAAGGACCACTTTTCCCTTGCAATAGAATATTTCCTCCACCGCTCTGCAGAACCCCTCTCCCAGATTCTCCCGGACCTTCCTCAGGGCTTCCTCTTCAATGGAAAGCACCCTTTTGCCCTCTTCCAGGAGGTTCATTTTCTCGCCTCCCATAACCTTAGAAGCCTTTTCAAAAGGTCCTCCACCTTTGAGAGGCTAAGGGAGTTAGGACCGTCGGAAAGGGCCTCTTCCGGTCTTGGGTGTACTTCCATGAAAATTCCATCGGCTCCTGCGGCTATGGCGGCCGAAGCCATGGTTTCTATAAACCGGGCATCTCCCCCGGAGGATTCTCCTTTGGCCGACGGTTTCTGAACGGAGTGGGTGGCATCCATAACCACGGGATATCCCAATTCCTTCATTATGGGAATGGAGCGGAAGTCAACCACAAGGTTTCCGTATCCGAAGAAGGTCCCTCTTTCAATAAGGATTATCTTTCTATTTCCCGTGCTCTCCACCTTTTCCGCAGCCTTCT
>JALVRF010000107.1 GCA_027025175.1 Candidatus Aminicenantota bacterium | reverse complement strand
CCAGGGGAACCCCCATAGCCGTGGCTAATTTCCTGAGGGCCCTGGAAGGGAGGGTTGAGGGGAAACTCCTTACCCTTCCCTTTGGCAAGGACCTTGAGGTTCCCTTGGAAATAGAGAGGGTTGAGAAGATTCCCTTCACCAGAACCCCCCCTCCGGGATTTTCCTTTACCAAATTGTTCTATGACCTTCAACTTATGGAGGAGGTTTTAAGGCAGGCCAAGGGTTTTGATGTTATTCATGCTGTGGAAGAGGCCAACTTCCATGCCCTTCTTGCGAAAAAAATGAGAGGCATTCCATTTATTTACGACATGGACTCAGTTCTTTCCCATCAACTACGAGGACCTTTGAGAAAAATGGCCGAGGCTCTGGAGAAAAAGGCCCTGAAGGAGGCTACGGCAGTAATCGCCGTAAGTCCCCTCCTTGCCGATTATGCCCGGCAATTCAACCAGAAGGTTTTCTACCTCCCTGATACCCCCTTTTACCAGAAATACCCTCCTGTGGACAAGGCGAAATTCGGATGGGAGGGCAAAATAGTGGTTTTATACGCTGGAAACTTTGCCCATTATCAGGGGGTGGATTTTCTCCTGCGGGCTTTCTCCCTTACGAAAAAACCTGATCTCCACCTTGTCCTTCTGGGAGGGGAGATGGAGGTAAGGAATCCAAAGGTGGAGGTTCTTCCCCCGGTTCCTCCCCAGGAGGTTAATTTATATCTTTCGGCAGCGGACATCCTGGTTTCTCCACGCCTTACAGGAATAAACACCCCCATGAAAATATATTCCTACTTGGGAGCAGGAAAACCCATAATAGCCTCGGAAATAGAATCCCATACCCAGGTTCTCTCTCCGGAATTCTCCATCCTTCTTCCCCTGAAGGAGGAACTATGGGCCAGAAAAATAGAAGAACTTGCTGAGGACCCTCGCTTGAGAAGGGAACTTGGGGCAAGGGCCAGGGAGGTTTTCCTCAGGGAATACTCCTGGGAAAGGTTCCGCCAGAGGGTGATGGAGATATACCACGAAGTGGCTTCCCTGATTTCCTGAGCCGTAACAAAAGGAAGCAAGTAGTCGGTGAAAGGATGGTATAATTAACTTAATGAAGGATTTTTTGATAAAAACCGCCATAAGACTGAGAAAAAGAGGATACTATCGCCTTTCCTTCTGGTTCCTTGAGAGGGCCAAGAGATTTGGAGCCCGGGAAAGGGCAGAGGAACTCCTTAGGGAGGAAAAACAGGAGTATGCCAGGTATCTTCTTGAAAAGGCCCGGGAATACGAAAAAAAAGGCGATTTTACCGAAGCCCTTATCCTCATAGAAAGGGCAGAGGAACTGGGCGCCCGGGTGGATAAGGATGAGGTGGAAGCCCTCAGGGAAAAGTCAAGGAAACAGAAGGAATTTGAGACAAAACTTCTCCTCAACCCGGCTTCCATGGGTTTTCAGTTCGCTTCCAATTACAGGAAGTGGCTTTTTTCCCTTACTGGAACCCCGCATTTTTCCCATGAAGACGACAGTTCCAGAAAAATACTTCCTCCAGAACTTTTGAAGGTCTGGAAGGAAGCCTACGAGAAACCCCAGGATTACGAGGCCCAGTATAAACTGGCTTTGAATTTCTCAATCTACGGATATACGTGGGAAGCCATATCCCAGGCTCAGAAGGCGGAGAGTTTAAAAAAGACATCAGAGGTGGAGTTCCTTATGGGGATGCTTTACATGGAACTCGGGGAAAAGGAAAAAGCCGGGGAAAAATTGACCTGTGCCTTGGAACTGGACCCCCAGAATCAGGCTGCCTATTACTTCCTGGGAAAACTCTTTCTTGACATGGACGAGGAGGCAGCACTTTTTTATCTGCGCCGGTGCATAGAGATTGACCCCACCACGGACATAGCAGAAAGTGCCCTGGACCTCCTGGGCGGAATAAAAAAGGAGGTTGAGGTTTAGGAGTTAAGGGCCGATTTTATCATGGCCCTTAAATTTATCATGTATGCTTCCTTCGGTTGTTTTAATCCCAGTCCCTCATATTCTTCCCTGTAAATTTTCCGGGCTACCTTTTCCATATCTCCAAATTTCTCGTAATATTCCAGGATTTCCTTGCGGAACTCCTCGGTTTTTTTCAGGGAATTCTCAAGGAATTCCCTTCCCTCTGGGATGATACCCCCATGTCCCAGGGCCAGGGAGAAATCGCCGTATTTCAGAATTTTCTGGAGTGAGGCTACATATTGGTCGTAACTGGAGAGAAACTGTGGCCTTATGTGGCCTTCTTCTATTACTCCGGCAGCATCCCCCACGAAGATTATTTTCTTTTCAGGAAATACGAAGGAAACGGAGCATCTTGTGTGGCCGGGGGTTTCCAGCACCGAAAATTCTTCAATCTCATCCCCTTCTCCCACTATTATGTCAATTTTAAAAGGCTGGAATTCCAAATCAGAAACTTCTCCAAAACTCCTTTCCGCTTCCTTTTCCAGGCTCTTTATGAGTTCTATGGCCTTCGGTTTCGCAAGGATTTCCGCTGTTCTCCGTGAGGCCACTACTTTTATTTCCGGAAAATTTTTCCTTATGAAGGGGGTTGCCCCTATGTGATCGTAATGGGAGTGGGTAAGGAGAAGGTAATGGGGTTCCACTCCCAGTTCCTCCAGTTCCCCCACGATGTTCGGTGCCATAAAAGTAAAGGCCGCATCTATCAGGTAATTTTTCTTCCCCCTGATCAGGTATACCGGAACCTCAGGGTGGTTCAGAAGATAAATTCCGTCTCTAAATTCGCCCTTTTTGCTGAACATGATTAAAATATACCATAAAACTACCATGTGATATAATTGGAGCATGAAATTTCTGGGAATAAACGGCTCCAGCAGAATTGATGGTCTATCTTACAAATTGCTGAGGATAGCGGAGGAGGAATTTTCCATCCTGGGCCACCAGTTTGAGGTTGTCCACCTTGTGGATTACAGGATTAATTATTGCAGGGGATGTGTGTCCGAGGATATGAGCCTCTGCACCCCGGAAAAATGTTACAAGGAGCATGACGATTTTCAGAAGGTGGCTGCAAAGATGATTTCCAGCGATGGAATCATATTCTCCACTCCTGTTTACTGGTATGCGCCTTCGGCCAGATTGTGGACCCTGATTGAGAGAATGACTTCTCTGGAGAATACACCCAGGAAATACCTTGAAGGAAAACCCGTGGGCGTGGTGGCAGCAGCGGGAGAGGACGGGGCCCAGAGTGCCATAACCAATCTTATAGTTCCCCTTATCCATATGGGGATGCTGGTGCTTCCCTTCGGAATGACCTATTACTCAGGGAAAGAAGACGATCCCGAAACCGCTGTCTATATTAAAAGGATGGTTAAAAACATGATATATGCCGCCTCCCGTTTGAGCGGCTATTCCTGGTGGGAAAACAGGGAGGTTGACTGATGCCTATATTGAATTACACATCCAAGGAAATAACTGTAAAAATAGTTTATTATGGTCCTGCCCTTTCGGGAAAAACCACCAATGTTAAGTACATATCAACGATCCTTCCCGAGGATAAAAGGGGTAAAATGGTTACCCTTCCCACCAAGGAGGATAGGACCCTGTTTTTTGATTTTCTCCCATTTTCCCTGGGTGGAAAGGGTGGATACAAGATAAGACTCCAACTTTATACTGTTCCCGGGCAGGTTATATACGATTCAACCAGGAGGCTGGTCCTTCAGGGCGCAGACGGAGTGGTTTTTGTGGCCGATTCCCAGGAGCCCCTTCTGGAAAACAACATTGAAAGTCTCCAGAATATGGAGGCGAATCTCAAGAGAAACGGGCTTAATTATCGAAAAATACCCCTGGTTTTCCAGTACAATAAAAGGGACCTTCCCAATATAATTCCCGTGAAAAAACTGGATTCTGTCCTCAATGAACTGGGAAGGCCATCTATACCTTCCATAGCCATAAGGGGGGAAGGTGTTGTGGAAACCTTAGTGAAAATTACAGAACTTACCCTGAAGGACCTGCAGGGGCGATACTCTGTGCTTGAGGACATGAATGTAGGTTCATTACTTAATGAATTGGAAGCATTAAAGGGGGCAGAGGAGATCCCAGGAGAGGAGGTTCTAATTGAGTCAGGGAAACTCCCGGAAGAGGAACCCTTCGGGAAGGAAGAAGAACAGAAGGACGTAATTTCCATATTTTCCCCTGACGAAGAGACAGAAAAAATGAAAAGGAAAGAGGTTGATGAGGTTCTGGAAGTTGGGGAGGGATCTGAGGGTCTTCCAGAATCTTCTTACGAGAGAATTTTGAATGTGGAAGGAAGAGAAAAGGGGAAAGTAGAGGAGAAAATTCCCGGGGTTGGGGCAGATTTCCCTGTAGGGGTTTCTGGACTGCCTGAGGAGGTAAAAAACCTTGAAGGAAAAATCAGGCAGGTGGTAAAGGAAATTCCGCTTCAGATAAACCTGAAAGATGGCGAAGAGGTGGAACTTATACTTAGGTTCAGGATAAAGGTAAAAAAATCAGGAGAGAAA
>JALVRF010000106.1 GCA_027025175.1 Candidatus Aminicenantota bacterium | reverse complement strand
GCCCTGGCAGTTCTTGATGACGACAGTTTAGTTCACGGTCCCTTAGAGATTCTCCTTACCGTGGACGAGGAGACCGGGCTTACCGGAGCCTCCAACCTTAAGGGAGGATTGCTTCACGGGAAGTATCTCCTCAACCTTGACAGCGAGGACGAGGGGGTTTTCTTTATAGGATGTGCAGGAGGAAGGGACACGATTTTCACCTTAAAGATAGAAAGGGAAAAATCCGGGGAAAGGGCCTTTGAGGTTAAAGTAAGCGGACTGAAAGGAGGTCATTCCGGGGTGGACATCCATCTTCAGAGGGGAAATGCCATAAGAATTCTGGTCAGGGTTCTTTACGAAATAGATGGGGTGAAAATTTCCTCCATAAAGGGAGGCAACAAGAGAAACGCCATACCCAGGGAGGCATCAGCGGTTATCATAGCAGAGGAGGAGAAAGTAAAGGAGGCGGTGGAAAAGGTGCTTTCCCAGGTAAAGGAGGAACTAAAATACTCTGACCCAGGGGTAAAAATAGAATACACAGAGGCTTCCTCCAGCGATTACATAAAGGAGAGCAAAAAAATAGTGGACTTCCTTATGAGCCTTCCCCACGGGGTTCTTGCCATGAGCCTTGCCATGGAGGGTCTTGTGGAAACTTCAACCAACCTGGCGGTGGTGAACTCCCACCAGGACCATGTGGAGGTTGTGGAGTCCAGCAGAAGTTCCATAAATTCCTCCCTGGAGTTCGTTTGTAAACAACTGAAAGCCCTGGGTGACCTTGCCGAAGCAGACACCCACCAGCCTCCTGGATATCCGGGCTGGACTCCCAATCCGGATTCGCAGATTCTAAAGATAATGAAGGAGGTTTACAGGAATCTTTTTGGAAAGGAGCCGGAGGTTACGGCCATACATGCTGGACTTGAAACCGGGATTATCGGCAAGAATTATCCTGGCCTGGAGATGATTTCCTTTGGGCCTACCATAAAATATCCCCATTCCCCTGACGAGAGGGTTGATATAAAAAGCGTGGAGAAATTCTGGAAACTTCTGGTTGAAACCCTTAAGACCCTTGCCTGAATTATTCAATCCGGAATTTCTTTATACCCAGTAGATTCCTATTGACGAAAATAGCCAGGGTGTAAGTACCTTTTTTTCGGGCCTTTAGCCCCTGCCATAGTACAACCCTGCTGTAGTATTCCCCTGGTTTTCCGAAGGAAATTTCGTATTCCTCTATGAGTATCTTTTTACTGTAAAGGCGAATTTTTACCCTGTTTACTCCGGTAGCATTTTTGAGAATCAGGAAAACCATGGGTTTTTTACCTATTTTCCCCTTAAAGGGAAGGGGAACAATCCTTTCCCCTTCCTGCTTTACTCCCTTCACTAAGTCAATTTTAGAGATGTATGGGCTGGGATTCTGGGGAAGGTTCTTCACGGAAACGCAGGAGATGAACCCAAGTAAAACTAAAAATAAAAGGACCATCTTTTTCATAGAGGTATTATCCTTATAAAATATTTTTTATGGCTCAGGGAATAGCCCAGTTGAACCTTTATCGCTCCCCTCAGGTTCTTTTCTAAGTAACCTTCAAAGATGGTAATTTTTCTCAGCCTTTGATTGTAGAGTGAAAAGAACCGGAAACTGAGTTCCCAGAAAAGACTTATGTCCCCTCTAATGTTTATCCTCTCTAAACTCATGTTCCTGTCAAAATAAAAAACGGCGCTGGCAGAGGAGTGGGCGGTTCTCCAGCGAATCCTCCCATTGAGAAAAACATTGGTGGTGCCTTCCACCCAGAGTTGTCGAAGTTTATAACGGGAATTTCCATTTATTTCCAGGGCCAGGATTAAATTGCCCATTTCCTTCTGGAAGGAAAGGAAGTAATTGAATTCCGTCCAGGAGATTTTTCCCCTTTCCCAGGTCTGGTTTATGTCCAGACTGGGCAAGAAAATCAGGCCCATGGGGAGGGAATATCCTGAGGAAGAAAGGGAAACCCTCATCCCGGGGCTTAATTTCTCGTAGTAATCGTTTCCGTAGGGAAAACTGGAGAACATGAAAAAGAACTGAAAACCCGCCGAGAGACTTTCCTGAAGAAGGGAGAGGGGGCGGAAGTTAAGGTTCAGGCTGATGTCCTTTCTTTTGGTCTTCTCGAGGAGGTCCCTGGACAGTAAAGCACTGGCCGAGAAATTAAAGATAGAGGGATTATAGGAAACATGGAAGGAGGAGGTGGAGGTTCTGGTGGTGGTATAGGAAGTGACCTGCTGGTTTTTCATCCAGGAAAGGTCCATGTGGAGGGAAGGGTGCGGGTTTATGTATGTGGCTAAGGAGATCTGATAAGAACTCCTGTAATCCCAGCCAAGGGATATTTCCGGCTGAAACCACCTGTATTTTTTAAATCTCAGGGAGGAGGAAAGCCAGTAATAGGGTTTTTCATACTGGCGGGAGGAGACCCGATTCTGCAAGACGAACAGGAAAATTTTTCCTTCCCTCCTTGAGTAGAGGGAAAAATCAAGGTATTTTCCTTCGGTGGTGTAGAAAAGGGAATTTTCAAGCCATGAGGTTTTGCCCTTCCTGCCCAGGCTTCCGTATCCGGAGAAAATTATTCCTCGGGGCTCGCCTGAAAGTTTAAAGAGTCCCCTTTCAAAATAGCGGGTTTCGTATCTTCCCCTGTATATCTTTTCCTTTATATCCAGAACTAACCCTACCATGGCCCCATCCTGTCTGGTGAACCTCAGTGTTCCCGGGCGTATATTGGTTTTAGGAGGAGGACTTCCCGGATCAAGAATGAAGGAGGAAAGGGGTATTGAAGGGGCACCCAGAACATAGGGTTGAACATCCCAGCCCTTTACCTTTCCGTATTTTCCTACAGTTATTCTGTGGGCTTCAAAGAAAACCGCCGCCTTCTTGAGTTCATCGGGGCTTCTTAATTTTGGCATGGAAAGAGGACTCCCTGCTTTTTCTATCTTTTTTCCGAAATTTATTCCCATCCACTTGAATTTCTTACTTAGTTTGAAAACGAGGACGTCGTATTTCTTCTCCATAAATTCAACGGATCCCGTGGCTTGTCCTTCCTTTGCCCTTATGGAATAGTAAAAATAATCCGACCTTATTTTCTTTCCCGCCACCTTTGCTTCAACCCCTCCGCAGGCGTATATGTATTTATGGTCCTGGCTGTAAAGAATATAGGGAGCCTTTATTTCCAGCAGGTTGCCTGCTAAAACTAAGGAGGACAGAACCGTAAAAAAAAGGGCCCTAATCCAGCAGGATCTTGTAAATCTTTCCATCTGTGGATAGGAGGTAAAAATATCCCGAGGGGTCGTAGGCTATTCCTCCGGGATAACTGGTTGGAGAATTGTAGTTTTTTAAAATGTCCCCGTTCAGGGAGAAAACATATATGCTCAGGTTGTTTCTCTCAACGATTACTAAATTCCCGTTTACATATTCCATTCCTGAAGGGTTAAACCCGGTAATTTTGAACAGAAACTGAAATTGACCTGTTTCCGTGTCAAAGGTATAAAGGGCCTCGGTTCTCCTGTCGTAAATTATCAGGAGGCTCCCGTCGTTGGTTATGAGATAAGGCAGCCTTTCTCCGATGGGCATTTCGTTTATTATGGTCTCAGATAGAGGGTCAACGGTGACCAGATCGCCCTCGTCCCCGAAACTCACATAGAGCAGGCCCTGGAAGAATGTAATTCCCGTGGGCATTCCCCCTATGGGCACTTCCCTTAGCACCACCCCGGATTCCGGCTCCACAGCATAAAGACTTCCGTCGGAGGAGGAGAACCAGAGTTTTTCCCCGTCAAAGCAAAGGTCTCCGTTCCCCCTGATTTCCGTGTTAACAACTTTCAAAACCTTCACCTGAAGTTTGGAAACCTCCGGGTCAAAGGGATTGTCGAAGATTACATCCTTGCACCCGCTAAAAAGAATAAGAAAAGCCAAGGGAAGCAGAATTTTTTTCAATTTTCCCCCTAATTTTTGCCCTTTTCCCAGAGGAAATTCTAATGTCCAGGATGTGAACTGTCCAGATAAGGGCTGCCCCTAGGATATAGAGATTCCTTCTGCGGAAACTTTTTACCGTTCTTTCCCTGTAAAATACGGCGTCGTCCTTGTTGGTGGCCTTTTCGTAAAGGGCGTAGTATTCGTATCCCCTTTGATTTTCCACCAGGGCAGCTGCTCCTAAGGCAAAAAAAGCCCCGGCAAGAACGGTCCCTTTGAGAACCTTTCCCTGTTTTAACTGGTAAAATCCCGGCACGAGGATGATGACCGATTTTTCCCCTCCCCCTAAAAGAGAAAGCGCAAATAAAAGAACTGCCAGTTTCCTCACAACCCTATTATTTTACTCACCCCCCTCCTTGTCAAGACTCTCTAGAAGGGACAGACCCTTTTTTGTTAATTTCCTCCCATTTCCCCGAAATCCATCCCGAAAATTTCCCTAAAACCCAGCCTCTGGCCAAAACTTCCCCTCCTGAAACTCCCCTCAGACGAAAATCCTCTCTCAAATGAACAGAAATCCCTTATCTTTTGCTAAAAACTTCGTAAAACCGCAGACCTATCCTTTGGTGGGGAAAACCTTCC
>JALVRF010000105.1 GCA_027025175.1 Candidatus Aminicenantota bacterium | reverse complement strand
CTTCGTTTTCCCTCCCGCAGGGTAAACGCCGCTGATATTGGTTTTATCCCCGGAGAAAATGTGGTTCTCGTTCCCACCTTTTTCGCCAACAGCGTGGTGGCTTACAGGTTAGAGAAATAATCAATCTAAGGGAAGGGATAGTCCGGCCAGAAGGTAAATCCCACCGGCAAGAAGAAGGACTGCGTTAAATCCTATAAGAACTGCCAGAAGAACCGTAAGGGCAGAACCCATAACAGTAAAGAAACCGTTCATTCCCCATGCCCAGGGCACCAGATTCACCGATGACTTTTTAACCAGTTTCAGCCCCATGGGGAACATGGTTCCCATAAAAAACCCGATGAGAAATATCAGGGCGAAGGAAATCAGGAACCTGAAGAAAAAGGGCAGGTGTAAAAAGGCGTTGAATATGGGGGTAAGGGCCAGGGTGTAAAGCACCGTTAATCCCAGGAGCAGCGCACTAACTATTTTTATGGCAGTGGGTGAGAATCTCCTGGATAGGGCACTTCCTATCCCTGCGCTTAGCAGAAGTGAGGAAATAACTATGGTTATGGAGTATACGGGATTTCCCAGGAAAAGTATGAATTTCTTTATGAACACTATCTCAATGAAGATAAAGGAAAGCCCTATGCTTGCAAAGAAGACCAGAAACCTAAGGGCGTTTTTTTCCTTTATACCCTTTCTGTGAAAGATATAGAGGGGATAGGGAATCAGGAAAAAGGAAAGTAGGAAAAGAAGCGCAATTACCGAAAGAATTGTGGCCGTTGAGTGCAGATGATAGGCCTCCACCACCTTCTTGAAAATGGGCCTTGCCAGGTTCCCTTTAACTTTAAACCTGAAGGGGGAAAGGAACTGATAGAAGAAAGGCCTGTTATCCGTGGGAGGTGAGAGTTCCAGATTGGTGAGACGGTGAACCTTTTCCACCCCCTGTTCAAGGACCATCCTTTCCAGGCTCTCCGGGTTGTTCCTGTGGGGGAGATATATGGGCCTCATTTTTACCCTGCTTTTGCTGTGGGAATTTACCCAGGCTATCTGTTCCTCTATTGTTCGTATGTCCTCCTCGGTAAATTCGCTTTTCCTGAGCATGAAAAGGTTCCTGAGCAGGCCCCCTCCTACCACCACAATGTGATTTTCAGGGTGAGATATTCCCTTTCTTTCCAGAAGGGCCTTACCCATGGCCACCAGTCTGGGAGAACCCCATACATGTATGGCTATTAGTCCCCTGGGGGTGAGGTGTTCCCAGTAGTTTTCAAAGGCCTCCAGGGTAAGGATGTAGGATTCGGAGAAGTTCAGAACCCCTGAGGCTATGGCTGCAGGGGTACAGTTGTTAACCTCCTGGATGACATCGTATTTTAACCTTGACCTCTTGAGAAAACTCCTTCCCTCGTCGTTTATCAGCCTGACCCTGCGATTTCTGTAAAGGTTTCCTATAAAGGAGGAATAGCGGTTCTTTACTACATCAACGATTACGGGATCCAGTTCCACGGCGTGAATCAGCCTTGGAAAATAGGTTAATGCCACGAAAACCTCTGTTCCCCCTGCAGGACCTATTATAAGGTAAGTGCCGCCAGGATTTATCATGTAAGGTATGGCCACATCCCTGAGCCTTGAATGCCTGGGTATATTTTCATCATAACGCAGGTCCTTGTCGTATCTGGTCATGAAGGACTGATTGGTTCCCGCATCAATCCAGATAATTTTTGAAAGTTTGGTGTAGCGGGCCACATCTATTTTGAAAATGGGACTCCAGCGCGAAAATTCTATCCTGTTCAGGGTGGCCACATAATTTCTCTTGGCCATGGAATAGTGAAATTTAAAGGCTCTTTCCGAAAAGGGAAGAAGGAGAATTATGATCGCCAGGGCAGAAACTATGCTTATATTCAGTTTTCCTTCCAGGAGAAGGGCAGAAGTGATTGCCAGAGCGGCTGCGAGAACTATTATTCCCTGTCCCCCCACCAAGGAGACCCCGAACCCGAAAATGATTCCCCCTATGGCAGCGCCTAAAAGATCGTAAAAATACAACTTGTTGGCCCTTTCTGTAGCCATGGAAAAGACCAGAGAAAGCACCAGCCCTGCCAGAAAGAAAGGAATGATGAGCAGGGTGAGGTAAAGGAACAGGTAGAGTATTTGTTTAGCCTGGGGCAGGGCGGAGAAGTTGAGGGGGATGAGAAGGACCATTTTGAAAACCAATAAAAGGGCCACTCCCAAGGAGAAGGCATAAAGGGGTAACCTTCTGTAAAACCTTTCGTAACCCGTTTTGGTGGAAAGGTAAACGCCGGAGGCAGCATAGCCCAGCAGGGCAATGCTTATTATAAGGAAAGCGAACTGATGAAAGAACAGGACCGAGAAGATTTTAGTCAGCCCTATTTCCGTGAGTATTGCCCCTGCGCTCAGGAGAGAAACTGCTGGAAAAATCCTCTTGTTCATTGTTTTTAAGTTTTACCATTTTAGTCTTCCTTTGGCAAGGTTTTTATCGCATGCGCCCATGCGCCCAAAAAAGGGACAGACCCTGAAATTGTTTGCGAAATTTGGTTCCCGGGTGGAGCCGTCGTAGAATTTAACGGTGAGAAAACCTGTGGTTATAACTGACCTGGATAACACGCTTCTTGACGAAAAATACAATTTCACCGGGGCGGTTCCGGTCCTGGAAAAACTCAAATTCCTGGGAATTCCCCTGATATTCGCAACCAGCAAGACCTTCGCTGAAACCCTTTATTTTCAAAAACTTGCTGGAATATCAGACCCCTTTGTGGTGGAAAATGGAGGAGCAGGCTACATACCTGAAAATTTTCTAAATGAGCCATTCTTTGAAGGGGAGTATTACGAGATTCCCTTAGGTGTTCCCTTTGAGGAGTTAATGGAATTCATGGAGGATTTTTCCGCCCTCCACGGGGAGGAATTCCTTTATTTACATTCTCTTTCCCCTGAGGAGACTTCCCGCCTTACTGGTCTTCCCCCTCACCTGGCTAAACTGGCCAAGAGGAGGGACTGGGACGTGGCCTTTATTCCGAAAAGACAGGAAATCATTCCGGTTTTGAAAGAAGAAGCGGAAAAAAGGGGATGGAGGCTCCAAAAAGGGGGGATTTTCTATCACCTTACGGGTAACCATACCAAGGCCGATGCCCTGAAAGAAGTCCTCAGGGATTCCGGGCTTGAAGGGAGTCTTATAATAGCCCTGGGGGATAGCCCCAACGACCTGGACATGCTGAAGATGGCGGATATTCCCGTTTTAGTTTCCGCCACCGCGGAGACCGAGAAAATGTTCAAAAAGGAAATAGAGAATGTAAGAGTTTACAGGGAAAGGGCTTCCCGGGCCTGGGCAAAAGCCCTGAGGGATGTCTTAAAAGAAATTGAGGGAGGTGAGTAATGGCGGACATCTATCAAACCGGTATTATAACTACCCTTCACCTTCTCGGTGACAGGGGGACGAAGGTTATAGAGGAGGAACTGGAAAAATATTCCGGGAAGGTAAGAACTTCCCTTCTTATTCCTGCCACCTACCAGGACTATCAGAAGCCGGCCATGAAAAACATAATGAACCTTCTCAGCGAGGTTAACTACATAAATCAGGTTCTCATAGTTCTGGGTAAAGCCAGGGAAGAGGATTTCCTTAAGGTTAAGAGGGAAATAAGGGAATATCCCTACAGAATAACCGTTCTCTGGCTGGAACATCCACAGGTCCAGGAATTGATAAGGGAACTGGAGGATGCTGACCTCTATGTGGGACCGGACGGGAAGGGGAGGGCTGTATGGTTCGGTATAGGTCTTCTTCTGGGTCAGGGCGAGAGCGATGTAATAGCCCTTCACGACAGCGACATAATCACATATTCCCATACCATGCTTTCCAGACTGATCTATCCCGTGGTAAATCCCCACATAGGATTTGAATTCAGCAAAGGCTTTTACGCCAGGTTTTCCCACAAAATACACGGAAGGGTTACCAGACTGTTTCTTATACCACTGGTAAGAGCACTGAAGGCCATTGTGGGCTTCCATCCATATCTGGAGTATCTGGACAGTTTCCGCTATCCCCTGGCCGGGGAATTTGCCCTGAAGGCGGACCTGGCCAGGGTTATAAGGATTCCTGGAGATTGGGGGCTTGAGGTGGGAATTCTCAGCGAGGTTTACAGGAATGTGGCCATAAAGAGAATAGTTCAGGTGGAACTCTGCGAAAGGTATGACCACAAGCATCAGGTCCTTTCCAAGGATGACCCCAATCAGGGGCTTCACAAGATGGCGGTGGATATAGCGGTTAATCTCCTCAGGAATCTTTCCGCCAGAGGGGTAACGGTGAGCGAAGGGAGACTTTTAACCCTGAGAACTACCTACCTGAGGATTGCCGAGGACATGATTGCACGGTTTCACGCCGATGCCATGATAAATGCCCTGAATTTTGATCGCCACGAGGAGGAACTGGCTGTGGAGACCTTTGCCAATGCCCTCAGAATAGCCTGCGAGCAGTTCTTAGAGGATCCCCTGGCGATTCCCCTTACACCTAACTGGACAAGGATAACCTCAGTATTTCCAGATTATCTGGACCGTCTTATGAAGGCAGTGGTTGAGGCCAATAACTAAGAGCA
>JALVRF010000104.1 GCA_027025175.1 Candidatus Aminicenantota bacterium | reverse complement strand
TTCTCAACCCTCTCTATTTCCAAGGGAACCTCAAGGTCCTTGCCAAAGGGAAGGGTAAGGAGTTTCCCCTCAACCCTCCCTTCCAGGGCCCTCAGGAAATTAGCCACGGCTATGGGGGTTCCCCTGGGGATGAAAAAGGGCTGGGGGGCTACGAAAAGAACCCTCAAACCTCCTCCCTTATTTTCCGAAGGACCCTGTAAAATCCGAGCCCGTCCACCAGGGACCTGGCCCTCCTGGAAATCTCCTCCCTCTCCTCAGGGTTTTCGTACAGTCTTTTAAGTATTCCAGGGGTGTAAATTTTACCTGCCCCCTGGGCCTGAAATTCCCTGCTTGCGGGCTCCTCTTCCCAGTAAACCGCAGGGACTCCCACAGAGGCGGCCTCAAAGGGTTTTATAAACCCTGAGATAAGAACCATGTCCGCCTTCCACATGGCCCTGGCCAGGTCGTTTACAGGGCCCAGGAGCTTAAGTTTTTCGTATTTCCGTCTCAGCGAAGAAAGCCAGGGCTTAGGGGTCTGGGGATGGGGAGCGAGGATGGGAAAAAGCCCTTCATTTAAAACCGCCCTTATAGCCCTTTCCACCTCCTCTGTATCTGCCCTGGTGGATAGGCTTACCAGCACCTTTTTCCCCCTGGGTCTTATCTCCTTTTCAAGGAGGTGAAAATGGCGGTATCTGGGGGAAAGAACCTGAAATTTTCCCCCCTCAGGAAGGGGAAGGGTCTTTATCCCATCCTTTCCCTGGGTGTCAAAAAAAATTGCCTTACCAGGGAGGGAGGCTTCCCAGAAAGGAAGGTCCACTATGTAAAGGTCAGCCTCCGCAACCCCCTCATCAAGAAAGGAATAGGGAAAACCGGAATCTATAAGGTATGCTAAGGTCTTTCCCCGGCATTTTACGGCAAAGCCCACCTCGCCCTCTCCCTTTAAAGCAGAGGCAAGAAGGAGGCTCCTTCGCATCCTTCCGTAAGTGCCTTCCTGGGCCCAGGTTATAAATATTATCCTCTTCACGGTTTTTAGTTTATAATTTCTGAGGCTGTAAATTCAAATAGGAGGCCTTCATGAACATAGCCATAGCCCAGATGGGCCCAGCGGTTGGGAAAGTAGAGCAAAACTTAGATAAGCATCTGGAAATACTTCAAAAAGCAAAGGATAAGGGAGCAGAGGCAGTTATATTTCCCGAACTGGCCCTTACCGGATATGAACTTTACGACCTCGTTCCAGATGTGGCCATAAAAGAAGGCCATCCCATAATGGAAAAACTAAAGGAAGGTTCCAGGATTCTTCCCTTTTTTACGGGTTTCGTCCTGGAGGAGGACGACCTCTTCTTCAATGCTGCGGGATTCTTCAGGGAGGGAAAACTTGTTCACATTCACCGCAAGGTTTTTCTCCCCAATTACTCCATGTTTGAGGAAAAAAGGTTCTTTGCGGAGGGGGACAGGTTCAGGGCCTTTTATGACGGGAAACTGGGAAGGGTGGGAATTCTCATCTGCTATGATTATCTTCACCCCTCCTCCAGTTATGTTTACTTCCTACAGAAGGTTGACCTTCTGGTGGTGCTTTCGGCCTCCCCTGCCAGGGGTTATCCCCAGGACGGTTTCCCTTCCATTGCCATGTGGGAGAACATGAGCAAGGTGGTTTCCAGGCACTTTACCGTATATGTGGCCTATGCCAACAGGGTGGGATTTGACGGGGGAATGGCCTTCGGAGGAGGCTCCCACGCCTATTCCCCCACCGGCGAGGAGATACTGAGGCTCAGGGACCTGGAGGAGGACCTGGGCATTTTCGCCTACCAAAGGAAGGAACTGAGAAGGGCAAGGGTTCTCTTTCCTGCTCTGCGGGACGAAAGGCCCCGGGTGATTTACAGAGAAATAAGGAGGATTCTCAATGAGGATTAATCCTGAAATCGTGGAAAATCTTGCAGTGAACTTTATAAGAACTGAACTTTCAAGGATAGGAATGAAGAAGGGGATCGTGGGACTCTCCGGAGGTCTTGATTCCACCACCGTCCTCTATCTTCTTACCAGGGCCGTGGGGCCTGAAAACGCCGTAGCGGTCATAATGCCCCACAGGGTAAGTTCCCCATCTTCTGTGGAGGATGCTATGGATGTGGTAAAAACCCTTGGGGTGAAACATTACCTTATAGATATTACCCCCATGGTGGAGGCCTATTTCGAGAAAATGCCCACGGATAATAAGGTGCTTCGGGGAAATAAAATGGCCAGGGAAAGGATGAGCATTCTCTATGACATATCCGCCAGGGAAGGGGGACTGGTTATAGGAACCAGCAACAAAAGCGAGATTCTTCTGGGATATGGGACCATTTTCGGGGACCTTGCCTCTGCTATAAATCCCATAGGGGACCTCTACAAAACCCAGGTTAGGGTTCTTGCCAGGCATTTGGGGGTCCCTGAGAAAATCCTCAGGAAAAAGCCCAGCGCAGACCTATGGGTGGGACAGACCGATGAGGGGGAGTTGGGTATAACCTACCAGGAGGCTGATAAGATTCTTTATGAGTTGGTAGACTTAAGGAAACCGGTTGAAGAGGTGGAAAGGAGTTATGGAAAGGAAAAGGTTCGGGGAATAGTGGATAAAATATACAAAAACCACTTCAAAAGGCTCCCACCCCAGATCTTGAAGATTTCCACGAGAACCGTGGGCAGGGATTTCCTATACAGCAGGGATGTCCTCACCTGAACTTTTCGTAGTAGCCACTCCCATAGGAAACCTGGAGGACATAACCCTCAGGGCTTTAAGGGTGCTGAGGGAAGTGGACTTTGTAATCTGCGAGGACACCAGAAGAACAGGCAAGCTCCTTGGCCATTACGGGATAAAAAAGCCTCTGGTCAGTTATTACGCTCCCAGGGAGAGGGAAAAGGCCGAGGGGCTCCTTAAAAAACTTCTGGAAGGGAAAAAAGCCGCCCTCCTCACCGATGCCGGAACCCCATTAATAAGCGACCCAGGAGCCATTTTAATAAAAAGGGCAGTCCAGGAAGGTGTCAAACTAACCCCTGTGCCGGGTCCCTCTGCCCTCACAGCGGCCCTATCGGTATCTTCCCTTCCATGTGCCAGGTTCGCCTTCTGGGGTTTTCCAAAAAGAAAGGGTAAAAAGGAACTGGAAAACCTCAGGGATTTTCCCGGATGCTTAGTGTTTTTTGAAAGAGCCTCCAGGGCGGGGAAATTCTTTAAAAAAGCCCTGGAAGTTTTTGGGGACAGGGATTGTGAAATCCACCGGGAAATAACCAAAGTCCACGAGGAGGTTTTAAGGGGGAGGCTTTCGGAATTTCTGGAATGGCAGGGTAAGGGGGAGGTGGTTATAATAATCTCCCCATAAAAATGCCAGAGGTGATAGAATAAGAAGTCCATGATTCTAAAACTGGGGATAGTAGTAATTTTATTTCTGACATTGCTGGCTCTTAGACTGCACCTTTCCATAGTGGTTCTGGGCTCCGGTCTTTTGCTGGGGATTCTCTTCAGGATGGGACCTGCGGAAATAATAAAATCCGCTTTGAAAGCATCAACAGCCTGGCCTACCTTAAAACTCCTCCTTCTAATTTACTTAGTGCTCCTTCTCGTGGAAATTCAGAGGGAGAAAAACTCCTTAGGGAGGCTTCTTCAGGGAATAAGCGGTCTCTCCTCCTCAAAATTCCTCCTGGCTACCCTGTCGCCTGCCATAATTGGCCTTCTTCCCATGCCGGGGGGTGCCTTAGTTTCCGCTCCCATGGTGGAAGAAAGCCTAAGGGGAGAAAACCTTTCTCCTGAGTTAAAAACCTTTGTCAATTACTGGTTCCGGCACATATGGGAGTTTTTCTGGCCTCTCTATCAGGGTTTCATTTTAACCGTGACCGTTTTCGGCATAAAGGCCGTGGACCTCATGAAACACCAGTTCTACTTCACCCTCATTGCCCTGGCTGGAGGGTTGGCGGTGGTTTTCCCGTTTTTCTCTAAATTATCCCCCTACAGAGGAAAGGGAGAAAGGCCCATAAGAGAATTCTTAGAAGGGACATGGGAAATACTGCTCATAATTCTCCTGATACTGTTTGTCAAACTGCCATTGATAGTTTCTGTGGCCATGGTGGTTCTTTTCTCTTTAGTTTTGACAATACGCCCCTCAAAATGGACCCACCTTTTTCTCAGGGCTTTCAATTACAGGATTCTCCTTATTCTCCTTTCGGTTATGATTTTTAAGGGCCTGGTGGAGGATTCTTCACTTTTTCCCCTTATGAAGACCTTTCTCTCTGCCCACAGAAGCTGGTTCGTGTTCCTAATGGTTTTCCTCCCCTTCTCCATAGGCTTCCTCACCGGGGTAAATACGGCATTCGTGGGAATTGCCTTTCCCCTATTTCTTCCCATGGTGGGGAAAAATCTGGATTACATATCCCTCCTTTACATAAGCGGATTCTCCGGGGTTCTCCTCTCCCCTCTTCATCTCTGTTTAGTCCTTACCTGCGAATACTTCGGAGCGAAATTAATAAGAGTTTACAAATACCTGCTCCTTCCCGTAGGCATAATACTGGCCTCTGCGGTCCTTCTATTTTCCCCATAGCGAATATTCCCAAAACCAAAAAGGGACACCAAAAAGGGACAGACCCTATTATGATATAATTTCCCCATGGCAAGACTGGCCCGCACATACATCAAATTCCCCTCAGCCACCGCCCACTACCACATCTTCACCCACCTTGCAGACGAACTCCCATAC
>JALVRF010000103.1 GCA_027025175.1 Candidatus Aminicenantota bacterium | reverse complement strand
GTTACATAGTTTACGGCATAGCCCTTGTTCTGAAGTTCATCCCTTATATCAGTACAACTGTTTTTGTTTCCGTCAAGGTCCACCACCAGCATGGGGTGTATACCGTTGTCGGTGGTTACGGTTATCTGATCAGTGCCAACCTGGTTGGCAGTATCGTAGGCCTTGGCCTCTATGGTGTGATTGCCATCTCCCACAGTGGTGCTGTCCCAGTCATAGGAATAGGGGGCAGTGTTGTCCGTATGTTTTAAAACACCGTCTATGTAAAACTCCACCCTGTCAACTCCGTTGTCGTCGCTAGCATCAGCGGTTATGGTAACCGTGCCAGAGACGGTGTCTCCATTATGGGGATTGGTTATTGAAACATTGGGCGGATTGTCCCCGGGAGGGGCAAACTTGAAGGCGCCTATTATTGTATGCCAGTTTGTTCCGGTGGTCTCATAGTATTCAGTGGTGTACCAGAAAGTATAATCATCGTCCGGGTCTATGGTTAGCATGGAGTAGTCTCCCCAGCGGCCGGAAGAGTGAGTCTGGGAACCACCTCCAGCCTGAAGAGTAGCCTCGCCCTGGGTGAGTTCTCCCAGGGGATCGGAGGCCTTCCTTCCAGCATACCTTACGCCAGGGTACATGTCAGAGGAGGATATGCTAAAACCTATGGCAATGTTTCCGTTGGAATCGCAGGCCCCGGAGCCCAACCAGCGGTGGTTGCTATCAGGGGCATAGGTCCCCTGCTGGTAAATGGTGGGGGTTCCTCCAGGATCCCGCAGTTCATACCACCTCACTCCAGCATGGTCAGAGCCGTCCGCATCAACAGTGTGAACGAAAACTATGGTCTCATGATTACCGTAGTTCCAGTAAAAGGCAGAATACATGGCCCTGTCTGAAAGGGAATCAAGGCCTACATTGGTATCCTTCTGGGGAATGCAGTTCCTGCTGTAGCCGCACATATTTGAATCAAAGGCAGCCGTATTTACCACTGTGGGCCCTGTAAGGGTGGCTCCTGATGGATTGGACCAATCCACATCGCATTTGTAAACAGCGATGGAATCGTGGTTTATCCCTCCTCCCCAGGCGTCGTCACCAATGCTAACCAGGTAGTTGGGAGATCCAGATGGTGGGGGAGTGGGGCTTTTGGCGTTTGCAGGAAGAAGGGATGCTGCATAGGGATCGTTGTTTTTATCCAGGAAGAAGGCCACAAGGTTCATGTTTCCGTTGGACATGGAGTTCTTGTCCAGGGCCCAGACAGTAACACCTATGAGGCTGCTTGTGAAGTCGTTGAAGGTCACATAATAACCGTCGTCCCACACACCCATCTTGGGATAGTCGTTGAAAACATTGGGTGTGTTGGTTCCGCTGTAATCGTTAAACTTCACTCCCCACATGTACCATCCACCGGAGACAGGGTCATTGCTCTTGCTCATGGCAAAGCACTCGTAGGGGTCGTTCTGGTTGGTCCATGCAAAGTCGGTGATTATCCACCGGTCAAGGTAGCGGTCGTAGAGGACCACAGGGTCTCCATTGTTGTTGTTATCGCAGGGGGTATTTGTCCCATCAAAGAAGTCATCAAATTTGAAGGCGGCAACCTGAGTCCCGTCGGACTTATCAAAGATTCCTATGGAGGTATTTACGGTCTGGATGTAGTAGCCTTTGTTCTGGGCTCCTACATTGGACCTTCCCACATCTCCGTTAGTGTCCGGGGGAACCCCGGCACCCCAGTTGGCGTAGTCAAGTCCCTCAAAACTTATAAGGGGAGCTGGCATAAGAAGGGAAGGAAGTTTTCTTTGAACAACAGGATCGTAATCTCCCCGCTTGAGCAGGCGGAATTTCCTATTTCTAAGGGATATTATTCTTTGCCTTTTAGAGAAAGGAATAATCCTTCCTGGAGGAATCTTCCTGAGCCTTCGCACATCAATCTTGCGCACAGCTGCTTTGTAATTCCTGAGGATTTTTACTGGCCTGTGAATCTTAGGCCTGGGTTTAATAGCCCAAACAGGAGATATTAGAAAGCCCAAAAGAAGCAACCCCAACAACATCCTTGAGCTTTTCTTTAAAGCTTCCATATAAGCCTCCCTAAATGTTTTGTAATTATATTAAAATTTTACAGGTGAAAAATCAAGAATTTTCAAAAAGGGGAATGGCAAATTTTAACAGGAAATTATGGGCGGAGGGGAAGGGTTACTCCGCCCCTCTGCCTCAGAAGGAGGAACTTGACGGTCTGGACCGCTATGCGGCCCTGCTGGACGTTGGTTGTGGTCCCGGGAGGCTTCTTCTCCATCTTCGTCAAATGGGTTTTCGCAACCTCTTCGGGGTGGATTTCGTTTTTTCCCCGTTGGAAAAGGTGAAATTCGCAAGGGTAGTGCAGGGAAAAGCGGAGAAACTTCCCTTCAGGGGAAATTGTTTTGAAGGGGCGTTTTTGGTTGGGGTTTTGTCCTCACTGATCGGTGAAAGGGAAAGGGAGGAAGTTTTCAGGGAATCCTTCAGGATTTTGAAGGGGGGAGGAAGGCTTTTCATCTCCGCCTTTGCTGTGAACAGGTTTTACAGGGAAAAATACGAGGAAGGTAGAAAGGAATTCGGTCGCTACGGAGTTTTTCGCTCCTCCCACGGGGGGATTTTTCGTCATGTGGAAAAGAAAGAACTTGAGGGCCTTTTAAAAGGAGCCGGGTTTAAAATCCTGAAAATGGAGAGGAAGCCCTTTATCACCATGCACGGAAATAGGGCTGAGGGCTTCGTGGTTCTTGCCTTAAAGGATAAGGGGAAGATAGGCCCCCTTTCTTAAGATTACGGGATGGGGTAGGGTGAAATCTATTATGGTGGAGGGAAGAGGTTCTGGCTCCTTTCCCAGAACAATAAGGTCAACCTTATCTGCGAAATAGATGAAGGCCCTGTCCCGGGTGAGGATTTTTCCGGAGGGGTTGGCGCTGGTTGAGGCAATGGGGCAGGGGAGGTTTTTTAAGGCCTGCTGGAGAAAGGCCTCAGCCGGAATTCTCACGGCTATTTTTCCTTTTTTTGTTATGAAAGGCCATGGATGCTTTGCAGGAAGGATGGCTGTTATGGGGTATTTCAGGTATTGCTTCCAGATTTTTCTCAGGGAAGCCGGAATAAATTCCACAAGGGCAGGAATTTTTTCCGGGCTGGCCAGGACCAGGAAAGGATTTTCGGGTTTCCTTTCCTTCAACAGGTAAATTCTCCGCAGGGCTCTAAGGGAAAAGGCGCAGGCTCCAAGACCGTAAACCGTATCCGTGGGATGAAGGGCTACCCCATGGTGTTCTATAACTTTTAAGAAGGCCTCCAGGGCCCCTTTTTCATTTTTTCTTAAATATATCCCCAAGGCTTATTATGGTTTTTCCGTCGGTGATTATGGTTTGCACCGTGGGGGCTATTTTCTTTATGTATTCATATTGGATGAGTTGGGGGTTTTCGGCCAGGGCTTTTCCCTTGAGCCTCAGCGCCTCTGCTTCTCCCTGAGCCTCAATTATCTTCCTCTTTTTTTCCATCTCTTCCTTCTGCAGCACATACTTCATTCTCTGGGCTTCCTGCTGGGCAATCTGTTTTCTCTCTATGGCCTTTTCAAAGTCCGGGGTGAAACGCACATCTCTTAGAAGGACTTCGTCCAGGACCACATAGTTTTCATGAAATCTCTTCCGGAGTTTCTCCTCTATGGTTTTCTGTATGAGTTCCCTCTTTCCGGAGTAAATCTCCTCCACGGAATAACCGGAAATGGTAAGGCGGGCGATGCTCCTTACCTGGGGTCTTACCACCTTGTTTATGTATTCTGGGCCGATTTTTTTGTGCAGTTGGGTTAAATATTGAGGGTCAGGGTGGAATCTGACGGATATGTCCAGGAAAACTATGAGCCCCTCCCTGGTTAAAGCCTTAAGGCTGTCATCCCCTTTTACTTCTCCTTCCCACTGGGTTTTGCTCATAGTGTATGTCTGGACTTTAACATCGTAAAGGGTGGGGGTTTCCACAAAGGGGATTAATATGTGAAATCCAGGTTCCGCTACCCTGAGATTGCCGTTGAGTTTGTTGAATATGACCGCCCTCTCGCCCGGGTCAACTATTATGTAGGTTCTGAATATAAAGACCAGGAGAAAAATAACAGCCAGAGCGAAGACGGCTATTTTCATGTAGGCCTTAAATTTGTCCATTTTTACCTCCTATTATCTCCTCCACGGAAAATATGCTGGAAAAGGGGTAATGAGCCTTCAGGGATTTTCCTCCTCCCCGGTCAAGGATGGCCAGGGTTTTAATTATAATTCCCCCCTTTTCTTCCACTCTTCTTGCCGCCTCTAAAAGGGAACCCCCGGTGGTGATCACATCCTCCACCAGGACAACCCTGTCCCCCTTTTCAAGCCATCCTTCCACATCCTTTCCCTTTCCGTGTTTCTTCTTTTCCTTCCTTATGAGAAATCCCTTAAAGGACCTTCCCCTTCCCCTGGCTATTAGGAGCATTCCGCTTACCAGGGGGTATGCCCCCAAACCCATTCCCCCAATTGCCTGAGTTTCTTCGGGAAGCATGTCCAGAAGAAGGGAGGAGGCAAGATAAAGCCCTTCGGGGTGAAGGTTTACCAATCTCAGGTCTATGTAATAACTGGAACGTTCTCCTGAAGCCAGAACGAAATCTCCGAAACTTAAACCCACCTCCCTTATCAGGGATTTAAGTCTTTCTCTCATATATCTACCCCGAATTTTTCCCCTATAAGTTCCCCTATTTGTTCAAGGGATAGTAATTCCTCTTCGGTGAAGTTCCTTGAAGGCTCCCTGCTAGATACTTCAATGACCCCTATGGGCTTTCCTCCTTTAAAAATGGGGACGGCCATGAGTTTAAGTAAAGGTCTCTTGTCCCTGGTGAATTTGGTGAAGAAACTGAGGTGTCTCACATCCTGAAAATTGTTGGAAAGGAAGGACTTCCCGGAATTGAATACCCTCGCCGCTAAAGAATCGGGAGAATTTACTGGTATGGTTCCGGCGTCAACGAGATTGGGAGGATAGAGAAATTTAAGAACCTTTTCTCCGGGGTCGTAAATCAGAATGGCCAGGTCCTCCTCGGCTATATTGCACTTATTCATTATGAGTCTTATTACCCCGTTAATGACTTCTTTTTCTTCCTTTTCCACTTTTCACCCCCTTTATTTCCATAATATAGTATCTGCTTAAGATTTCCCGGTAGTTCATGCCTCTGGAAGCCATCCTCTTCGCCCCCATGAGGCATAAACCCCTACCCTTTCCCCTTCCCACTCCTATAAAGAAAAACCCCTGTATATTACCATCATCGTCGTATTCTCTGTCAAGAATAAACCAGGTGGAAGGTAGAGCGAGAAATTTTAGAATCTCATCCTCATTCAGGAGGTAAACATCGTTTTCCCCTTCCACCTCCAGGCCAGAAACCCCGCCCGAAGGAAGCCTGTCCTTCACCACCATATCCTGGATTTCCCCCACAGGAAAGAAATAATTTAATCTCTTTTTCAACGCATCCATGCTGTATCTTTTTCTCCAGACTATTTCCTCCCCGTTTCCGGAAAACCCGTCTCCCAGAAGGGCGGAAACCTCTCCGGAGGGGGATTCAAGGTATTTTACCGTTTCTCCTTCAAAAACCAGAAGAACTGATGCAGGAACGAGTCCCTTTTTGTCGGGCCTGAAAAGGACAGGTTCCTTAATTTCTTTTCCTTCCACCAGGGCACGCCCATCCCTGATTTCAAGTTTCCCCTTTTTCCATTGGGGCTTTCCAAGGTATTTGAGGGAAAAATATAGTATGCTGGCTGCATCTCCCTGGGTAAGGGAGTTTTCCCTGAGGTCATCCTCAGTAATTACAGATGCATCCAGAAGGTATTCTAAGGGCAGTGACTCCTCTCCTGGTTTTATTTCCATAAGGGTTTTTCCTAAGGCCTCAAGAAATGGCCTCTTTCCTTTTTCCTTTACAGGATAGAATTTTGGAGCAGAAAGGAAACGGGAAAAATTCCAGAGCCATTTCTGAGCCTCTGCTGGGGTTATTTCCCTGTCTTCGTCTTCCACATTGAGCAACCCCAGGGCTTCCACGATGGAAATGCCCGGGGAAAAATGAGGAATTTCCGATGAAATTACCAATTTCTTTCTTTCCCAGCAGTGGAACCTTTTCAGGTAGGGGAGTCCTCCCGTATCGGTTTCCCCACCGCAGGAAAGGGTAAAGGGCACCGGCACCGGTTTTTGTTTGTAGGCGAGAATCTCGCCGGAAGTTTCCTTAACCGCCGCAGAGAATTCTGGAATTTCCCCGGAGATCCCGGAATAGCCGAATTCACGGGCTGAAATTACCCCGGAACTGGCTATGAGCCTGGTTCTCAGAACAACCGCCAGGGCTTTTGCCGCCTCCGGAGGTAAATTCTTCCAGGACTTCCCGCATCCCCTTAAAAAATCCTCCAGATTTACACTGTTAACCACCTCAATGCCCTTTGCCGTTTCCCTTAAAATAATGCTTCCCCTGTATCTCTTCCCATCCACGGCAAGGAGTCCTGCCTCGGGGTAAATTCTCACTTCCTCACCGTAATACCATTTTCCCCCCATTTTAACCTTTATTCCGCCATTTTGTTTTTCCCATAGCAGGACGGGGAACCCCTCTCCCAGCCTTTTTATCTCCTCCTGGGCTTTTTCCTTGGAGGAATATTTACCGTGGAAAAGATGAAGGACACCGCCCTTGGGCAGTATGAATTCGTCGGCTGAAAGTTCTATTTTTTCACCTTTAACCTCTCCCAGATCCAGGGAATAAAATTTTCTACCCTGGCCAGAGTAAAAGACCACCGGAGAGAAAAGTCGAAATTTCTTTTTACCTATTTTAACCAGGAATTTTTCCCCGCCAATTTCCACTTTTCCGGTTTCCAGAATCTTCGCCTCAATCCTGTGTATTGGTCCTGGTTTTTGCTTCGGCGAGCAGGAATACAAAAGAAGTATTGCCGAGCCTATTAAAAATAATTCTTTTACTTTCACCGTTGCTCATTATATCAGAGTTTGAAGGAGTTGTTAAAAGGTTCTATAATCCCGGAGGGGTGGAATGAAAAGACAGCCTCTTCTCATTTTCGCGGTCGGCCTTTTGCTTTCTTTTTGTGAGAGTTTTCCCGGCAATTTTTCCTTTCCATCCTTTGCCAGACTATGGTTCTTAGCAGTTCAGACGATTGTTTTTCTTATAGTTTACTATCTCCTTAAAAGGGAAAATAAACTTGCCCTGCTCCTTGTCCTTTCTAACCTATATCTACTTTTACTTTCAACCAAGGTGATTTATTTCTCCAGGCCCTTCCTTATAAAATCAGAACTTCTTCTCAGTGGGAAACCAACACTTTACTGGTTCTGGTTTTTCTTCCTCTATTCCCTGCTCATCTCCGGGCTTCTCTGGGCCCTGAAGAGGGCAGGAAAAATTCCGGCGATTATCGCTGCTTCCCTCCTAATTCTGGCCACTTTTCTTTTCAACCTGAGGTTTTATTCGGGAAAAACTAAGATACTGCTCACTTCCAGGGCGGCTTTCATTAACGGATTAAGGGTTATAAACTGGAAAAAACCGGTGCATTTTCTCCGTTCCTCCCATGCCGGGGAGCTCCTGGAGTTCAGGAAGAAGAGAATGGTTCTTAGATTGAAAAGAGGAGAACTCTATGGATTGAGAAATTTTACCGTGGCCAGGGGGGAAAATTTCTATCTGAGGAAAAAGGGAATTTTTCTTGAAACCATGGATGAGAAAATTCCCCTTCTGGTTCCCTGGCATTTCCTTGAAATATTTCTCCTACCCTTAGCCCTCCTCCTTCTCTTTTTGTCTCCTCTGGTAAGGAAGAAATATTTTCCCTATTTTGTGATATTGATTCTCAGTCTTCTATTCCTGGCCCAGGGTATTTATCTCTACAAAATAAGTCCCAGGGGATACCTTTATTTTGACAATTTTGAATATTTGATGAGAGCCGAAAGCATATTAAGGGGTTTTTCCCTGGGAGAGGAGATACTTATAGGAGGAAATGGGCCCTGTTACTGGCCTCCCCTGACCACCCTTTTCAACGCAGGATTCGTCTGGGCTTTCTCCAGAAACTGGACCGTTTATATTTTCCTGAAAACCCTGATGTTTATGGCGGTTCTTTTCCTTCTGTTTAAACTGGCCGGGAAATTTAATCTCAATCCCATTGTCTTACTTCTTCTTTTTGGGCTTTCTGGATATACCATCTATTATGTGAGCATAGAATCAGAGGGGCTCTTCCTATTTTTCCTGGTTCTTTCCCTGTTTTTAGTTTTAGAGGTGAAAGGGACCTCTTCCCTGCTGTCCGGGCTTTTTCTGGGCCTGGCCACCCTGACCAGAGCCATGGGTCTTCCCCTGGCCCTTTTCTGGGGAATTTTGAAAAGGAAAAGAGGCCTGCTCTTCCTGGCTGTTTTTTCCCTGACGATTCTTCCCTGGGAAATCCGATGTTATTTAAGAGAGAAGGAGGTCGTTGTTATTAACAAAGGGGGTAAATACTCGTTTTTGTGGGGAAATTCTCCCTTTTCCACCGGAGGCTGGGCTTCCCTTCTCATGATTAAAAGAAAATTCAGGGAGATGGGCTATAACCCCGAAAGCAAAAAGGATGTTATCCTTTACAATCTCAGGCATCCCGGAAATATACTTCGCCTGCTCCCGGGAAAGATATACTGGACCTTCTGGAAGGAGCCCAAGAACCGACAATGGCACCCACCCGGGGCCCCATACTCAAGGTGTTATGGAATTTCCTTTTTGCGTTTTAAATTTTATACGCCATTTTCAGAGGGGGTGAAAATTTTCCTCTATCTCTTTGCCCTCCTTGGGCTTCTACAAGGGCTCAGGGAATGGGGCAGATTTAAATATCCATTAATTGCCCTCCTGTGTTTTGTATTCACCATTCTCGCCTTTATGGGACTCCCAAGATACATGGCAGGATTCCTGCCCTTTATAACCATTTTCAGCGTTCGGGGGATGAAGACATGAGGAGAGCCCTTTTTTTGCTGATCTTATTTTTACCCATTCAGGCCTTTTCCCTTCTATGGAGAACCCACCTTGGGGACCATCCCGTTTATTGTATGCCCAGGGACTGGGAAGGGAAAATAGTGCTGGTCAGTCTCTCTCGCTTCTATATCCTTGACCAGAAAGACGGAAGGCCCGTGTGGGAATACCGATTCAGGGGCACTGAACTCATGGGCTTCGGTTTCAGGGACGGGCTTCTGGTGGTGCCAACTATTCAGGGTTTCCTTTACTTATTCAATCTCGCCACCGGAAAAAATATTTCCATGAAACTGAAGGGGGAGTTTTTCTCCCTTCCTCTGATTTTCGGCCCTTACATAATTCTGGGAGACACCAGCGGGGAGTTATACAAAATTGACGGTAAAAGAGGACGGGTGATGTGGGAAACCCCACTTAAAGGACCCATTTACACTCCCCCTGTGGAATTCAACGGGAATATTTATGCTGGAGACATAAGGGGACACTTCTTCAGTTTATCCCCGGGCGGGAGAATTACCTGCTCCTTCAGCACCCACCGACCTGGGATGGAAGGGCCCGTGGTCTGGCAGAACAGGATTGCCTTCGTTAGCAGAAAAACCCTTTACGTGATGAATCCGGAAAATTGCCGTCCTCTCTGGAAGGTAAAATTCCCTGTCCCTGTGGTATCTCCCCCATTTCCGCGGGGGGACAGAATTTCGGTTTGCTCCGGCAGGGAGGCCTTTCTCCTGGACAGGGATGGAAAAACCGTCTGGATTTTCAGGGCCAGGTCCAGGATAGTGGCAGAGCCTTATCTTTCAAAACAGGAAGTTTACCTGGTTGACAGCGACGGAAACCTTTATCGCCTTGATTCTGAAACCGGAAAATTAAAGGACTTTTATTCCCTGAAAGCCCACTCTTACTGTTCTCCCCTGGTTCTTAAAGATAAAATCATACTTGCTGACATGAAGGGAGAAGTGGTCGCCCTGTCAAAGTGATAAAATAATTGTATGAAGGTTTATGTGGTGAGGATTGGGGGAAATTTTGAGGCCGCCCTGGGAAAGGCATTCAGGGAGATGTGCCGAGGAGACAAGATTTGCCTCCAGAACCTTTTCTCCTCAGGGGTTCTTTCCCTGAAGGTAAACACCTTGGGAGGTCCTAAAATTTCCACCTCTCCTTCCCTTGCCTCTTCCCTGGCAAAAGTGGCCCTCTCCGCCGGCTCAGGAGAAGTTATAATCTGGGATAGGAGCGAATGGGAACTTAAAAGGGCAGGATATAGGATAAAGAGGCGGGGAAAAATAAAGGTAATTGCCACCGACTCCCCAAGGGTGGGATATTGGGATAGACTATTCACCTACGGTGAGGTGGGCTCTCTTTTTTCAAGGATACAGGTTTTTGCCGACGCTTCCATTTCCTTGGCAGTCCTTAAGGACCACGACATGGCAGGGGTTACCCTTTCCATGAAGAATTATTACGGCGCCATCCACAATCCCAACAAATATCACGACGATGGATGCGACCCCTTCATTCCCCAGGTTTTCCTTACGAGGCCCGTCTCCTCCCGCCATACCCTTTCCATAATAGACGCAACCAGGGCCCAGTTTCACCGGGGCCCCTCCTATCACTCCAGGTGGTTCGCAAAGCCCGGAGTGCTTATATTGGGAAGGGACCCCGTGGCCGTAGACCACTTTGGTTGGAGGTTAATTGAAAAATTAAGGGCAAGGGCAGGACTTCCTTCTCTTAAGGAGGAAGGAAGAGAGCCCCACTGGATATTTACCGCAGAGAAAATGGGGATAGGCAAAACCAAATATCAGGTGGTGGAATTATGAAAAGGAGGGATTTTTTAAAACTTTTAGGGGCAGGACTGGTTATTCCTTCCCTGGAGTTTGAGGCTGAGGCAAAAAATGCACCGGACCTTTCCCATCACGAGGCCAGGTATTACGAGAAACTCCCGGACCGCAGGGTAAGATGCCTCCTGTGTCCCCGCCTGTGCATTGTGGGAGATAAGGAAAGGGGATACTGTGGGGTAAGGGAGAACCAGGGAGGAAAATATGTCTCCCTGGTTTACGGAAGGCCAGTTACTTTAGCCATAGATCCCATAGAGAAAAAGCCCCTTTTCCATTTCCTTCCTGGAAGAAAAGCCTTTTCCATAGCCACCGCCGGTTGCAATGTGAATTGCAAGTTCTGTCAAAACTGGGAAATATCCCAGGTAAGGCCAGAGCAGGTTAGGTTTTACAAGATTCCTCCCGGGCAGACCGCCCAACTGGCGTATAAATACGCTGCCCCTATAATTGCCTATACATACTCGGAACCAATAATTTTCGTGGAATACATGCTGGATACCGCTTCCTTTGCCACCAGATTGGGAATAAGAAATGTGATAATCACAGGGGCCCATGTGAGGCCAAAACCCTGGAAGGACATTCTGGCTGCCATGGACGGGGTAAAGATTGACCTCAAGGCCTTTACCGAGGAGTTTTACAGGAAAATAGTCCGTGGCAATTTGAAACCCGTCCTGGACGCCATAGTGATGGCTGCGGAAAGCGGGAAGTGGCTGGAGATAGTTTATTTAGTCATACCGGGTCTCAACGACAACATGAAGGACATAAAAAGGATGAGCCGGTGGATGGTGAAAAACATAGGGCCTGATGTTCCAGTGCATTTTTCCAGGTTTTTCCCCATGTACCTTCTGAAAAATCTTCCATCTACCCCTGTTCGCACCCTGGAGAGGGCCAGGGAGGTGGCCATGGGGGAGGGTATAAAATTCGTTTATGTGGGAAATGTTCCAGGACATCCTGCAGAGACCACCTATTGTCCTAAGTGCAAGCGGGCTCTTATCAAAAGGGTTGGCTACGAGATCAAGGAGTTCAACATAAAACATGGGAAGTGTAAATTCTGCGGAGAAAAGATTCCTGGGGTTTGGTCTTAGTTTTGCCGCAGGGTTTGCCTCCTTTGCAGCCCAGATAATTTTCCTGAGGGAGGTTCTTTCCCTTCTCCCTGCCAACGAACTGGTCGTTGCCCTTTATTTTACCTTTTACCTTCTATGGGCAGGACTTGGGGCGGTTCTCTGGGAAAAAGTCAATTACAGGCTTCTTTTCCTTCTTATAGGTCCTCTTTTTTTCCTTTCCCTCTTCTCGGTGAGAATTATTCTCCCCTTAGCCAGGCCCTCCCCTGGAGCCCTCCCATCCCTCTGGTTCTATCCCGTTGTCTTTATTATAATGGGAGGATTTTCCTCCATATCCGGCGGTTTTTTCTCTTCTTTAACCAGGGCTTTCTCCTCTCCTTCCTTAGTTTACGGGGCAGATTCCCTTGGCTCCTTCTTAGCTTCCCTCGTCCTCTATTTCCTTCTTCTTCCTGAATTTCACTCCTTCTCCTCCGCTGCCCTTTCCTTTGCTTTCTTCTCCCTCCTCATTTTCCTCTTAGGCCTCAGAAAGGAGGCAATAATAACCCTTCTTCTGCTTTTAGTTTTGCCCTTTTTAGACAACCCTACCTGGGGCTGGCTTTTCAGGCCTTTAAGGGTGGAGCAGGTCCTGGAATCGCCCTACGGAAAAATAACCCTTACAGAATATCAGGGCCAGAGGACCCTCTGGGAAAATTCCGAGAAACTCTATGATTTTCCCCCTGCTCCTTCGGAAAAACTTGCTCTTCTTTCTTTGGTTCCAGGGGGAAGGGAAATAGCCCTGATAGGTGGAGGGGGAAGGTGCTTGAGATACCTCAGGAAAATAAAGGGCCTGAAGATTCTTTATGCGGAACCTGACCCGGTGCTTGCCCAACTGGCCAGAAGGTTTTTCCCTTCGGAGGGGATTAATTTTTACAGAGGGGACGGAGTAAAGATGGTAAATAATGTGAGAGAAAATTACGACCTTCTCATACTTGACCTTCCTCCCCCTTCTTCCTCCTCTGCCATGAGGTTTTACACTAAGGAGTTTTTCAAAAAGGCCTCCCGGCATTTTTCCCGCCTTTCCCTGGCCCTTCCAGGAGGGCAATATTTTTCGGATGTGGATTCCAAAATCCTCGCTTCGGTTTACGCATCCCTAAAAACTGCCTATCCCCATGTGGTTTTCGTTCCTGGAGAGAAAATCTTCATAATGGCATCCAGGAAGAAAATTGAAATAACCCCTGAAGCATACAGGAAATTTCTCCGGGAAAAGGGGATAGAACCGGAATTTTATCTTCCGGTGCAGATGGAATTTGAGATGAATCCCCTTCTGGTCCGCAGAACTGAGGAAGCCCTCAGCGGCGGAAGGGTCATAGTTTCCTCTAATCCCATTACTTACCTTTATTCCTTGGTGAAGTGGCTAAGACATTATTTCCCATCCTTTCCCATTCTTAAAAGCTCCCCCTGGTTTCTCCTTCCCCTCCTCCTTCTTCTGCCCGGGCTGATTCTCAGGAAGGAATACCTTATGGGGGTTATAAGTTTTTCCGCCTTTTCTTTGGAAATTCTTTACCTTCTCCTCTTCCAGTTCCAGTTCGGAAACCTATACCTCCAAGTTAGCCTCTTTGTTGGCCTTGTTATGGCCTTTCTCGGCCTGGGTTCGCTCTTTCTGAAAAAAAGAGCCTCCCTTTTAATTCTCCTTTTAGTTTCCGCCCTCCCCCTTCTTTTGAAACAGCCTCCTGCCTGGGTCTTCTATGCCGTATTTCCCCTTTTGGGTGCAGGGGAAGGGGGCATATTCGGTTATCTTGCCCACAGGGTGAAGGCCCCTTCAAAAATGTTCCTCTGGGACCTGGTGGGCTCTTCCCTGGCAGGTTTCCTCTTAGGGCTCCTTTACATCCCCATCTTCGGTTTTAAGATTATCTTCGCCCTTGTCTCCCTCTTAATTCTCCTTTCCCTTCTTTAGCCCCTCCAATATCCAATCTGCCACCTTTTGATAAAGGAGGGGATCAGGGGTTTTCCCTGTATAAATAAGAAAACCGTAAAGGGAGACTTCGCCAGTGGGGGATGGAAGAAAGAGGTGGTCTGTGGGGAGTGTTAGAAATTCCACATTTTCCCCGCAGGCCCTAAGGGCCTGGGC
>JALVRF010000102.1 GCA_027025175.1 Candidatus Aminicenantota bacterium | reverse complement strand
TTTGAATCCGCTCTCAAGCGCTTCAAGCGCAAGGTCCAGCAGGAAGCCATTATCAGTGAGATTAAGAAGCACTCGGTTTATCTAAAGCCCGGTGTCAGAAGAAGGTTGAAAAAACTTCAGGCCCTCAAACGAATAAGAAAGAAGATGAGAAGGGAAAGGGGAGGAGTTTGATTTGCAGAGAATACCCCCCTGGGTGAGAAGAAAACTTCCAGGGGGAGAGGTATACTTCAGGATCCGAAAAATCCTCAGAGAAAGAGGATTGCACACGGTATGTGAGGAGGCCCGCTGTCCCAATGTATCAAAGTGCTGGGGGGAGGGAACAGCCACCTTCATGATAATGGGGGATATATGCACCAGGAAGTGCGGTTTCTGTGCTGTAAAACACGGAAGACCTATGCCCCTCGATCCCCAGGAGCCCGTGAAAGTGGCGGAGGCGGCAGCGGAGATGGGACTTTCCTATGTGGTTATCACCTCGGTCACCAGGGACGACCTTCCCGATGGGGGAGCCTCCCATTTTTTGACCACGGTAAAAGAGGTGAGAAAGGCCCTTCCGGAAGCCGGGGTTGAGGTTCTCATACCGGATTTTGGTGGGAGAGAGGAAAACCTTGAGGTTCTCCTTCAGGAGCCCCCTTCTGTTCTTAACCACAATATTGAGGTTCCCTTTTCCCTTTATCCTAAAATAGGAAGACCCCGTTCCTTTTACAGGAGAAGCCTCGGTGTGCTTGAATACTATGGGAAGAAAGGACTGATTACCAAGTCGGGAATTATGCTTGGCCTGGGCGAGAAAGACGAGGATGTTAGGGAGGCTCTCAGGGACCTTGTAAATGTTGGGGTTAAAATCCTGACCATAGGTCAGTATTTAAGACCTGGTTTTGAAAATCTTCCGGTGGAAAGGTATTATAGTCCTGAGGAATTTGAGGGGTGGAAGGAGATTGCGCTCGGGATGGGATTCCTGGCGGTGGAATCCGGTCCCCTGGTGAGGAGTTCCTATCGCGCAGAGGAGCTTTATCGTGAAGTACTTAATCTTCTCTGATATTCACTCCAATCTGGAGGCTTTTAATGTCTTTTTGAAAAAGGCCCGGAGCCTTAAGCCCGACGCCTTTGTTTTCTTGGGGGATGCGGTGGGATACGGAGCCAACCCCAACGAGGTGATGGAAACCCTGGCCTCTCTGCCGAACCTGGTAGCAGTAATGGGGAATCACGATAAAGTGGCCCTGGGCCTTGATACCACCATGCTCTTCAATCCGGTGGCCGCTGAGGCTCTTAACTGGACAAGGAAGAAATTAAGTCCCTTTTCTATCCAGTTTCTGAAAACTTTCAAAAGAGGCCCCCTCAGGCTCAGGGATGGAATTTGCATCTGTCACGGTGCCCCCTTTGACGAGGACCATTACATTTTTACCCCGGCCGAAGCCCTTGAGGCTATTGAATTTTCAGGGGAGAGAATATGCTTTTTCGGACACACCCATGTGCCCGCCATATATGAATTTCCGCCGGAAAAGGATGCTGTGGCTATTTACCACCCTCTGGAGCAGGGGAATACTCCCGTGAAGTTAAAGAAGGAATTTTTTTACGCCATAAATCCGGGTTCCATTGGTCAGCCGAGGGACAGGAATCCCCGGGGAACCTTTCTGATTTACGATGACAAAAAGAACCAGGTGAAATTTTACAGGTTTTCTTATCCAGCGGAGAAGGCGAAGGAAAAAATAATAAATCAGGGACTTCCGGAGGTTCTCGGAGAAAGGCTCCTTGAGGGCTATTGAGAGGGTTCTTTTGTTTTACTGTGGAAAATCAGGGTGAGCCTTCCCAGGGTGACCTTGGTTCCGTCCTTTAAGTCGTAGAGAAATCCGGGTTTTATCCTTCTGTCGTTCAAAAATGTCCCGTTTAAAACTCCCACCTCTTCCTTTATGTAAAATTTTCCGTTTCTGAAAATTACTCTGGCATGTCTTCTGGAAATATAGCGGTTTTTATCGTAAGGGGAAAGATCCACATGGGGAATGAATGAACTGGTCAGGTCTTTCCGTCCAATAAAGGTTATTTTCTGTTCTATGGGAAAAACCTCGCCATCCTTTGCCAGTTCAAACCAGGCTTTTATCCCGGGAGGAAGGGGTTTGTTTTCTACCTCTAAGGATGTTTCCTCCTTTTCCATTCTGTCCATAAGGGAGTACATCTCCCTGAGACGGTGTGCCAGTTTCCTGAGAATCCTTATGCTAAGGTTAGGGTCGGATTTTACAATCTTGTCAAAACTACTCTCGTCCACGAGAATTAATTCACAGTCCTCCTCGGATATGGCATCCGCTATTCTCGGCAGTCCTGTGAGAAGGCCGAGATCGCCAAAGAAATCACCTTTTCCCAGGGTGGTAATTTCCTGCCCCTTCCTCAGAATCTTCACCCTTCCCTTCAGGATGAGGTACATGAAATTTCCCTCTTCTCCCTCTCTGAATATAACCACACCCCTGGGAATCTTTACTATTTCGTTTTCCATACTTTAATTTTAGTATTCCTTGAGTTTTTATGTCAATGCCACAATGTTAAAATAGGTCTATGAAAGCCCAGGAGGAGATAAGGGAATTAATTTTTGCTGGCTATCCTCTCATATACATAGTTTCGTGGGAAGAGGGGAGGATAGAGGAGGTTCTTCGGGAATTTTCCCGTTCAGCCCTGGGAGAAGAACTGTTCGTCTGGACCATAACCCGGGGCTTGAGGCAGGGGAAAAAGGAAATAGGGCCTTCCTCACTTCTGGAAGCTCTGGATGCGGTATCCAGGACAGAAAGGGGTTTCTTTCTTTTTAAGGATGTGCACCGTTATTTTTCGCAGCCCGAGGTTCTGCGGAAGTTCAGGGATGTCTACTTCTCTGTGAAGGGAAAACCAGTGAGGCTCTTCCTCCTTTCCCCGGTATTTTCCCTTCCCGAAGAGTTGAAAAGACATGTGGCGGTGGTAGATTACCCTTTGCCGGAATTTCAGGAACTTCTGGGACTGGTGGTTTCCTTTTTAAAGGAAAGGGGGCAGAAGGGACTGGAGTTGAATCTTACCAGGGAGGACATAAACCAGATGGCCGTTGCCCTCCAGGGTTTTACCATGGACGAGGCTTCCTTTGCCCTTAAAAAGACCTTTCACCAGAAGAAAATAGTGGGGCCCGAAATTATAGAGGCCCTTAAGGAGGAAAAGAAGCAGATAATGAGGAAGGAGGGGGTTTTAGAATATGTAACCGATAGGCTCAAATTGGAAGAAATAGGGGGACTGGATAATTTAAAGGACTGGTTGATGAAAAGGAAGAGGGCCTTTTCACCGGAGGCGAAGGAATACGGACTTGACGCTCCCAAGGGACTTCTGGTTATGGGGATCACCGGCTGCGGAAAGAGCATAACCATAAAGGCGGTGGCTACCCTCTGGGAACTTCCCCTTTTCCGCTTAGACATGAACCTGGTTTACTCAGGGATGGCTGGCCCACCGGAAGAGGCTTTTATAAGAGCCCTCAAGGTGGTGGAGTCCGCTGCACCTGCTGTTTTATGGCTTGATGAAATAGAAAGCGGGATAACCGATAAGTACACCGCAGATTCCACTGCCAGGATTTTAGGGTATTTTTTAACCTGGATGCAGGAGCATAAGGAAGGGGTATTTGTGGGGGCCACTGCCAACAGAATAGACATGCTCCCGGCAGAACTTCTCCGCAGGGGGAGGTTTGACCAGATTTTCTTCGTGGATCTTCCTTCCCATAAGGAGAGGGAGGAGATTTTCAGAATCCACTTCAGAAAAAGGGGAATTGACCCTGGGCATTTCAACATTTATCAACTTGCCCAGATCACCAAGGGCTGGTCGGGCTCTGAAATAGAGCAGGCCATAGTTTCCGCCATGTATGAGGCCTTCAATCAGGGAAGACCCGTTAAAGAGGACGACCTTTACAGGATCTTCACCAATAGCGTTCCCCTTTCCACCACCATGGCCGAGCAGATAAAGAAGATAAGGAGTTGGGCCCACGATAGGGCCGTAAGGGCCTCTTCCGTGAAGCCTGAAATTTGATAGCTTCCCGAAAAAACTTTTTATTTTTCGGGACAGGTCCGATTTGATATAATTCCCCCATGAGTCGCATCGCCAGAGCATACATAAAAACCTCCTCCCTCTCCTACTACCACCTCATCTCCCACCTCCAGGACGAACTCCCCATGCTCACCCCAGCAGAAAAGGAAAAACTCCTCTCGCTCCTTCAGAAACTCTCCCTTACCTTCTTCGTCAAGATCCTCTCCTACGCCATCATGGGAAACCACTTCCACCTTCTTTTAAAACTCCAGCCTCCCCCTCCCTCCATCTCAGAGCAGGACATCCTCCGAAGAGCCCTCCTTCTTTTCAAACCCTCCACTGTAGCCTCCCATCCCGCCTCCTGGTGGCTTCGTCGCCTGGTGGACATCTCCGTTTTCATGAAAGAACTGAACCAGCGTTTCAGCCAATGGTATAACCTTCGCCATGGAAGGAGGGGCCATTTTTTCAGGGACCGTTTCCGCAGCATCAGGATAGAGGACGGAAGGTGGTGCCTTTCTGCCTCACTTTACATTGACCTTAACCCGGTGCGTGCGGGTCTTAGCGGAAGAGTGGATGGATATCGCTGGAGTTCCTATGCGTGCAGGAAGGCTGGGGTATGCGGATGGCTGGGCTCGCTGGAAGAGGAACTTGGTGTCTCTCTCAAGTGGTATTCCGAGGCATTAGAGCAGATGGGAAGGATAGAGCGTGAAGGGAAAGGTAAGATAACCAAACCTCAGCGGTCTTTCCTTATGCATGCACTTTCCTACAGGGCGGAGGGGATAGTTTATGGAGCGGAGGGATTTGTGAGGA